>NZ_JBLNNF010000004.1:0-347323 GCF_047784845.1 Pseudomonas sp. NFX98 | reverse complement strand
CCTGATGTGCCGCGTAGTCTGACTTTGCGACTGCTGCGCAGCCGAACGCAGGCTGCGCCAGCTGCTACCAGGTATGTGTTGTGGTCGAGCTATGTGCCCCACCCCTCACGCACCGCCCGCCGAATCCCTTCCAGCAACATGGCGAACGCCGGGTTGTCGTTGTTCTCGCGCCAGATCAGGTGCAGTTCGCTTTGCACGCCTTCACCCAGGTCGATATCGCGGAACACCACATTCTTGAACACCACACTGGTCGCGCAGCGCGGCACCAGGGCCAGGCCCATGGCGGCGTTGACCAGGGCGAGGATGGTCAGCGACGAGCCCAGCCATTGCACGTAGTCCGGGGCGACGCGGGCCGAGCGCAGCATGCCGGTCAGCAGTTCGTTGAACGGTGGGTAGGCGGCGTGGGAATACATCAGGAACGGTTGGCCGTCGAGATCCTGGACCGACACGCTGGCGGCCGTTGCCAGAGGGTGGGTGCTGGGCACCGCCAACACGAACGGTTCACGCACCAGGCATTCGGTGGAGTAGCCGGGTTCCAGCAACGGTGCGCGAGCGATACCCAAATCGATGCGGCGGGCGCGCAGGGCTTCGTGCTGCTGGTAGGTGTTCATCTCCGACAGGTCGATCTTGACGTGCGGCTGCGTCAGCCGCGCCTCGGCAATCACCTTGGGCAGGAACTCATACACCGCGCTGCCGACAAAACTGATATTGACCGTACCAATGTCACCCTCGGCAAAACGCCGTGCGGTGACTGCCGCTTGCTGAGCGCGCTCCAGCAAGTTCTGCGCTTCGATGAAGAACGCCCGGCCGGCAGCGGTGAGGGCGACGCTGCGAGTACTGCGGGTGAACAGCTTGACCCCGAGGTGATGTTCGAGCAATTGAATCTGCCGACTGAGCGGCGGCTGAGTCATGTTCAACCGTTCGGCGGCGCGGCGGAAATTCAGTTCAGTGGCGACGGTGGTGAAGCAGCGCAGTTGAGTCAGCTCGAACATTGATCTAATCCAGGTATCAATCGAATGCCAAGTTAGATTAGACGGGATCAATGTCGGCGTCCATGATCGGCCCACGCCTCAAGCAATCCCTATAAAAACAAATGATCGGGAGTCGCCCCTTGAAAACCCTGCAGAGTCCACCCGACCCGAATGTGCTGGCCCGCGCGGCGGCCAAAGTCAAACGCCACGTGTTGCCGCTGTTCGTGGTGATGTTCATCGTCAACTACATCGACCGGGTCAACATCGGTTTCGTCCGTAGCCACATGGAAACCGACCTCGGTATCGGCGCTGCCGCTTATGGCTTGGGTGCCGGGCTGTTCTTCGTCGGTTACGCGATCTTCGAAGTGCCGTCCAACATGCTGCTGCAACGCTATGGCGCACGGGCCTGGCTGACGCGAATCATGTTCACCTGGGGCGCGGCGGCGATGGCGATGGCCTTCGTGCGCGGTGAAACCAGCTTTTATGTACTGCGCTTCATTCTCGGCGCCGCCGAAGCCGGCTTCTTTCCCGGCATCATTTACTACTTCACCCAATGGCTGCCATCGACCGAACGCGGCAAGGCCATGGCGATTTTCCTCAGCGGTTCGGCCATCGCCTCGGTGATCTCCGGCCCGGTGTCCGGCGCGCTGCTGCACATCAACGGCTTGAGCCTGCACGGCTGGCAGTGGATGTTTCTCATCGAAGGCTTTGCGTCCATCGTGCTCTGCGGTTTTGTCTGGTTCTGGCTGCAATCCCATCCGCGTGATGCGAAGTGGTTGAGCGAGGAAGAAAAGACCGCGCTGACAACAGCCATCGACCTGGAACAGCAGGCCCGCGAAGCCACGCAGACGGTCAAACCGTCGATGCTCAAGTTGCTGGCCGACAAGCAGATCGCGCTGTTCTGCTTCATCTATTTCTCTATCGCCCTGACCATCTACGGCGCCACGTTCTGGTTGCCGAGCATGATCAAGAAGATGGGCAACCTCGGTGACTTCCAGGTCGGGCTGTTCAACTCGATCCCATGGATCATCTCGATCATCGCGATGTACGGCTTCGCTGCGATGGCCAGCAAGTGGAAATACCAGCAGGCGTGGGTCGCGGTGACGCTGGTGATCGCCGCGTTCGGCATGTTCATGTCCACCACCGGCGGGCCGGTGTTCGCTTTCGTCGCCATCTGTTTTGCCGCCATCGGTTTCAAGGCTGCTTCGGCGTTGTTCTGGCCGATCCCGCAAGGCTATCTCGATGCGCGCATCGCCGCTGCCGTGATCGCCTTGATCAACTCCATCGGCAACCTCGGCGGCTTCGTCGCGCCAACCGCGTTCGGTTTCCTGGAGCAGACCACCGGCTCCATCGAAGGCGGTTTGTATGGCCTGGCCGCGACATCGCTGGTGGCCGCCGTGGTGATCTTCTTCGCCCGCACCGCACCTCGCGGCGACAGCCTCCGTGCGTTGACCGGCGCATCGCCAGAAGGCGTCGCCGCAAAAAAGCCAGTCAGTCATCAAGCCCTGAAATCTGATCCAACGGGAGCAGCCTCTTGAAAATCAAACGAGTCACCGTTACCCCCATCGCCTTCCGTGATCCGCCATTGCTCAACGCCAGCGGCATTCACGAACCCTTTGCCCTGCGCTCGATCATCGAGGTCGAAAGCGACAATGGCTACATCGGTTTGGGGGAGAGTTACGGCGACGCTCCGGCGCTGGCGATCCAGCAACAGCTGCAAAGCCAGCTGATCGGCCTTGACCCGTTCAACCTCAATCAACTGCGCGCCATCGTTCAGGCGACTGTGGCGGCGAACAAACCGACGAGCCTTGCCGGCGCGGAACTGGCTCCCGGTTCCCATGCGAGCAAAGCGGTGAGCAACGCTTACTCGGCGTTCGAAGTGGCGTTCCTCGATTTGCAGGCGCATTCGTTGAACGTGCCGTTGGTGGACTTGCTGGGCGGGGCGATCCGCGACGAGATTCCGTTCAGCGCTTACCTGTTCTTCAAGTACGCCCAGCACGTCGATTCACCCTACAAACCGGACAACTGGGGCGAGGCGCTGAACGAAGAGCAGATCGTTGCCCAGGCGCGGCGGATGATCGAGGCCTACGGTTTCAAGAGCATCAAGCTCAAGGCCGGCACGCTGCCGCCGGAGCATGAAGTGTCGTGCATCAAGGCGCTGAAAAAAGCCTTCCCGGGCTACCCGCTGCGCATCGATCCGAACGGCAACTGGTCGCTGGAAACCTCGATCCGCATGGCCGAATTGCTCGGCGATGACCTGCAATATTACGAAGACCCGACGCCAGGCCTGGACGGCATGGCCGAACTGCACAAACGCACCGGGCTGCCATTGGCGACCAACATGGTGGTTACCGACTTCGACGAGTTCCGCCGCAGCGTGGCGCAGAACAGCGTGCAGATCGTCCTCGCCGACCACCATTACTGGGGTGGTCTGCGCGACACCCAGGCGCTGGCGAAAATGTGCCAGACTTTTGGCCTCGGCGTGTCGATGCATTCCAACTCGCACCTGGGCATCAGCCTGATGGCCATGGCCCATGTCGCCGCCTCGGTGCCGAACCTCGATTACGCCTGCGACACCCATTATCCATGGCAGGAACCGGACGAAGAGGTGATCAAGGGCGGCAAGCTGCCGATCGTCGATGGCTGCGTGAAGATCACCCGGGCGCCGGGGCTGGGCCTGGAACTGGATCACGATCAACTGGGCAAGCTGCATGACCAATACCTGACCTGCGGCATTCGCCAGCGTGATGACGTGAAGCAGATGCAGCGTTACAAGCCGGAATGGAAAGCGGTTAAACCGAGATTCTGATTGCGTGTAGTCCTTTGGTCCGGGAAGCGTGGGCGCGCTGCCCGGACCGTTTTTTTGTCGCTACAACCCATCCCCCAGCGCCTTGAAATACTCAGGGCTGTCGCTGATTGAATTGTGTCCCGTGCCCTTGATCACCTGCATCGATGCCATGCCCTTGGCGAAATGGCCGTACAGCCGCTGCGTGCTTGAACCCGGAATCACCTCGTCATGTTCGGCAGCGATCAGCCGCGTCGGCACCGTGATATGCGAGGCGTAGCGCCAGGATTCGAATTTGTCCTTCAACAACCATTGCACCGGAAACCAGCGAAACTGGCGGGCGGCGAGTTCTTCGAGGCTGTTGTAAGGCGTGACCAGCAGCAGTCGCGTGGCCGGACGCGAGCTGGCCAGGCGCACGGCAACCCCTGAACCCAGACTGCGCCCGACCACGGTAATTTGCGGATGATCGGCGTAGACCTTGTCGAACAAGGTCATGGCATCACGGGCAATCGCCTCCTCGGAGGGCGAGCCGCTGCTGCCGCCATAGCCTCGGTAATGCATGAAGTACAGCGTATGATCAGGAAAGGCTTCGGCGAACCCCGGCAGGCTCCGCGAAACGTCCTCGGCATTGCCGCCAAAGTAAATCAGCGCCTTGGGGCCATCGTACGGTCTGACTGAAACCCGCACCTGCGCGTCATCGACGGGCAGCGTGAGCAACGTTTCGGCTGAGCCGATGGCGCGCGGTTGCGGGTAGTAGATGAGCGAACGCTGAAAGACGAACAGCGCAACGCAAAGCGCCAGGTACACCGCTGCGGGGATGACGACGAGTAACACCAGGATTCGAGACATTCGGCTAACGTTAGTGGGCGGCATTGACGGCTCCGGGTGCTGTCAGAGTGTAGCTGGCGGTATAGGAGGGCGCCGATGCCTAACGGTCTCAAGTGGCTCAATGTGTTGCCATCGGAAAGAGCGGCCCTGGCCTTGGGTTTTGCCTTCCATTTCTGTGTGCTCGCCAGTTATTACCTGGTACGACCGTTGCGCGATGCCCTGGGTCTTGAGGGCGGCGCCGACAAGTTGCAGTGGCTGTTTACCGCCACCTTCGTGGTGATGCTGCTGATGGTGCCGGTGTTTGGCGCGTTGGCCTCGCGGCTGCCGGCCACACGGTTTGTGCCGTTGATCTACCGCGTGATTGCCGTGTCGATGCTGGTGTTCGGCGTGCTGATCGCCAACCACGTCGCGCCGGTGACGGTCGGGCGAGTGTTCTTCGTCTGGATCAGCATCTACAACCTGTTCATCGTCTCGATTTTCTGGAGTGTGCTGGTCGACCGTTTTTCCAGCGAACAGGGCAGGCGCCTGTTCGGTTGCATCGCGGCGGGCGGCACCCTCGGCACGTTTATCGGGCCGTTGCTGGCGGCGACCATGGCCACCCGGCTGGGCCCAATGGCATTGACCGTCGCCGCAGCACTGTTGCTGGAAGTCGCCGTGCGTTGCTATCGGGCGTTGTTGCTGCGTACGCAATCGCAGTCGGGCAATCCACTACTCGACGAACGGCGCTTGGGCGGCGGCATGCTCGCCGGCATCACCCTGATCCTACGCTCTCCGTACCTGTTGGGGCTGGTGCTGTTCATGCTGCTGCACACCAGCGCCGCGACCTTGTTGTATTTCGAGCAGGGTCGGATTGTCGCTGGCAGCTACGCTGATACGGGTAGCCGGACGCAATTTTTCGCCGTCGTCGATTTGATCGTGTCGGCACTGACCTTGACGCTGCAACTGCTGCTGACGGCGCCGTTGATCCGTTTTGTGGGCATTGGCGGAGCCCTGATTGCGATGCCACTGGCGACCATCGTCGCGTTTGCCGCCATGGCACTGGCGCCGGTGCCGGCCACCGTGGCGCTGGCGCAAGGGCTGCGTCGCGCGGTGGAGTTCGCGATTGTGCGCCCGGCGCGGGAGGTGTTGTGGACGGTGGTCAGCCGCGAAGAGAAGTACAAGGCGAAGAACGTGATCGAGACCCTGGTCTATCGCGGAGGCGATGCCGCCAGTGGCTGGTTGTCCGCCGGTTTGACGACGATGGGCGCAGGGTTCGGCCTGGTGGCGCTGTTCATCGTGCCGTTTGCCGGGCTATGGGCCGGGTTATGTCTGTGGCTGGCCCGGCGACAGGCGCAACAAGTCGAAACCTGATTGGCGGGCGAGGGACGATTTATGAGCCATCCTGTGGGGTACACCCGTAGAGAAATACTCACGCTGGCTGCCGGTGTTTCGGCGGTCTTCACGTTCGGTCCGACCGGCGCGCAAACCCCGCCGTCGACGGGAACAGGAGGCAAGACCATGCAGACCCGCGTCATTCCTTCCAGCAAAGAGTCGCTGCCCATCGTCGGGCTGGGCACCTATCGCGGCTTTGATGTGGCCCCCGAAGATCCGGCCTACAAACAACTGCCCGCCGTGCTGCACGCGTTGTTCGAGAAGGGCGGGACGGTGATCGACAGCTCACCGATGTACGGCCGTGCCGAACAGACCACCGGTGAACTGCTGTCGATCCACGAGCCACGCTCGCCGGCGTTCCTGGCGACCAAGGTGTGGACCCGGGGCCGCGAAGAAGGCATCGCGCAGATGGAAGAGTCCTTCAGGCTGTTGCAGACCGACCGCATCGACCTGATGCAGATTCATAACCTGCTGGACTGGCAAATCCATTTGCCAACCCTGCGTCACTGGAAGGAAGAGGGCCGAATCCGCTACATCGGCATCACCCATTACACCGCGTCGGCGTATGAAGAAGTGGAAGCGGTACTCAAGGCCGAGCAACTGGACTTTCTGCAGATCAACTATGCGCTAGACGATCGCGGTGTCGAGAAACGCATCCTGCCGCTGTGCCGCGAGCGCGGCGTGGCGGTGATCTGCAACCGGCCATTCGGCGGCGGTGGCTTGCTCGGTCGATTGAAAGACAAACCGCTGCCGGGTTGGGCCGCGCAAGTCGGGGTCAAGAGCTGGCCGCAACTGGCGCTGAAATTCCTCTTATCGCATTCGGCGGTGACTTGCGTCATTCCCGGTACTGGCAACCCGCGCTACATGGCGGAAAACGCCGGGGCCGGTTTCGGCCCGATGCTCACCGATGCCCAGCGCCATCAGTTGATCGCATTGGTGGAGTAGCCCATCAATCCGGGGCTTTCATGCTGATTTCGCCGTTCGCCGGCGTGTCATGAAAGCTCTCCTATACTGTTTCGCGAAGATCAGTTCCTGACTGCCCGCAGCATGGCGCGGGCGCCCCTGTTCACTACTGCAAGGAGATCGATTATGGCAATTCGTATTGGCGACGAAGCTCCGGATTTCACCGCCGAGACCACCGAAGGCACACTCAATTTTCACCAGTGGATCGGTGATGGCTGGGCCATCCTGTTTTCCCATCCGAAGGATTTCACACCGGTTTGCACGACCGAACTCGGCTATCTGGCCAAACTCAAGCCAGAGTTCGACAAGCGCAACACCAAGATTCTCGGGCTGAGCATCGACCCGGTCAGCGACCACAACAAGTGGGTCGGTGACATCGAGGAAACCCAGGGCAACGCCGTGAATTATCCGCTGATCGGTGACGAAAACCTGGTGGTGGCCAAGCTCTACGACATGATTCACCCGAACGCCAGCGGCGGTTCGCGCACTGCCGTGGACAATGCCACGGTGCGTTCGGTGTTCCTGGTCGGCCCGGACAAGAAGATCAAGGCAATGCTGATCTACCCGATGAGCGCCGGGCGCAATTTCGATGAAGTGCTGCGTTTGCTTGACTCACTGCAACTCAATGCCAAGCACACCGTGGCCACGCCGGTGAACTGGCGTCCGGGTGAGGACGTGATTATTCCGACGTCGGTGTCGGATGAGGATGCGAAGAAGAAATATCCGGATGGGTTCAAGACTCACAAGCCGTATCTGCGCACCGTGGCGCAACCGAAGTAATCACCTTGTAGCAGCTGGCGCAGCCTGCGTTCGGCTGCGCAGCAGTCGCAAATTCGGACAATGCGGCCCTTCAGGAAAACCGCGTGCTCTGGTTTTACGACTGCTTCGCAGCCGAACGCAGGCTACGCCAGCTGCTACAACAGTCTCCCTCCTAAACCAGATACTTGCGAAACCACTCCACCGTCCGATCCCACGCCAGTTTCGCCGCCGCCTCGTCATAACGCGGTGTCGAATCATTATGAAAACCATGATTGGCGCCGGGGTAGATAAAGGCTTCATAGGTCTTGCCCCCGGCCTTCAACGCCTGCTCATAGGCCGGCCAGCCTTCGTTGATGCGCGTGTCCAGTTCGCCGTAGTGCAGCATCACCGGTGCCTTGATTCGCGGCACATCCTTGGCTTCTGGCTGACGCCCATAAAACGACACCGCTGCACCCAGCTCCGGATAGGCCACGGCGGCCGCGTTGGTGACGCCACCACCGTAGCAGAACCCGGTGATGCCCACTTTGCCGCTGCCGGCGGGGTGTTTCATCATGAATTCGACGGCGGCGAAGAAGTCATTCATGAGCTTTTGCGGGTCGACTTTTTCCTGAAGCGCGCGGCCCTTGTCGTCGTTGCCGGGATAGCCGCCGACCGAACTCAGCCCGTCCGGGGCGAGAGCGATGAAACCGGCCTTGGCCACGCGCCGGGCGACATCTTCGATGTATGGATTGAGCCCACGGTTTTCATGGACGACCACCACCGAGGCGACTTTGCCGGTGGTCTTGGCCGGACGCACCAGATAGGCACGAACCTCGCCGTGGCCCTTGGGCGAAGGGTAGGTGATGTACTCGGCGATGATGTCCGGGTCGGTGAACTCGACCTGCTCGGCGAGGGCATAGTTCGGGCCCAGGGAGGCCAGCAGCGCACTGGCCGTCAACCCGCCTAGCGTGAACAACGCCGCCCGGTCGAGAAACTCACGCCGGTTGATCAGGCCATGGGCGTAATAGTCGTAGAGCTCCAGCAATTCGGGGGCAAAGTCTTTCGCAGTGAGACGGGGCATCTGTGCGTTTCCTTTTCGACTGGTTTGACGCGGACCCTGTAGGAGTGAGCCTGCTCGCGATAGCGGCCTAAGATTCGAAATATCTTTACCTGATACACCGCCATCGCGAGCAGGCTCGCTCCTACAGGGGGTGATGTTAGTTCAAACCCTGCGCCCCGGCTTTCGCCACTTGCGCATCCTGCTCGGCCTTGACTCCGGACACCCCGACCGCACCAATCACCTGGCCGTCGACGATGATCGGTACGCCGCCTTCGAGCGACGTCAGCAACGGTGCCGAGACAAAAGCAGTGCGGCCGCTATTGATCATGTCCTCGTAACCTTTCGACTCGCGTCGTCCGAGGGCAGAGGTGCGCGCCTTTTCGGTGGCGATGTAGGCGCTGATGGGTGCGGCGCCGTCGAGGCGTTCGAGGGCCAGCGGGTGGCCGCCGTCATCGACGACTGCAATGGTCACCGGCCATTGGTTGTTTTGCGCTTCGGTCCGCGCCGCAGCGAGGATTTTGGTCACTTCGGTCTGGCTCAGCACGGCTTTGCTTTTCATGGGCGTTCTCCAGGGCGCTATTGCGACAATGCGGCTTCGACCACTTCGATCCAGTGCCGGACCGGCGTGCGGCCCGCGCCGTCGAGGTGGGACTGACAGCCAATGTTGGCCGTGACAATGACTTCGGGGTAACCGCTTTCCAGGGCATTCATCTTGTTGTCGCGTAGTTGCCGGGACAGTTCCGGCTGGGTCAGCGAGTAAGTGCCCGCCGAGCCACAGCACAGGTGACCGTCGGGCACGAAGGTCAGGTTGAAGCCCAGGCGCTCCAACACCGTTTCTACCGCGCCACCGAGTTTTTGCGCGTGCTGCAAGGTGCAGGGGCAGTGGAAGGCCAGACGCTGGGCACTGTGAATGCCGAGCTGTTCCAGCGGTTCAGCGCGCAACACTTCAACCAGATCCCTGGCCAGCGCACTGACTTTCCTGGCCTTCTCCGCGTAAGCCGGATCGCGTTCGAGCAGATGCCCGTAATCCTTGATGAAAGCCCCGCAACCACTGGCCGTCTGCACGATGGCTTCGGCGCCTTGTTCGATGCTCGGCCACCAGACATCGATGTTGTGGCGGGCGCGATCAAGGCCGGCGGCCTGGGCGTCCAGGTGATAATCCACGGCACCGCAGCAACCGGCTTCGCGGGCCGGGGTGACGCTGATCCCAAGGCGATCCAGCACCCGCGCGGCGGCTACGTTGGTATTGGGCGACAGGCCCGGTTGCACGCAGCCTTCAAGCATCAACACGTGCCGCGCATGGCGGGTGGCGGGGCGCGGCTTGGTCTGTGCTGCGCGGCGCGGCAGTTTGCTTTGCAGTGCGTCGGGCAGCAGTGCGCGGAATATCTGACCGCTGTTGACCAGGCCTTTGAACAGGTCCGGATGGGGGACTAGCGTACGCAAGCCTTCGCGCAATAAACGCTGGCCGATTGGCCGCGGTACCGCCGCATCGACCACCGCGCGGCCGATATCCAGCAAGTTGTGATAGTCGACGCCGGACGGGCAGGTGGTTTCGCAGTTGCGGCATGACAGGCAGCGGTCCAGATGCTGCTGGGTCTTTTGTGTGACCTCGTTGCCTTCCAGCACTTGCTTGATCAGGTAGATGCGCCCGCGCGGGCCATCCAGCTCATCGCCGAGAAGCTGATAGGTCGGGCACGTGGCGTTGCAGAAACCGCAGTGCACGCAGGTGCGCAGGATGCTGTCGGCTTCTTCGGCGCGGGGCAGTCGGCGGGCGCTTTCGCTCAAGGTGGTTTGCATGGTTCAAAGCTCCGCGTACAGGCGACCGGGGTTGAAGATGCCCCGGGGATCGAGTTGTTGCTTGAGGCTTTGGTGATAGCGCAGCAACGGGCCGGGCAACGGCTGGAAAGGGCAGTCGATCAGGCCGTGGCTGTAGCAGGTCACGTGGCCGCCGACTTCCTCGACCACCTGGCGAATGAACGTCGCTTCAGCGTCGGACTTGAGCCAGCGCTGGGCGCCGCCCCAGTCGATCAGTTGCCGACCGGGCAGGGACAGTTTTGGTGTGTTGTGCGGCAACGACAGACGCCATAGCGGCTGGTCCCCATCGAAGAAACTCAAGCGATGTTCGTTGAGGTCGGCCCAGTAGGCGTTGTCCAGCCATTGACCGCCCAAACGATCCTGGGCCGCCGACACCGAACCTTTGCCACCTTCAAGACGCAGGTGCAGGTTCTCGCCGTCGTGACAGGCGGCGCTGATCGGCAAGGGTTGCTGGCCCCATTGCGCCAGATGCTGCAAGGCGCGCTCGCTGTTCATCTCCAGGCTGATGCTCACCGATTGCCGGGGTTTGGGCAGGACCTTGAGCGAGACTTCTGTGATCAGTCCCAGCGTCCCGTAGCTGCCGGCCATCAGGCGCGACAGGTCATAACCGGCGACGTTCTTCATCACTTCGCCGCCGAATCGCAAATGCTTGCCGAGACCGGTGATGACCCGAGTGCCGAGGACAAAGTCGCGCACCGATCCCGACCACGGTCGGCGTGGCCCCGACAATCCGCAGGCAATCATGCCGCCCACGGTGGCGCCATCGCCGAATGACGGCGGTTCGCAGGGCAGCATCTGCTGCGCGGCGTCCAGCACTTGCATCAGCTCGGCCAGTGGCGTGCCGCAGCGCACGGTGACCACCAATTCCGTCGGGTCATAGCTGACGATGCCGCGGTGCGAACGGGTATCGAGTATTTCCCCCGCAGTCACGCGGCCAAGAAACGCCTTGCTGTTGGAGCCCTGGATGCGCAGCGGCGTGGCGTTTTCCAACGCCTGATTGACTTGCTCCAGCAGCGTGCCGCAGTCATCGAAATCGCCTGTGCCATGCATCAGAAACGCTCCAGGTCAGGGAAGGGCAACTGCCCGGCGTGTACATGCATCGCGCCGAATTCGGCACAGCGGTGCAGGGTCGGAATGTTCTTGCCGGGGTTGAGCAGACCGCTCGGATCGAACGCCGCCTTGACCGCATGAAACAGGGTCAGCTCGTCGCTGTTGAACTGCGCGCACATCTGATTGATCTTCTCGCGGCCCACGCCGTGTTCGCCGGTGATGCTGCCGCCGACCTTCACGCACAATTCCAGGATCTTGCCGCCCAGGGTTTCGGCGCGCTCAAGTTCTCCCGGCGTATTGGCGTCGAACAGAATCAGCGGGTGCATGTTGCCGTCACCGGCGTGGAACACGTTGGCCACCCGCAGGCCGTATTCGGCCGACAACTCTTTGATGGCGTGCAGTACGCCGGGCAAGGCGCGGCGTGGAATGGTGCCATCCATGCAGTAATAGTCCGGCGACAAACGGCCAACGGCCGGGAACGCATTCTTGCGCCCGGCCCAGAAACGCACGCGCTCGGCCTCATCTTTGGCCAAGCGTACTTCCGTGGCGCCGGCCTGTTCCAGCACTTGGCGCACACAGTCGCAATCGTCATGAACGTCAGCTTCGACGCCATCGAGTTCGCACAGCAAAATGGCCTCGGCGTCGACCGGGTAACCGGCGTGGATAAAGTCCTCGGCGGCGCGGATCGCCAGGTTGTCCATCATTTCCAGGCCACCGGGGATGATGCCGGCGGCAATGATGTCGCCGACGGCGCGTCCGGCCTTTTCCACGGAATCGAACGCCGCCAGCAGCACCTTGGCGGACTGCGGTTTGGGCAGCAGTTTGACCGTGACTTCGGTGATCACCCCGAGCATGCCTTCGGAGCCGGTGAACAAGGCCAGCAGATCGAGGCCGGGTGAATCGAGGGCGTTGGAGCCAAGCGTCAGGTGTTCGCCGTCGACGGTGAGAATGTCCACTTTGAGCACGTTGTGCACGGTCAGGCCGTACTTCAGGCAATGCACGCCGCCGGCGTTTTCCGCGACGTTGCCGCCGATGGAACAGGCGATTTGCGACGACGGGTCGGGCGCGTAGTACAAACCATGCGGCGCGGCGGCCTGGGAAATCGCCAGGTTGCGCACCCCCGGCTGGACCCGTGCGGTGCGGGCGGCGGGGTCGATGTGCAGAATCTGGTTGAAACGCGCCATCACCAGCAGCACGCCTTTTTCCAGGGGCAGGGCGCCACCGGACAAACCGGTCCCGGCCCCCCGGGCGACCACCGGCACTTGCCGCTCATGACACAGGCGCAGCACGCCTTGAACCTGCGCGATGTCCCGAGGCAGCACCACCAGCATCGGCGTGGTGCGATACGCCGACAGGCCATCGCATTCGTACGGCTTGAGTTCTTCCTGCTGATGCAGGATTTCCAGCTCCGGCCACTGCGTTTGCAGGGCTTGCAGCAATGCTTTTTTGTCGACGTCAGGCAGGGCGCCGTCAACGCGCTCATCGTAGAGAATGTTCATCGGCGCTCGACCCTCGTTTTGTTGTTATGTGAGGTCTGTTTTCGCGGTCCATTGTCTTAATCATTGGCCCGCCAGGCTCAGCTGTCCATGGGATCTTTGTCTGCTCGACGGACGATTCATTCAATAAAACCCTCATCCCCTGTGGGAGCGAGCTTGCTCGCGATGACTTCGTCACATCCGACAGAGATATTGACTGACCCACCGCTATCGCGAGCAAGCTCGCTCCCACAGGGAACTGGGCGTGTAGAACACCACGCCCGGGCAATGAGCCCGGGCGTGGATAAGATTTATGCAAGAAAACACTGCGCTGGAATCAATGCCCGCCCACCACCATATGGCTGAACGGCGCCACATACGCCTGCAACGTCACCAGCCCACCGACCAGGATCGCCAGGATGATCGAGTGGAAGAACACGTAGCGCAGGATTTCCCCTTCATGGCCATACCAACGCGTAGCGGTGGAGGCGACCACGATGGATTGGGCATCGACCATCTTGCCCATGACCCCGCCAGAACTGTTGGCGGCGGCCATCAGCACCGGGCTCAGGCCCAGTTGCTCGGCGGTGACCCTTTGCAAGCCGCCGAACAGTACGTTGGACGCGGTATCCGAACCGGTCAGCGCCACGCCCAGCCAGCCGAGCAACGTGCCGAACATGGGATAGAAAATCCCCGTCGCCGCAAAGGCCAGCCCCATGGTCGCGTCCAGCCCCGAGTAACGCGTGAGGAACCCGAGGGCGAGCATCGCGGTGATGGTGATCAAGGAGTAGCGCACCACCCACAACGTCCGTAGATACTGATGGATCAGTTGCGGGATGGAGTACCCCATCAGCAATCCGCCGACAATCGCTGCCAGCAGAATGCCGCTGCCGGTGGCAGTGAACCAGGTGAATTTGTACACCGCTTCTTCGACTTTCGGCGCCGGCACTACCGGTGGCACCTTCTCGATTTGCTGGTGAATGGTGGTGAAGGTCAGTACCGGGGCGAACACCGGGTTGGCTTCGCGCATTGGCTTGCCCTGCGGGTCGAGCTTGGCCGAATTGGTGGCCGGATCAATCGCCGGGCGGGTGTCGAACATGTTTTTGAAGCCCTGTGTGCCCCAGGCGAACACGAAGATGGTGAGGATGATCCAAGGCATCCACGCGCGCATCACAGCCTTTTTCGAGTCGCTGGAAAAGGCCGCGGTGGGCTCGGTTTTCGATTCATATTCAGCGTCGATCTTCGAATCGTCGACCCGTCCGGTCAGGGCCGCGGAGGTATGTATGGTGGCCGGTTTCCACACTTTCAGGAAACCGGTCAGGCAAGCCATGGAAATCAGCGCGGCGATCACGTCCACCAGCATCGGCCCGTGATAGTTGGAAACGAGGAATTGCGGGATGGCAAAACTGACCCCGGCCACCAGGATGGCCGGCCAGATTTCCAGCATCTTGCGCCAACCGGCAAACGCCCAGATCAGCCAGAATGGCACGATTACCGAGAAGAATGGCAGTTGCCGACCGACCATCATCGACAGCTCCATTTCATCCAGCCCAGTGACTTTGGCCAGGGTAATGATCGGCGTACCCAGCGCGCCGAATGCCACCGGCGCGGTGTTGGCGATCAGCGCCAGGCCCGAGGCGGCGAGCGGCGAGAAGCCCAGACCGATCAGAATCGCCCCGGTCACCGCCACCGGCGTACCGAAACCGGCCGCGCCCTCGAAGAAGGCACCGAAGCAGAAGGCGATCAGCAGCAGTTGCAGGCGCCGGTCGTCGGTGATCCGCGCCAGGGAATCCTGCAACACTTTGAATGAGCCATTCTCGGTGGTGAGACGGTGCAGAAAGATGATGTTCAACACGATCCAGCCAATCGGCAGGAGACCGTTAGCCGCGCCATAGAGTGCCGCGGACCCGGCCATATTGGCGGGCATGCCGAACGCGAAGATGGCGATCACCAGCGCCGAGGCCAGGGCGAGCAGTGCCGCCAGGTGTGCCTTGACATGGAAGAACGCCAGCGCGGCCAGCATTACCACCACCGGCACGGCGGCCATGAGGGTGGATATGACCGGGTTACTGAACGGATCGTAGATTTGCTGCCAAACCATGTTCCACCTCTGCTTTTTATTGTTGGAAATGCAGACCCCGGAGGGGCGGTGGCTTGTAGTATAGGTGGCATTTCGCCGCTGTCAGGTTGAGTGGTCAGACCTGCGTACCAGCGCAATTTCGGGGCTGAGCTAGCATTGCCAGTAAGGTCGAAAATCCTGCGACGGGAGGAAAATTGCCATGACTGAGCGCCATCTGGAGCACAAGGAGACGCTGTCGAACGGATGCAGCATTCGGGTCAAAGCCGAAATATTGAAGGACGGTTCGTTGGGGATGTTTATCGGTGTCTACTGGCCGGACGGCACGCCAATCGACGAAAACCATGATCCCAAACCGCACATGCTGGACATGGAAGCGGCGATGGATTGGGGCATCGATATTGCCAAGGGCATCGGCAATAGTCAGCGAACGTTGTAGTGATTGGCTGTGGATCTGTGTTGAAGCCATCGCGGGCAAGCCTTGCTCCTACAGGGGCGATGGTGTTCGCAAACAATGCGTACGCCGCAAAATCTGTAGGAGCAAAGCTTGCTCGCGATGCTTTTAGTGCTTGAACATCACATGCCGCACAACGGTGTAATCCTCCAGTCCATACATGGACATGTCCTTCCCGTACCCGGACAGTTTCTGACCACCGTGCGGCATTTCGCTGACGAGCATGAAGTGCGTGTTCACCCAGGTGCAGCCGTATTGCAACCGCGCCGACAGGCGATGGGCGCGGCCGACGTCGGCGGTCCACACGGAAGAGGCGAGGCCGTAATCCGAATCGTTGGCCCAGCCCAGCACCTGCGCTTCGTCGCTGAACCTGGTCACTGACACCACCGGCCCGAACACCTCGCGACGGACGATTTCGTCATCCTGCTGCGCGTCGGCCAGCACGGTGGGTTCGAAGAAGAAACCATTGCCGTCAACCGCCTTGCCACCGGTGATCAAGCGAATGTGCGGCTGCGCCACGGCGCGCTCGACGAAACCGGCCACGCGGTCGCGGTGTTGCGCGGTGATCAACGGGCCGAGTTCGGTGGCCGAATCATCCTGCAAACCGTACTTGATGCTGCTGACCGCTGCGCCGAGCTTCTCGACGAATTTGTCGTAGATGCCTTCCTGGGCATAGATGCGGCAGGCAGCGGTGCAGTCTTGCCCGGCGTTGTAGAAACCGAAGGTGCGAATGCCTTCGACAGCGGCGTCGATGTCGGCGTCGTCGAAGATGATCACCGGGGCCTTGCCGCCGAGTTCCATGTGCATGCGTTTGACGGTGTCGGCGGTGCTGGAAATGATGTTCGAACCGGTGGCGATCGAACCGGTCAGCGATACCATGCGCACTTTCGGGTGAGTGACCAGCGGACTACCCACGGATGGCCCACGACCGAACACCAGGTTGAGTACGCCGGCCGGGAAAATCTCCGACGCCAATTGCGCCAGACGCAGGGCGGTCAGCGGGGTTTGTTCCGATGGCTTGAGCACGACCGTGTTGCCGGCGGCGAGGGCCGGGGCGATTTTCCAGGCGACCATCATCAGCGGGTAGTTCCACGGCGCGATGGAGGCGATCACGCCCACGGGATCGCGGCGGATCATCGAGGTGTGGCCCGGCAGGTATTCGCCACCGGCCGACCCGCTCATGCAACGGCTGGCGCCGGCAAAGAAGCGGAACACGTCGGCAACCGCCGGGATCTCGTCGTTCAGCGCGGCGCTGTAGGGTTTGCCGCAGTTGTCCGATTCCAGTTTGGCCAGCTCTTCGCCATGGGCTTCAATGGCATCGGCGAGTTTGAGCAGCAGCAGCGAGCGTTCTTTCGGCGGGGTTTGCGACCAGCCGTCGAACGCGGCATCGGCGGCGCGTACGGCGGCATCGACCTGGGCTTCGCTGGCTTCGTTGATTTCCACCAGCACACGGCCCAGCGCCGGGTTGAATACGGGTTGGGCGGGGCCTTCGCCGTCGAGCAGTTGGCCGTTGATCAGGAGCTTGGTTTGCATGGTTCTGTCCTCTTCGAAGCTATTATTTTTCTCTATGGAAACCGGCCCCTGTAGGAGCTGCCGAAGGCTGCGATCTTTTGATCTTTATCTTCAAAAACAAAATCAAAAGATCGCAGCCTGCGGCAGCTCCTACAGGGGTAATGAGGTGTCAGTTACCGACAACGACTCTTTGCGACGCCTTGCTCTGCGGCTTGGAAAACTTCCACGCATCACCCGCCGGTGCCGTGCCTTTGTCGTAAGGTTTGCCCAGCAGCATGTAGACCAGGCCTGCACCCATCACCACCAGAGTGGTCAGGATCATTGAATAGTTGATGTACCACGGTGCATCCGGCGAGCGCGGCCAGACCATGTTGATGATGGCGCACACGCCGTAGATCAGCGCCGCCAGGTTGATCCACAGACCCCAGGCACCGAGGGTGAATTGACCGTTCGGGCGCCAGCCCTTGGCGCGGGCGATCAACGCGGCGACTACGATCAGCTGGAACGCCACGTAAATACCAATGGCCGCAAAGCCGACGATGGTGGCCACCGCGTCGGCCATGAACATGCCGAGGCAGACAATCGCCGCCGGAACCAGACCGCTGACCAGCAGCGCGAACGATGGCACATGGTTTGCGGACAGACGCTTGAACAGCGAACTGCCGACGATCATTTCGTCCCGTGCATAGGCGAACAGCAACCGGCTGGCGGCCGCTTGCAGGCTCAACACGCAGGAAATGAACGAGACCATCACCACCGCCATCACCAGGCGCGAACCCACGGGGCCAAACGCGTTGGCCAGGATGGTGGCAACCGGGTCGGTGTCTTCGCCGGCCAGCACCTTGGCCATGTCCGGGACCGAAAGGATCAGCGCCAGGCACGCGAACATTGCCGCAGCGCCGCCGATGTAAATGGTCATGCGCATGGCTTTGGGAATGCGTTTGCCCGGGTTTGGGGTTTCTTCGGCGACATCGCCGCAAGCCTCGAAGCCGTAGTACTGGAACAGACCGGCCAGGGATGCCGCGAGGAACGCCGGCAAGTACGAGCCATTGACCTCAAGGTTGAAGGTGTCGAACAGCACGCTGATCGGCTGGTGACGCTCGAAGATCAGCAGATAGCCACCGACGAGAATCGCCCCGACCAGTTCGCAGAGAAAGCCGAACATCGCCACCCGCGCCAACAACTTGGTGCCCACCAGGTTCAACGCGGTAGACAGCAGGATGATTGCCAGGGCGATGTAGATGTTTGCCTCGGGACCGGGGCTGAAGCCCATCATGATCGCCAGATACGGTCCGGCACCCACCGCGACCCCGGCGATGGTGGCGCACAAGGCCCACGCATACACCCAGCCGACCATCCACGCCCAGCGCTTGCCCACAAGGCGACGGGCCCAAGGGTAAACACCGCCGGAAATCGGGAACTGCGAAACCACTTCACCAAAAATCAGGCACACCAGCATCTGCCCGGCGCCGATCAACAGGTAAGACCAGAACATCGGCGGGCCGCCGGCAGCCAGGCACAAACCGAACAGGGTGTAGACGCCGACGACCGGCGACAAGTAGGTAAAGCCCAGGGAAAAGTTCTCCCACAGGCTCATGCTGCGATTGAAATCGGAGCTGTAGCCGAGGGCGCGCAGTTGTTCCGCATCCTGGTCGGCGCTGGTGCTTGCACGCGTGTCAGATGAGCCACTCATGTTATTTCCTCATTATCAATGGCAGTGGATTAGTGCTGGCGGGTTGGCCCGCCGATGCCCGGTTTGGGCTTGTTGTTTTGTTGAAACCCCCTGTAGGAGCATGGCTTGCCCGCGATAGCAATTTCATGGGCGCTATCGCGGGCAAGCCTTGCTCCTACAAAAAAGAGCGGGTCGGGTTCACGCCTGTTTTTTTGTTTCGCTGTCTCGCCCATCGTCGTAGTGCGACAGCCACTCCACAGCCGCGTCGCGGTAACGGCTGAAACCCTTGTAGTCGACCAGTTGCTGATTCAAGTCGCGCAACACGCGGTGCATGCGTCGGGCCCATGCCGGGTTAGTGGCGATATCTTCAAGGCTCAACAGGTAGGTGCGAATCGGAAAGACGATGGCGTTGCTGCGTGGCAGGCGATGCAACGGTTGCAGTTCGATACGCAGGTATACCAGCTTGCCGGCGTTTTCGGCGGTGACGATGGTCCGGTCCGGTGCCCATTCCGGCAGGCTTTCGGCCGACACTTCGAGGCGCGGCTTGACCGTCAGCGACCAGTTCAGACGCCGCACCGGGTGGCCGATCCGCAGACGCAGCAGGAACTTCAGGGCACGGTCGAGCATGCCGATTTCTTTCACCAGCGGTACCGGGCCGTGAAATTCTTCCCAGCTCATGCCGAGGTTGAAACGCAGCGAATAGTCGGCACGCTGAGTGGCGATGCCTGCTCCCCAATACAACGTTCCGTCGCGTTCTTCCTGCAAGACCCAGTCGCCCTGGGCCTGACGGGTCACGTATTCCATCGGCTCAAAGGGCAGAGTGGTCGGGTCGCCGAAGGTGAAGCGGTCGTCGATGTCCAGTAGCCGGTTGGTCCAGTGCCATTGGCGACCGTCTCGCTCCAGGCTGAAGTATTGCGGGTAATCCCGGGCGTAGGATTCCATGATCAATTCCAGCAGGTCCCATTGCGCCTCCATCATGTGCGGTGCCGAGACGTAGTGCATGCCCGGGTCTTTCTCCAGGGTGATGGCGCGATCGCGGCACTCGCTGATGTAGTGCTCGTCGATATCGAACGCGGCTCGGAACGCACCGTCGCCCACCGGGACATGAGGTTCGAGGTTCATCGAATACATGTAGTCGTCATCGGGAAACGGGAAGGGCGCGCGGGCGATGGTTTCCGGGCTGTTGGCGAAGGTGTAGTCGTCGCGGTAGGTTTCGTCGGGATTGAATTTTATGTTCATTGTTTTTTCTCCGTCGATCAGAGGTCGATGACCAGGCGATTGCATTTGGCGCGGGATACGCAGGGCATGATTTTCTTGCGGCTGGTCTTGTCGTCGTCGGACAGCCAGTCGTCGCTGTGCAGCAGCTCGCCGTCGAGTTCCAGCACTTCGGTTTCACAATGACCACAGGCCCCGCCACGACACAGGTAAGGCATGCTGAAGCCCGCGGCTTCGACCGCTTCGAGCATGGTCTGGTCGGGTGAGACTTCGATGGTTGCCCCGCTGCGGCCGAGGGTGAAGCTGAAGGCTTCGCCGCCGCTGCTTTGTTCCAGAAAACGTTCGAAGTGCACATGGCTGTCGGTCCAGCCAAGGTCGTGAGCGCACGCCAGGGTGGCATCGATCATGCTGTCCGGGCCGCACACGTAGACGTGACTCCCCAGCGCGCGGTTGGCCAGAATCTTGCCGATTTCCATGCGCGATTCGACTCCCTTGCGGTACAGATGAACCTGCTCGCCATAGATGGCCTGCAACTCTTCGCCCAATTGCGCGTGTTCTTCGCCACGCACTGCGTAATGCAGCTCGAACGGCACCTTGCTCAGGCGCAATTCTTCCAGTTGCGAAATCACCGGCGTAATGCCGACACCGCCGGCGATAAACAAATGCAGGCGCGCCTGTTTGATCAACGGGAAAAGGTTGACCGGCGGTGTTATCTCGATCATGTCCCCTTCGTTGACCGTGTCGTGCAGCGCGACCGAACCGCCGCGACCGCTTTCTACCCGGCACACGGCAATCTGGTAGCTGCTGGTGTCGTAGGGCGAGCTCAGGAGCGAGTAGGGGTTGCGCAAGGTGTTGCTTTGATTGGCGATCAACACCACGACATGACTGCCGCCGGAGAACGCCGGCAAGTGCGCGCCGGTCGGCGAGACCAGGGTGAAGCGCTTGATTTCCGGGGTCACCGCTTCGATGCGGGCCACGCGCAGATTCAAAGTCCCATTGTTCTGGCTCATGTATCGAGCTCCTCGGCAGGGGGTAATTCGCCCGGGACTTCGGCGTCAGCCTTGACCGCCTGAAACGCCGCCAGGCGCCGGGAATAGTGATCGCGCACCACCAGCGTCACGCCACAGCCGGGGCAGTCGTAAACGCGTTGGGTGACGTTTTCGGTGTAGGTGTCGCAGTGCACGCACCAGACCCGGCGCACGAGGGTGCCAGAGTGCTCGCGCAGGACTTCGTCGCGGTTCAGGTCGAAATGCGTGGCCACTTGCATGGCGCTGCCGAGGAAACTTTCGGAACCGGCCAAATAGAGGCGGGTGCCCATTCGAGCATCTGCGAGCAGCACCTTGAGCGCGTCGATCAACGCCTGATTCGTCTCAACGACCTGCAATGGCAGGTCGGGGTGTTGCTGCTGCAATGGTGCGAGGAAGTCCTGTCCGGAAAAGGATTCGCGGGAATACAGCAAGGTGATGGGGCACTCCAGCCCCTCCATCTCGTCCAGCAAACGCAACATGGCACGACCGCCGCTGCCTTGCCCGGCAACGATGTGCCGCCTGCCTCCCGGCAGTGGTTGCAACCGGTCATAGACGGGTCGGCTTTTGATCCCGGTGATCAACATTCTTATTATTCCTCCTGGCTAGCGAGCCGGCGGATGGAAGCCGGCTCCGATGCAAAGCCCAACGATGGTGGGTTGCGAGTAGCAGGAGCATAGGTCGTGCCAAGTATTTAACTTGTTGAATAATAAGGAAATAGTGTTCGTGATGGTCTGCAATGCAGGCAAAAGTAAACAGATGTGTAGGCGTTTTTGCAGCGCCTGGTTTGGTTCGGCTTGGCGCACAATCCGCTGTGCAACCGCCTGTCGGCGGTCAATCGCGCTGCAATTTGCGAATCAGCGTGCCGATGTCGATGCCCAGGTGCTGCGCAGCCTTGCGCTTGCTGCCGCACAGGTCCACGGCCTGGAGGATCACTTGGCGTTCGAACTGTTGAACCTGAAGCTTGAGGTTTTGCTCCGGGTTGTCTTGCGCCTCGTCCTCTACGATGGAAGGTCTCAAGTGCGACGGCGAGCGCTGTGGTTCTAGCAGTTCGGCCGGCAGGTGATGTTCCTGCGCTTCATCGTCGGCCAGCACTGCCAGCCGCTCGAAGATGTTCACCAGTTCCCGAATATTGCCCGGAAAGTCATAGCTCATCAGACGCTTGCGGCAGCCGGTCGACAGGCTCAGCGACGGCTCGCGGTCGCCATTGATGCGGCTCAGGAGAATATCGATCAGAAACGGCAAATCATCCCGATGCTGACGCAGCGGCGGAATTTCAACCGGCAGCACGGCGAGGCGATAGTAAAGGTCGGCACGAAACTCGCCGGTGCCCACCAAGTGGCGCAGGTCTTTGTTGGTGGCGGCGATGACCTGCACCTGTACGGTCTTGCTCAGGGGCGAGCCGACTGACTGGATGGTGCTGTCTTCAAGAAACTTCAATAACTTGGCCTGGACATGCAGGGGGATTTCGCCGATTTCGTCGAGAAACAATGTCCCGCCCGAGGCCGCCTCGATATAGCCTTGCTTGCCGCCCTGCAAGGCGCCGGTGAACGCGCCGCGCTCGTAACCGAACATCTCCGACTCGAACAGGCTCTCGGGAATGCTCCCGCAATTGACGTGAATGAACGGCCGGTCACCCCAACCGGCCGCCCGATGAATATGCCGGGCGATGGCGGTCTTGCCGACCCCCGGTTCACCCAGCAGCAACAACCGTGCGCGCCGGCGAAAAGCACGCACGCCGGTATCGGCGATGCTCGACAGTTGCGGGGAAAGATGCAGGGCATTGTCCTGAGGATCACGCAGTCCCTGGGGTTCTACCGGTCGGCTGCCAAGGGAGGTTCGACGCTGTGGCTGACTGCCGTCGAAGTCTTTCTGGGTCAACATGCGGAACGGTTTTTCGTAAGCCCCCGTGGGAATCGCATGCGTGCTGCTGAGCAGGACGCGACCTTCTCGCGAGCGGGTCAACGCGCTGTTGCCACCGCGATTCAATGCAGCCAGCAGATCGTCGTAATTCAAGGCCGAACGCTGGAAAAAATCACTTTCCGACAGCCCGACGGCTTGCTGTTTGGAGAGCCGGTTGACACGTTCGGCGGCCAGATTGAGAAAGCGCACCTGGCCTTCGCCGTCCGTCACGATCAGCGCTTCGCTGAAGCTGTCGAGCAAGGCGTGCAGCGCTGGAGTTTGCAGCAGTGCCCCCAGCACTTCAGTGCTGACATTGACCGAAGAACGCATGCCCATCTGCATGGTTGGGGGCAGGTTGGTATCGTTCATGGGTGCAACTCTTCGGTGCGGCGAACGCCCTGGCTTTGGCGGAACACCGCAACCCGCCAGGCCACGCCTTCACGGATCAGGATGCGCGAACAATGCACATTGAAGTGCCGTTCGCGCCCGCCAAGGCCCGGCAGGGGCAGGCTTTGCCAAGTGCGTTCGGGAAGAGCGTTGTCCAGCAACAGTCGAGCGATGCCGGTACCTTGGGTGATGCCAAAGGTTTCTTCGAAGGCTGCGTTGCGCCATTGCGGTTGCAGGTGTTCATCGATCACCAGCACCGCGTCGGGCACTGCATCGAACACCCGGCGCAGGGCATCGATGCGTTGCTCGGCGTCGTGCTGCATGCGCAGTTCCTGGCTGACGTCGCGAATACTGCCCCACATCCGCAACAACTGGCCGTTGACGATGGTCGCCCGTACGTCGTTTTCCACGTAGGCGGGCGAGCCGTCATGGCGACGGTCCACCGACAGTGCGCAATCGACGCTGAACCCGGCTTCGATCAAACGCCGCACGAACTCTTCGTTGGCCGGGCTGCGCGGCCAGTACAGTCGCACCGGTTGCTGGTTGAAATCGACATCAGACGGCATCTCGTAGACATCGGCCATTGCCCGGTTGCACAGGCGCCAATGGGAGTCGTTTTCGAACACCTGGCGGACGATTTCATCCGGTGAATTGTTGATGTCCACCGCCTCGGCGAACTCGATGCACCAGTAGGCGACCTTGGCGCTCTGCAGCATCTGGCTCATTACCTCATTGGCGTTGTGCATTTCCCGTAGCCGATGACCCAGAATCCCGAGCGGGACTTTCAATAGATGAAGATGTGCCGGTTGTACTGTCCGCCATTCCAGCAAGCCACTGGCAATTACGTGCAACAGCCCGCCGTTGTGGCGAATTAGGGTCAATTCCAGGCTGTGGATCTGTTCATCGGCAGGTGGATTGGCAAACAGTGATTGCACAGTACGCATCGAGTCGACGCTGAAGATGCGTTCGATCGGCTGGTCGAGCAGTTCTTCGGGTGCATAACCCAATTGATCGCTCAGGCTGGCGGAAAGGTTGAGCAGGTGCCCGTCGGCACTCAGGGTACTGGCCAGAGGCTGGGCTTTTCTGGCCAGCAAATTCAGGATGTCCATCGTTGGGTTGGCTCAATCTGGTTTATTGGGTTCCTGGATGAAAAACCACAGGCAACAAAAGGCGGGCATTTCGCATGCCAACTCAAAAGCCTGTGAACAGGGAGCAACACAAGACAGGCACTTCGTTGGATGCTGTGATATTGCAGCGAAATGTGCATTTATGCAGCGCTTGAGTCGAGCTTAATGCGGCGGAACCGGGGGCGGGCGGCATTCCGATGGGTGACCTGACGCGCATAGTATTTTTCAATCCAGCGATATTTGCGACAGGATGAAATCGGTCTAAAAACAGCGGCCCACACTTCGGGTGTTTTGCTACTCTGAAGGTGTAGGTGAAAACGCAGACTGATGCGCAAGCGGATAGCGAGGACGCGTGGGGCGCGCTCCGAAGGGTACACGGTTAGAAAGATCTCCGCGCTGAGATCCAGCCCTTATGCCGTGTGAAGCAGGACAGCACGTTGCTGTTGCTGTGAGAGTCCTGATAAACCTCGTAAGCCAGAGACCAGCGCTGGCCACCTACTAGGCTCTAGAAGCCTGCTTGTGCAGCTGTGCAAATGCAGCTCGCCAAGATCAAATGCCCCGCCTGCCGGGGCATTTGTTTGTCCGCGCTATGCCATCAAACCAGATTGATCGTCACGTCGATGTTGCCACGAGTCGCCTTGGAATACGGGCAGGTCTGGTGAGCAGCGTCCACCAGCGTGCGCGCCAGCACCGGGTCCACGCCCGGCAGGCTGACGTTCAGACGCGCCTGGAGAAAAAATGCGTTTTCGGTCTTGCCCAGGTCTATCTCGGTTGCAACGCTGGTGTCAGCCGGCAGGCTCACTTTCAACGCAACCGCTGCCTTGCCCAGCGCACCGATGAAACACGCCGACCAACCGGCACCCAGCAGTTGTTCGGGATTGGTGCCGCTGCCGGCAGAGCCAGGCGGGGACAGCTTGATTTCCAGACGCCCGTCATCACTGCGCGACTCGCCCTGGCGGCCGCCAGTGGTGACGGTCTTGCCGGTGTACAGCACGGTTTCGATTTGATTGATCATGAATGGCTCCAGCAAAGGTTGAACTGCGACCCGCGCACTTTTCCACCTTCATGTACGCCGTATGTGTCTTGAACCCGGCGTTGTGTATCGCTGTGTAATCTCACCGGTGCCAAATACAGATTGATACAAATCATCAGCTGTTCACACAACGCCCCAGCGGCTTTTGCTAGGCTGCGCTGCCCGCCATTCAGCAGGCCAAAACCCATGTTCAACATTCGCGTCATGACCCTGGACGATTACGAGGCGGTCATCGACCTCATGAAAAACACACCGGGCATCTCATTGCGCGATGCCGACTCCCGCGAATCGACTGCGCGATATCTGCAACGCAATTCCGGCATGAGCTTCGTGGCTGAAGTCGACGGCACATTGTGCGGCTGTGTGATGTGCGGGCATGACGGTCGCCGGGGCTATTTGCAGCACTTGCTGGTGCTGCCCGAGTTTCGTCGGCAGGGCATCGCCAACGCGCTGGTTGAGCGTTGTCTGTCGAGCCTTGAGCGCGAAGGCATCCTCAAGTGTCATCTTGATGTGTTCAAGACCAACGAGGCGGCGGCCCGGTATTGGCAAGGGCAGGGCTGGCAATTGCGCACGGATATTGACCGGTATTCGTTTATCCGCTCGGGGAATGCAAATGCGTAATGAGTTAAATGTTCAAGTGCATCGCCAGTATTGCGTCAACGCACCCTCCACTCCCTGCACCGGATCCTGATCGGGAAACGGCAGTTTCGTGATGTTCGCCAGTTGTTCAGCGTTCGGCGCTTCTCGGCAAATATCAGGACGCTGGCCCGGTGGGTAAGCCCCAACCACTAGAAAATCATCGCTGGCGCCAAGGTTGCAATGACCGGTGCCGGCAGGCAGCAACACCACATCGCCCGGACCGACCTCCAACACATGGCCCTCCGGGCCACCGAGTATCAACCGTGCATGACCGCTGGCGATGCCCAGCACTTCATGACCCTCGGTGTGATAGTGGTGATAGTTGTAAACCCCGTCGCGCCACTGCGGCGGCCAGCCATTGGCACTGAAGGTTTTCTCGAACAGCGCCGCCGGGTCGCTGCCTTCAATGACAATGGCCTTCGGGTAAACCAGCACCGGCAGACGCGGGTTATTGGGCACCCAGCCGTTGCGTTCAAGCAGCAAGATTTGAGCAGTCATGAGCGACCTCCTGAGCCTGGTGCATCTCTCGGGTTATTGTCGGGCCTGCGCCGACTGCGGGTTGTGCGCGATGTGCTTCGGCCCGGCCAAGGCCCAGGCGATCAAGCCCAGCAACGGCACGAACACGATCACCACCATCCAGACGCCTCGGGTGCTCGCCTTGCCGTCGCTCTTGCGCAGCCGATTGATCGCCCACAATTCAATCAGTAGAAGAACAGCCGCGAGCACGATCCACGTTGTTTCAAATTGCATGTGTCACCTCCTGATGGTCATTCAGTTAGGTGAGTGTGGGCGCGCAGGGTTCATTAAATTTGCGGATTGCTGTGGCCGATCATGTCCTTATGACCGGCGTAGCGAGCCCTTAGAAATCCACCGTCGCCGACAATTTCAGCGTCCGTGGTTCGCCCTGGGTCAGGTAGTTGTTGGACGTCGAGGCCGAGGACCAGTACGCCTTGTTCGCCACGTTTTCGACGTTGGCGCGCAGGGTGATGTATTTGTCATCGGCCTTGAAACCATAGCGAGCGCCGAGGTCGACGCGGGTCCAGGCCGGGATACTCAAGGTGTTGGCGGCGTTCACGTATTCGCCGCCGGTGCGCAGCATGCGTCCGCTGAGGGCCGCGCCCTGAATGCCCGGCACGTCCCAGTCGGCGCCGAGGTTGTACTGGAAGCGCGGCACCCCAGCGGCACGATTGCCGTCGTTGAGGCCGTTGGAGGTTTTCTTCTGTTCGGTGTCCATCCAGGTCGCCCCGGCCAGCACGCGCAGGCCATCGAGCGGCTCGCCGAATACGTTCAGCTCGACACCTTTGTTTATTTGCTCGCCGTCGACGCTGAAGGTCGGCAAGCGGTTGCCGGTGACGGTCGAGGTCGAGCTGTTGGGCATCTCGATGCGGTACACACCCAGCGTCGCGCCGAAGCTGTTCCAGTCCAGCTTTACTCCAGCCTCGGTCTGTTTGCTGCGGTTAGGCGCGAACATTTCGTTGGGGTTGGTGACGCCGGTGGACGGCGAGGTCGGGCCTTGTTGCAGGCCTTCGATGCGGTTGGCGTAGAAGGACACATGCTCCCACGGCTTGATCACCAAACCGTAGACCGGTGTGGTGATCGACTCTTCGTAGTTGGCGGTACGTGCACCGCTGGTGGTGTTCCAAGCATCGGCTTCGATGGTCTGGCGGCGCACGCCGAGGGTCAGCAGGACGCGGTCGTCGATGAAGCCCAGGGTGTCGGAAACGGCGGCACTCTTGACTCGGGTTTTGCCGACGATGCGCGGGTCATGGATATCGCTGCCGAAATAGGTATTGGTCGGGCGCGGTACTTGAACCGGGTTGTACAGATTGCCGTTGACGCGGTTGGCTACGAGGATCGCTTCGAATGCCGAACGCTGTTCACCCCAAGTGCCGGACAAACCGAAGTTCATCTGGTGCGTGATCGGGCCGGTATTGAAATGACCGTTCAAACCGGCGATCGCGCTTTTGTTGTCTTCATCATGGGGCGAGTAGAGGAAGCCGACTTTGCCGCTGCCGTCGTTGGCGACATACAGCGACGAATACTGGCCGTTTTCCCGGGTGTGCTTGGCGCCACCGCCGGCGTAGGCGGTCCAGTTGTCGTTGAGATCGTACTCGGCGTTGACCATGCCATAGGTGTCTTCGAGCTCCGACCAGGTCCAGTCCTGGGCGTAGTTGTCTTTGGCCGACGGCGCGTGCGGGACTTTGGTGCCGGTGGGGTAGACCACTGAGCGACCGTTGTTTATGCGTTGTTTTTGGTAGCCGAGGTCGGTGGAGACGCGCAGGCGCTCACCGCGATAATCGAGGCCGACGGCGATTAGCTGTGAGTGTTCGCTTTCATCATCCACAGCAGTATCGCCACCGTGCTGGGCGAGATTGACCCGTGCGCCGAAGCGGTTGTCTTCACCGAAGCGCTGGCCGAGGTCGATGTGCCCGCCAACCTGACTGTCACTGGCGTAATCGAGGGTCACGCTGCGGGTCGGGGTGTCCTGTGCGCGCTTGGGCACCAGGTTGACGCTACCGCCGATGCCGCTGCCGCCCGGCGCGACACCGTTGATGAACGCGTTCGGGCCCTTGAACAGCTCGACCCGCTCCAGCGCTTCGGTGGTGATGATCTGCCGTGGCAGCACGCCGTACAGGCCATTGAACGAAATGTCGTCGGTGGTCAGTGGCAAACCGCGAATGGTGAACACTTGCGAGAAGTTGCCGAAGCCCGCGGACTGGCGCACTGACGAGTCGTTGAGCAACACATCACCGACGGTGCGCGCCTGCTGATCCTCGATGGTCTTGGCGGTGTAGCTGACCACGCTGAACGGCACATCATTGATATCGCGATTGCCCAGCACACCCAGGCGCGCCGAACGGGCGACCTGACCGCCGGCATAGGTATCGGCTTCGGTGGCGATGCCGCTGACCGTGGTGGCGCCCAGCTCCAGCGCCGCGCCGCTGTTGACCTGGGGCGCCACGGTGTAGCTGTCGGCGCCGGTGGCGATCAGCGAATTGCCGCTGCCTTGCAGCAACCGGGCGAAACCGGACTGCACGGTGAAATTGCCTTGCAGGCCCTGGCTGTTCTGATCCTTCAGCAAGTCGGCATCGAAAGACAACAAGACCCCTGACTGCGCCGCGAACTGCGCCAGCACACTGGACAGCGAACCGGCGCCGATGGCGTAAGTGCGCGAAGCAGTATTTTGAGTAGGGTCGGCAGCCCAGACGCTGTGCGCGGGGGCCATGGCGGACAGGGCGATGGCCAGGCTCAGCGCATTCATGGGGATGCGGGCCGGACGGAGTTTGCTGCGGTTCGGGAGCGATCGGGAAGTCATTCGGCAATGCCTGTGGGTGCAAAGGAAAAAGGAGAATTTCCCTACACACCGAACGACCGCGAAAAAGGTATCAGCAAAAGTTGAAAATATTTTCGAGCGTCGTTCACCGGTCCGTGTATCTGAACGTATCTCCCTCGCCAACCGCTACTTGCGCATACAAAAACAGCCCCGGCGGGACACGAACGCGATACACGCCGGCCGCGTAATGGGGCTGCCGCACAACGGCATCCCGCGCATTTTTTACCCCGCGCTCATTGGAGAATTGCGATGTCCCGAAATAACAAAACCAACGCCGCCAGCCTGCTCGGCGTCGCCATCGTCGCCGCGGCACTCACCGCTTTCGCTGGTTTGTCTCAGGCCCAAGAGACCAAACCAGCCGCCGATGCCGGCCAGGCTCCCGCCAAGAGTTGGCAGACCGGCATCAAGCGTACCGATCTGGTGCGGCACGACCTCGATGTAGAAGGGCGTGAAGTGATTCAGGTGCTGGTCGATTTCGATCCGGGTGTCGTGTCGCCGAAACACTCGCATCCGGGTGTCGAAGTCGCCCACGTGATTTCCGGGACGTTCGAGTACGAACTTGAGGGCCAGCCAAACGTCACGCTCAAGGCTGGTGACTCCCTGTACATCCCGGCCGGCACCGTGCATAAGGCGAAGAACGTCGGCACCGTCAAGGCTTCGGAACTGGCCACCTATATCGTCAAGAAAGACACGCCGCTGTTGAAAATCGAGCAATAAGCGCTCGGGACTGCTTAGCGCTGATCACGCCCCGTGGTCAGCGCGTGGCTGCCCATCGCAATCAGGCAGGCAATGCCAATCAACCCCAACGCGACGGTAAACGTCATGCGCATGCCGCTGGCAATCGCGTCGGGTTGTGCGGTACTCAGGTCGACCGTCGCCGAGGCCATGGCGAACACCGCGCCCAGCACCGAAGCCCCGGTGATCAACCCCAGATTGCGTGACAGATTGAGCAAGCCCGACACCACGCCCCGTTGCTCCGCCTGGACATCGGCCATGACCGCCGTATTGTTGGCGGTCTGGAACACGGCATAGCCCAACGTGATCACCACCATCGGCGCGATGTAGCCGCCAATGCCGTAGCTGCTCGGCAGCATCGACAACAGGAAACAGCCAAGCGCGATGGCGATCAGGCCAGCGAAGGTCATGCGTCGGGCGCCGAAACGGTCGGCAGTGCGCCCGGCAGGTACGCCGGTCAACGCGGCAACCAATGGCCCGACCGACATCACCAGCCCGACCCCGATGGCGTTCAACCCAAGCGCCTGGGACAAATAGAACGGCCCGACCACCAGGGTCGTCATCAATACCGTTGTCACCAACAGGCTCATGACCAGGCTGCCACTGAGTTGCGGATCGCGGAACATCGCCAGGCGAATCAGCGGCGCAGCCACGCGCTCTTCAACCCACACAAACACACCGACGCCGACGCAAGCTGCCAACAGCAGGGCGATATTCAACGTGCCGAAATGGCCGCGCCCGAGGGTCATGGCCAGCGCGTAGGCGCCGAGCGTCAGGGCCAGCACCAAAGTACCCAGCGGATCGAAAACGGCGCGTTTTGATGTCTGCCGATCAACGGGCAAGTAGCGGTGGGCGAGCAGTAGGGTCAGCAGGCCCAAGGGCACGCTGATCAGGAAAATCGCCTGCCAGCCGAACGTGGCAATCAGCACACCTCCGAGCGAAGGCCCCATCGCCGTGCCGATGGCCGACATGGTGCCGAGCAGGCCCATGGCGCTGCCGGTCTTTTCTTTGCTCACCGTCTCGCCGACGAACGCCAGCGTCAGCGCCATCATGATCGCCGCGCCGAGGCCTTGCAGCGCTCGGGCGCCGATCAGCAGATCAAGGGTCGGCGCCAGACCGCACAGGGCGGAAGCGAGCGTGAACAAACCGATCCCGGATAACAGCAGGCGACGCCGTCCGATGAGATCACCGAGGCGACCAACACTGACGATCAGGGTGGTAATGGCCAGCAGGTAGGCGAGGACGATCCACTGCACCTGTTGAAACGACGCATCGAACACCTCGGCCAGTGTCGGCAAACCCACGTTGGCGATACTGGTGCCGAGCGATGACAGAAGCATCGACAGCGACAGGCTGACCAGTGCCCATCTGACTGACAACGCAGGTGTGACGGCTGTTGTGGATTGCATGCGGACTCTCTTTTGTGGCCACTCCCGATTGGAGCTACCGCAAATCTACGCCCGGGCCTAACATGGCGGAAGACGCACTGGTTGCACTTAATACGTGCGTACAACGCCACTTCACTCAAGCACGGTGCGATCCATGTCCGCTCCCGATTTCAACTTGTTGATCACCCTGGATGTCCTTTTGACCGAAGGCAGCGTGGCGGGGGCTGCCAAGCGCTTGCGCCTCAGTCCGTCGGCGATGAGCCGGGCGCTGGCGCGTCTGCGCGAAACCACGGGCGATCCGCTGCTGGTCCGGGCCGGGCGCGGTCTGGTGCCGACGCCGCGAGCACTGGAGCTGCGTGAGCGTGTCAGTCAGTTGGTTCAAGACGCCGAAGCGGTGCTGCGCCCGGCCGAGCAACCTGACCTCAAGCACTTGGAACGCACCTTCACCTTGCGCACCAGTGAAGGCTTTGTTGAAAACTTCGGTGCTGCGCTGATCGCGCTCGTCACTACACAGGCACCTGGCGTGCGCCTGCGTTTCGTGCACAAACCCGACAAGGACAGCACATCACTGCGCGACGGCACGGTCGATCTGGAAACCGGTGTAGTAGGGAAGTCCGCCAGCCCGGAGCTGCGGACTCAAGGCCTGTTCCGCGACCGCTTCATCGGCGTGGTGCGCCTGGGACATTCGCTGGGTGATGACGCGATCACGCCCGCGCGCTATGCGGCGGGCAGCCATATCAGCGTGTCACGACGGGGATTGGAAAAAGGGCCGATTGATGAGGCGCTGGAGCCGCTCGGATTGAAGCGTCAGATCGCGACCATCGTCGGCGGTTTTTCAACGGCGCTGGCATTGGCTCGCGGCAGTGACCTGATCGCCAGCGTGCCCGAACGTCATACCGCTAACCTGCGCACCGGCATGCGCAGCTTCGAGCTGCCGTTGTCCATGGAGGAATTTACCGTGGCGATGCTCTGGCACCCAAGGCTGGATGCCGACCCGGTGCATCGCTGGTTGCGGAGCTGCTTGCGTGAGGTCTGCGGGCAAGCAGCAAACGGAGTGCTCTAGAAGGTAAACGAGCGTGCCGAACGTGGGGCGTTCTGGGTCATCTCGATTTCAAGCAAATGCTCGGTCAGCACATCATTCAAGAAGCGGAACTGATCGTTGAGCCCGACCACTTCGTTGTTGAAGTGATGACCGGCTGACGGAATCAGCAATGCTTCGAATTTTTCGTCGAACATCAGGGTCAACACCTTACGAGACTCGAATTGCTGCGAGTAGTAGTTGTTGCCGAATACCGGGAATCTCACGGCCAGGGTGACTTCAGTGATCATGACGTGCGCTCCTCGGACAGGAGGAACCAGGCAAATACGCTCAACGTGAAGGCCGTCAGGGCCAGGCAGGTCAGGAGATGGATCAGCATGGTTCGACCCTCCGTTACAGGGTTTCGTGTTGGGTTGAAATTGATCCTACGCTGACGGTTTTGGAGCGGAAGGCATTCGTGGCGATGGTGAATATCGATGGGAGTGATGGTCGGGTTTTCGGGTGTTCTCACGGGCCTCATCGCTGGCAAGCCAGCTCCCACAATGGGCCGGGTTGGCCAATAACCTGTGGGAGCGGGCTTGCCCGCGATGGCGGCATCAGCGGCAACATCAACGTTGGGTCGGTAGAGACTGCCACCTATACTCAAATCAGGACCTTTTAAGCGCCGGGCACTCGGTCCGGCGCAGACTTTTGGGAACCGCGATCTTGAACCTGCGTTCGCTGATCGTCGCCGTGCTTTTGGTGTTGGCGGGATGCGTCACGGCACCGCGCGCGCCGGTGGAAGTGCCGCAGGTGATGATTTCGCCAAGCACCTGGCAGCAAGTCGATCAGGAAATTGTCGCAGCGTCGCAATCGGCCACCGAGCAGACCAAAATCTATGCCCGTGGCGCCATGGATTACTGGCGTACCCGGGTCTACCAATTGACCGAAGAGAACTTCATCCCCTGGTTCAGCAGTTACTGGACCCAGGAATGGCTGTCGATGAAAGTCAGTTGGTACACCATCAGCGCCAAGGGCGAACAGGACACCTCGGAAAAACGCCTGGCCGCTTATTTGCTGGAGCAATACCAGGAGAAGGTGTTGGCACCTGTGGCGGTGGAGATTGATCCGGACGCGATACTCAGCCTGGCGGCCGCGTTCTACGTGGACATTCTCAAAGAGGAACTGCAAAAAATCTCGCAACGCCACGGCGTGCCGATGGCCCAACTCAACGGCCGCATCCAGAAAGTCCCGGCCATCGCCCTCGGACCACCCTCAGCGCGGGATGCTTCGCTGTACACGGTCGTCCACGCCGAGCCTCTGAACTCGTTACCGGCCTACGCCGCGTTGGTCGATAAAGTGCACAAGGCCGGTGGCGAGAAAGGCGTCGACTCCACCGACACCGCCATGGCTCCCGTGGCCAGGCGCGCCAGCCAACGCATGGAAGCCGAAATGGCCCCGCGCGGTGCGGCCAGTGCAGTGGCGGCGGCAGCGGGCAAACTGGCTGGCGGATTGATTACCGTGGGGGTCGCGGGCATTCGTGCATTGATTCAGGCCGCTGATCGCCCGGACAGCGAGGCGCTGATCCGCAGCAGCCTGGGCAACACTTTCGACAAGGCCTGGACGAAGCTGGTGCAGAACCCGACCAGCGGTGTAATGGCCGGTACGCTGTACATGGCGGGACAGATCGAAGGCAGCCTGGCTGGCAGTGCGCAACCGCCGGTCGGCCAGGATGTCGGCAATGTCGAATGGAGCCCCAGTCAATCGACTAACCAGCAGATCAACCCATGAAAAGGAGAACACTCATGTCTTATGTCGATGGCTTTGTTGCTGCTGTACCCACCGCCAACCGCGAAAAGTTCAAGAAGCACGCGGAGATGGCCGCCGCCATTTTCATCGAGAACGGCGCGCTCAGCCTCGCCGAGTGCTGGGGCGACGATGTCCCCGACGGCAAGGTGACCTCGCTGCCCATGGCGGTGAAACTCAAAGAGGACGAAACCGTGGTGTTTTCCTGGATTGTCTGGCCGGACAAGCCTACCCGTGATGCCGGGATGGCGAAGCTGATGACCGATCCGAGGGTCCAGCCAGACGTCAATCCAATGCCGTTCGATGGTCAAAGGATGATTTTCGGCGGTTTTGAAATGATCGTGAAAGCTTGAACCGAAATTGCAGGATTACTCCGCCGGGGTGATCCTGCAGCTCTTGCGGTTGCGAATCTCGTTGTCTGTCGGCCGCACGCGGATGAATTCGAAACGTGGTTCGCCTTCGCTGTAATGCACCAGCCAACCCCATTCCAGCTCGAACTCATTCTGCCCGGGCTTGGGCGGGGCGGCCCACCATGGCTCTTTGCTGAGTATCTGGCGCATGGTCACCTCCGGTTGATTGGTTTGCTTGAACTATAACGCGCATGCCGCAAGGCGCCAGAAACGCCTTGTCGGTTGTAGACTCAAGTGATCCGGCAAGAGATCCCCCGCATGACTGACGAATCCCGTGAACCGTTCAAACGACTGTTCTTCGCACTGGACTGCGCCCCGGCGCAACGCAAGGCCATCGCCCAATGGCGCAGCGCGTTGCAGCTGAGGAGCGGACGCCCGGTGCCAGTGGAGAATTTTCATCTGACCCTGAAGTTTCTGGGGTCGGTCGCCATAGCGCAGATTACTGATATCTGTGAGGCGGCTGCGGCTATTCGCACGCCGGGCGAGCGATTGACTGTTGTGCTGGATCGGCTGGAGGTGTGGCGCAGGGCAGGGGCATTGGTTCTTGCGCCGGAGCAGGCACCGCCGGCGTTGTTGCGGCTGGTGTATGACCTGGAACAGGCGTTGTTGCCGTTTGCGCTGGAGGATGCGCCACGGGAGTTTCGACCGCACCTGACGCTGGCCCGCGACTATCGCGCGCCGGTCCCGGAATCCGCCACGCCACCGGAATTTTTCCTGCGTGCCGATCGCTTCATCCTGTTCGAATCGCACAAGGGCCGTTATCGGGCGCTGGCCGAATGGCCGCTGGGCAACGCGTAAAAAACCAAACAAAAAAAGGCGCCCGAGGGCGCCAAACTTCACCTTAACCGAGGAGCCAGGTGAGTGATGCAGCGGTGGTAAGGCGCTGCATGATTGGAAAACATTTCAAGATCCCCTGTAGGAGCTGCCGCTGGCTGCGATCTTTTGACTTTGTTTTTCAAAATCAAGATCAAAAGATCGCAGCCTGCGGCAGCTCCTACAAATGCGGCATTGTGTGTATCAGTTACTTACCGAGCTTCACCTTGGTCCAACCCCGAGTCATGATCCGCTGCACGCCAATCGGCTGATCAGGAATGGCATACAACGTGGCCATCACCGCTTCCGGCGGATACGAACCCGGATCGTTGCGAATCGCTTCATCCACCAGTGGCGTCGCCGCCGCGTTGGCGTTGCTGTAGCCGATGTTGTTGGTGATCTCGGCGATGATGTCCGGGCGCATCAGGAAGTTCATGAACAGGTAGGCGTTCTCGACATTTGCTGCATCACGCGGGATGGCGACCATGTCGTAGAAACTGCCGGCGCCTTCTTTCGGGATGCTGTAGTCGATCTTCACTTTGTCGCCGGCTTCCTCGGCGCGGGCCTTGGCTTGCAGTACGTCGCCGGAGTAACCGACGGCTACGCAGATGTTGCCGTTGGCCAGGTCGGAGATGTACTTCGACGAATGGAAGTACGACACCGACGGACGAATCTTCATGAACAGCGCTTCGGCTTCGGCGATGTGCGCCTTGTCCTGGTCGTTCACCGGGTAGCCCAGATAGTGCAGGGCAGCCGGGATCATTTCAGTCGGCGAATCGAGGAAGCTGATACCGCAGGCTTTGAGTTTTTCCGCGTTTTCCGGTTTGAACAGCAAGTCCCAGGAATTGGTCGGGGCGTTGGCGCCGAGCACTTCCTTGACCTTCTGCGGGTTGAAACCGATGCCGATCGAGCCCCACATGTACGGGAAGGCATGAGCGTTATCCGGGTCGCTGGCAGAGGCGTTTTTCAGCAGCACCGGATTGAGGTTTTTCCAGTTCGACAGCTTCGACTTGTCCAGTTCCTGATACACGCCGGCCTTGACCTGCTTGGCCAGGAAACTGTTGGACGGCACGACGATGTCGTAACCGGACTTGCCCGCCAGCAGGCGCGCTTCAAGGGTTTCATTACTGTCGAAGACATCGTAGGTCACTTGGATCCCGGTCTCGTCTTCGAACTTCTTGACGGTGTCCGGGGCAATGTAATCCGACCAGTTGTAGACGCGCAGAACCTTGTCATTGGCCTGGGCGCCCGAGGCGATCGCGCCCAATAAGGACAGTGTCAGCAGAGTCCTGCCAAACATTTTCATCGGTACAACTCCATTCTTTTTTATTCAAATACGCAAAACAAAATTGCAGTCTCGGTGCACCCTTCGTAGCAGCTGGCGAAGCCTGCGTTCGGCTGCGCAGCAGTCGTAAACCCTGTGAATTCAATCGTCCTGAAAGAACCGCAGTGTCTGAACTCACGACTGCTTCGCAGCCGAACGCAGGCTTCGCCAGCTGCTACAAAGGTGTGTGCCGCAGGCCTTAGGCCGTCGCTTCTACCATTTGCTTTTTAGGTTGTTGCCACGATTCGCTGGCGGTCTGGTCCATCGCTTCCTGGATCGCGCGTTTACGGCTGGCTTCGGCTCGGCGGCTGAAGTACCAGACCATGAAGGTCACGATCGATACGGCCAACAGGATCAAACTGGCCACGGCGTTGATCTCGGGTTTCACGCCCAGACGTACCGCCGAGAACACTTCCATCGGCAACGTCGTGGAGCCTGGGCCCGACACAAAGCTGGCCAACACCAGGTCATCCAGCGACAGGGCAAACGACATCATGCCGCCCGCTGCCAGTGACGGCGCGATCATTGGGATGGTGATCAGGAAAAACACCTTGAACGGCTTCGCACCGAGGTCCATGGCCGCTTCTTCGATGGACAGGTCCAGCTCGCGAAGGCGGGCGGAGACTACCACTGCGACGTAGGCGGCACAAAACGTGGTGTGGGCGATCCAGATCGTGACGATGCCACGCTCCATCGGCCAACCGATCAGCTGCGCCATGGCCACGAACAGCAGCAACAGCGACAGACCGGTGATCACCTCAGGCATTACCAGCGGCGCGGTCACCAGACCACCGAACAGCGTGCGGCCCTTGAAGCGAGTGACGCGGGTCAGGACGAACGCGGCTAATGTCCCTAGTGCGACGGCTGCAATCGCCGTGTAGCAGGCAATTTCCAGCGAGCGCACCACCGAACCCATCAGTTGCGAGTTGTCGAGCAGGCCGGCGTACCACTTGAACGACCAGCCACCCCACACCGTCACCAGCTTCGAGGCGTTGAACGAGTAGATCACCAGAATCAGCATCGGCAGGTAGATGAACGACAGGCCGAAAATCAGCATGAACTTTGAAAATCCGAAGCGTTTCATCCCCGTGCCTCCATCTCTTTGGCCTGACTGCGGTTAAACAGCAGAATCGGCACAATCAGGATCAACAGCATCACCACCGCCAGGGCGGATGCCACCGGCCAGTCGCGGTTATTGAAGAACTCTTGCCACAGCACGCGACCGATCATCAGGGTCTCCGGGCCGCCCAGCAGTTCCGGAATCACGAACTCGCCGACCACCGGAATGAACACCAGCATGCAACCGGCAATGATCCCGTTCTTGGCCAGCGGCACAGTGATTTTCCAGAAGCTGTTGAAGGTGCTCGAACCCAGGTCCGACGCGGCTTCCAGCAGGCTCTGATCGTGCTTCACCAGGTTGGCGTAGAGCGGCAGGATCATGAACGGCAGATACGCATACACCACGCCGATATATACGGCGGTGTTGGTGTTGAGGATCTCGATCGGGTGCGAAGTCAGGCCGGTCCACATCAGGAAACCGTTGAGCAAGCCGTTGTTGCTGAGAATGCCCATCCACGCATAGACGCGGATCAGGATCGCGGTCCAGGTTGGCATCATGATCAGCAGCATCAGGACGTTTTGAGCTTCCTTGCTGGCCTTGGTAATGGCGTAGGCCATCGGGAAACCGATCACCAGGCATGCCAGCGTGCTGAACAACGCAACCTTCAACGAACCAAGATAAGCCGAGAGATACAACTCATCTTCGCCCAGCAACGTGTAGTTGCCGATGTTGAGCAGCAGATTGAATTTCTGCTCGGCGAACGTATAGATCTCCGAGTAGGGCGGGATGGCCAGCGCAGCTTCCGAGAAGCTGATCTTCATCACCAGGAAGAACGGCAGCATGAAGAACAGGCACAGCCATATGAACGGAATGCCGATGACCAGGTTTCGCCCACTGGGCACCAGGCGCAGGAATTGCTGATTGAAGGTTCTCATGCGCGCAGTACCACGCCGCTGTCATCTTCCCACCACACGTAGACCTGATCGTCCCAGGTCGGACGCGCGCCACGGCGTTCGGCGTTGGCCATGAACGACTGCACGACTTTGCCGCCAGGCAGTTCGACGTAGAACACCGAGTGGCCGCCGAGGTAAGCGATGTCATGCACCTTGCCGCTGGACCAGTTGTAGCGGGCATCCGGCTTGGTGGTGCTGACCAGCAGTTTTTCCGGGCGGATCGCGTAGGTGATCGACTTATCCTGCACCGAAGTGCTGACGCCGTGACCGACGTAGATTTTCTGTTCCAGGTCCGGGCTGTGGATGATCGCGTGACCTTCCAGATCTTCCACCACGGTGCCGTCGAAGGCGTTCACGTTGCCGATGAATTCGCAGACCATGCGGCTGACAGGTGCTTCATAAATGTCGACCGGGCTGCCGATCTGGGCGATCCAGCCCAGGTGCATGATCGCAATGCGCTGGGCCATGGTCATGGCCTCTTCCTGGTCGTGGGTCACCATCACGCAGGTCACGCCGACGCGCTCAATGATTTCCACCAGCTCCAGTTGCATCTGCGAACGCAGCTTTTTATCCAGTGCGCCCATTGGTTCGTCGAGCAACAGCAGTTTCGGACGCTTGGCCAGGGAGCGGGCCAACGCTACACGTTGACGCTGACCGCCGGACAACTGGTGGGGTTTGCGCTTGGCGTATTGGGTCATGTGCACCAGACGCAGCATCTCTTCGACGCGGGCGTCGATTTCGCTGGCGGACAAACGATCCTGCTTGAGGCCGAAGGCGATGTTCTGCGCCACCGTCATGTGCGGGAACAGGGCGTAGGACTGGAACATCATGTTGATCGGACGTTCGTACGGCGGCATGTCGGTGATGTCGACACCGTCGAGCAGGATCCGGCCTTCGGTCGGGCGTTCGAAGCCGGCGAGCATGCGCAGCAGCGTCGATTTACCGGAACCGGAACCACCGAGCAGGGCAAAGATTTCGCCCTGATGGATTTCCAGGGACACATCGTCCACAGCGGTGGTTTCGTCGAACTTCTTGGTGACGCGGTCGACTTTCACCAACACCTTTTTCGGTGCCTGGTGACCTTCAAGAGCCTTCCTGTAGATGCTGGAGGCGTTTGCCATGTGAAACTCCCAACAGGTTTCAGTCGTCGGGCCAACGCGGCCTGACTTAATAGTTGATTGCAAACCCTGCCGGTTGCGGTCTCTTGTAGGAGCTGCCGAAGGCTGCGATCTTTTGATCTTGATGTTGAAGAACAAAATCAAGAGATCGCAGCCTTCGGCAGCTCCTACAGGAAATACCCCATACCGATCGGGTTTATTCGGCGCCGCCATCCTGGCTGCCTGGTAGTACTTGTTGTTATTGCAGTGTGTTGTTGTCGTGAATGGCGGGCGCGCAAAGGCACGCCCGTCTTGTTCACGGGGGCAGTAAATCGAGTGCTAGTGGTTTGAGTCAGCGCAAATTACGCAGCGCCGCCCGTTGCCGGCACGCTTCGCCGAACGCCCGGAAAATCCTCAGGTAAGGAGGGTTGTCCAGCACTTGCCATTCCGGGTGCCATTGCACGCCGAGGGCGAAGGCTTTGCTGTGTTCGACCGAGACCGCTTCGATCAAGCCATCGGGTGCGACGGCTTCGGCGCGCAGGCCAGGAGCGAGGCGGTCGATGCCTTGACTGTGAATCGAGTTGACCTGGAACACCGCAGGCAGATCCAGCGCTTCGAACACACCGCCGGGCTGCACATTCACCGCATGGGCCGGGGCGTATTGCACCGCCAGGTCCGGGTGATTGGCTTCGCGATGATCGAGGAAACCGGGGAGCTCATGGACTTTCTGATGCAGGCTGCCACCGAACGCCACGTTCATCTCCTGAAAGCCACGACAGATGCCAAGCACCGGCACGCCAGCGGCGATCGCCGCGCGAATCAGGGGAAGGGTGGTGCGATCCCGCTGGGGATCATGTTCTGTGCCGGGGGCGCTGTCGGGGCCTTGATAGTGGAAGGGTTCCACGTTCGATGGCGAGCCGGTCAGCAACAGACCGTCGAGCTGCGGCAGCAGGTCCTCGATTTCGGTCAGTTCAGCCAGGGAAGGAATAACGACAGGCAGCCCCAGCGCCGCAACGCTGACAGCACGCAAGTACTTGTCGCCGCTGACATGGTAGGGGTGCAGGCCAATCTGTTTGACGCATGCAGTAACGCCGATCAATGGCTTGAATGCCATTTTTATCACCTCGAAGTTTCACACTTGAACGAGCTTTTCTGGAGCTTAGCCTTGTTGATTTTAATTAACAACTCCCATGTAAAAAATTCTAAACGCCGCACGTCCGATCCTCAGGATTTACGCGTGTTTCAAGGCTGTTCTGGGACTCTCGTGCCTCTGAGAGGCCCGAAAATAAACGTTGAAAGGCTGAGTGTTCGCTATTGACTTCACTTTGCCTTTCGGATTGACTGGGCTCGTGAAAGGGCAGTGAACATAATAATTAACAGCTAAATAGGTGCAACATGTCGGTCCCTCTGCGTACCGTTCAACTCAACGAAGCAAACGCATTCCTTAAGAAATATCCTGAGGTTTTGTACGTCGACCTTCTGATTGCGGATATGAACGGTGTGGTGCGCGGCAAGCGCATCGAGCGCACCAGTCTTCATAAGGTTTACGAGAAAGGCATTAACCTGCCGGCGTCACTCTTTGCTCTGGACATCAATGGCTCCACGGTGGAAAGCACCGGCCTGGGTCTGGACATCGGCGACTCCGACCGGATCTGCTACCCGATCCCCGGAACCCTGAGCATCGAGCCATGGCAAAAGCGCCCGACCGCGCAACTGCTGATGACCATGCACGAACTCGAAGGCCAGCCATTCTTCGCCGACCCGCGTGAAGTGCTGGCCAATGTCGTGCGCAAGTTCGACGACATGGGCCTGACCATCTGCGCCGCGTTCGAACTCGAGTTCTACCTGATCGACCAGGACAACGTGAACGGTCGTCCGCAATCGCCACGTTCGCCGGTATCCGGCAAGCGTCCGATGTCGACCCAGGTTTACCTGATCGACGACCTCGACGAATACGTCGACTGCCTGCAAGACATCCTCGAAGGCGCGAAAGAGCAGGGCATCCCGGCTGACGCCATCGTCAAGGAAAGCGCCCCGGCGCAATTCGAAGTCAACCTGCATCACGTGGCCGACCCTATAAAGGCTTGCGACTACGCCGTCCTGCTCAAGCGTCTGGTGAAGAACATCGCCTACGACCACGAGATGGACACCACCTTCATGGCCAAGCCGTATCCAGGCCAGGCGGGCAACGGTCTGCACGTGCACATTTCGATTCTCGACAAAGAAGGCAACAACATCTTTGCCAGCGAGGATCCCGAGCAGAACGCCGCGCTGCGACACGCGATCGGCGGTGTGCTCGAGACCCTGCCGGCGCAGATGGCGTTCCTTTGCCCGAACGTCAACTCGTACCGTCGTTTCGGCGCACAGTTCTACGTGCCGAACTCGCCGAGCTGGGGCATCGACAACCGTACCGTAGCGGTACGCGTGCCGACCGGTTCGCCAGACTCGGTGCGCATCGAACACCGCGTAGCGGGCGCCGATGCCAACCCGTACCTGCTGATGGCGTCGGTATTGGCCGGTGTTCACCACGGCCTGACCAACCAGATCGAACCGGGCGCCCCGGTCGAAGGCAACAGCTACGAGCAGAATGAACAAAGCCTGCCGAACAACCTGCGCGATGCACTGCGCGAGCTGGACGACAGCGAAGTCATGGCCAAGTACATCGACCCGCTGTACATCGACGTGTTCGTGGCGTGCAAGGAAAGCGAGCTGGCCGAGTTCGAGAACTCCATCTCCGACCTTGAGTACAACTGGTACTTGCACACCGTTTGATGGGCAGCTCCTACAGGGACCGGGTTTCAAGTTTGAATTGTGAGCGTCAGTCCGGCGATCACTCATTCCCCTGCGTCGAGTCACAACCATGACAATCACCCGCAGCGATTGGGAGCACCGCTTCCAGTCCCTCTCTATTGAAGGCCGTGCGTTCATTGACGGTCAATACTGCGCAGCCGCCAGCGGCGCGACGTTTGAATGCATCAGCCCGGTGGATGGCCGCTTCCTGGCGAACGTCGCCAGCACCGATGAAGCCGATGCCAACGCCGCCGTCGCCGTCGCTCGCCGCGCCTTCGAATCCGGCGTCTGGGCCAATCTGGCCCCGGCCGAGCGCAAGCGCATCCTGATTCGTTTCGCCGATCTGATCCTGGCTAACCAGGAAGAACTGGCGCTGCTCGAAACCCTCGACATGGGCAAGCCGATCAGCGACGCCATGAGCATCGACATTCCGGCGGCCGCCAACGCGATCCGCTGGACCGCCGAAGCCATCGACAAGATCTACGACGAAGTCGCTGCCACGCCTCAGGATCAACTGGGCCTGGTGACGCGCGAAGCGGCCGGCGTGGTGGCGGCCATTGTGCCGTGGAACTTCCCGTTGATCATGGCCAGCTGGAAATTCGCCCCGGCCCTGGCGATGGGCAACTCGTTCATTCTCAAGCCTTCGGAAAAATCGCCGTTGACCGCGATCCGCATCGCGCAACTGGCACTGGATGCGGGCATTCCGAAAGGCGTGTTCAACGTTCTGCCGGGCTTCGGTCACACCGTCGGCAAGGCGCTGGCGCTGCACATGGACGTCGACGTGCTGGCCTTCACCGGCTCCACGGCGATTGCCAAGCAACTGATGATTTACGCCGGGCAAAGCAACATGAAACGCGTGTGGGCTGAAGCGGGCGGCAAGAGCGCCAACGTGGTGTTCGCCGATGCGCCGGATTTGCGCGCAGCAGCACAGGCTGCGGCCGGCGCCATCGCGTTCAACCAGGGCGAAGTCTGCACCGCTGGTTCGCGTTTGCTGGTCGAGCGTTCGATCCGCGAGCAGTTCATTCCGCTGTTGGTGGAAGCGTTGCAAGCGTGGAAACCGGGTCATGCGCTCGATCCTGCGACCACGGTCGGCGCGGTCGTCGATCAGCGTCAACTGGACAACGTGTTGCGCTACATCAACATTGGCAAGGAGCAGGGCGCTCAGTTGATCGCCGGTGGCAGCCGCACCCTCGAAGACACCGGTGGCCAGTACGTGGAACCGACGATTTTCGATGGCGTGACCAATGCCATGACCATCGCCCAGGAAGAAATTTTCGGCCCGGTACTTTCGGTCATTACCTTCGATACCGCTGAAGAAGCCTTGGCGATTGCCAACGACAGCATCTACGGCCTGGCCGCCGGCGTGTGGACCAGCAATCTGAGCAAGGCCCACACCTTCGCCCGCGGTCTGCGTGCCGGCAGCGTCTGGGTCAACCAGTACGACGGCGGCGACATGACCGCGCCGTTCGGCGGGTTCAAGCAGTCGGGTAACGGTCGCGACAAATCGCTGCACGCGTTCGACAAGTACACCGAGCTCAAAGCGACCTGGATCAAGCTCTAACAACAATAAAGCGGCGGTCGCCTGCGTTCTGCGGCGGCCATCGGAGAAACGTATGAAACAGAACTCTTCAACCCAACAGCATGTAAACAGCTACTACGCCGCCACTCGTAACTTCACCGGTGATTTCCCGGTACTGGAAGGCGCAGTGGACTGCGACGTCTGCGTGATCGGCGCCGGTTACACCGGCCTGTCCTCGGCGCTGTTCCTCGCCGAGGCGGGCTACAGCGTGACCGTGCTTGAAGCGGCCAAAGTCGGCTTCGGCGCCAGCGGTCGCAACGGCGGGCAACTGGTCAATTCCTATAGCCGCGACGTCGATGTCATCGAAGAGCGCTATGGCGACAAGACCGCCGAAGTCCTCGGCAGCATGATTTTCGAAGGCGCCGACATCATCCGTCAGCGCATACAGCACTACGACATCCAGTGCGACTACCGCCCGGGCGGTATTTTCGCGGCGATGAACAAGAAGCAACTCAAAGGCCTGGCCGAGCAGAAAAAGAGCTGGGAACGCTACGGCAACAAGAACCTGACGCTGCTCGGCGAAGCTGACATCAAGCGTGAAGTCGGTTCCGATGCTTACGTTGGCGGCTTGCTGGACATGCAGGGCGGCCACATTCACCCGCTGAACCTGGCCCTCGGTGAAGCCTCGGCGATCATCGGCCTGGGCGGCAAGATCTACGAACAGTCGGCGGCGGTGGAAATCACTTACGGCGAACCGATCACCGTGCGCACCGCCAAAGGCATGGTGAAGGCCAAGTACCTGCTGATCGCCGGTAACGCCTACCTGCCGCAAGGTCTCGACAACCGCGTGACCAGCAAGAGCATGCCGTGCGGTTCGCAGATCGTGGTCACCGAGCCGTTGTCGGAGCAACAAGCGCGTAGCCTGATCAAGAACAACTACTGCGTCGAAGACTGCAACTACCTGCTCGACTATTACCGCCTGACTGCCGACAACCGTTTGCTGTACGGCGGCGGCGTGGTCTACGGCGCCCGTGAACCGGACGACATCGAGCAACTGATCAAGCCGAAAATCCTCAAGACCTTCCCGCAACTGAAGGACGTGAAGATCGACTACCGCTGGACCGGCAACTTCCTGCTGACCATGTCGCGCATGCCGCAATTCGGTCGCATCGAGAAAAACGCCTACTACATGCAAGGCTACAGTGGCCACGGCGTGACCTGCTCGCACCTGGCCGGCAAATTGATCTCGGAAATGATCCGTGGCGATGCCGAGCGTTTTGACGCGTTTGCATCCTTGCCGCACATGCCGATGATCGGCGGGCGCACATTCTCGGCGCCGCTCACCGCCATGGGCGCCGTGTACTACTCGCTGCGCGACCGTTTCGGCATCTAAGCGTTACCTCACCGGCGGCCACCCCATAAGGTGTCGCCGGTTTTTTACCTGAAACACCACGTTCCCCTGTAGGAGCTGCCGAAGGCTGCGATCTTTGGATCCTGCTTTTCAAGATCAAGATCAAGATCGCAGCCTTCGGCAGCTCCTACAGCAACACCCACAAACGTGATTTAATAGCCGCCTTTCACGTTTCCGGGACCGGAAAACGGCGTGATCCGCGCCTGCTCTCCACCCCCATTACCCTTACGCGGTACGCACATAAGGCTGTCATGGACACGGGCTCACGACTCAAATTAGTACGCGAAAGCTACAAACTGTCCCAGCGCGAGCTGGCCCGGCGTAGCGGCGTCACCAATGCCACCATTTCCCTGATCGAACAGAATCGCGTCAGTCCTTCCGTCAGCTCCCTGAAAAAGCTGCTCGAAGGCATCCCAATGTCCCTGGCCGACTTCTTCACCTTCGACCAGCCTCCGCGCGAACACCAATACGTCTTCCGCGCCAGCGAACAACCCGATCTGGGCCGCCACGGCCTGCGTCTGCTGCTGATCGGCGCCTCCGTACCGAGCCGGCAGATGCGTTTGCTGCGCGAGCAATACGCACCGGGCGCCAGCTCCGGGGAAGAGCCGATCGTGCATTCCGAAGGCGAGGAGTGCGGGTTGGTGACACGGGGTACGGTTGAGCTGACCGTCGATGGGCAGATCAGTGTGTTGAATGCCGGGGATGGCTATTACTTCCCGACGACACTGCCGCACCGGTTTCGCAATATCGGCGCCGATGAGGCGGAAATCATCAGTGCCAACACGCCGGCGAATTTCTGACCGGACAGGGCCCGGTTCGGCACCGGGCCGTCAACGGCTGATAAAGCCCCGAATCGCCTCAATTGTCTGCGTCGGCGCTTCCTCCATCAACCAATGCCCGGCCCCCGGAATCACCACTTCCGTGACTTTGTCCGCCGCATTGCGCATCACGATCGCCTCATTGGCGCCGAAGGATTTTTCACCGCCAACGGCCAGCACCGGCATGTTCAGTTTCTTTGCCATCGACGCTTCGTTGTCCACGGCATCCTGACGAATGCTGCGGAACTGCGCGAAGGCGGCGCGCATGTTGCCGGGGCGGGCGTAGAGTTTGGCGTAGTGCTGGCGGATCTCTTCATCGACCTTGGCGGGATCGCCTGCAAACTCGTTCCAGAAGCGATCCAGGTAAATGCGTTCACGCCCGGCCACCAGGCGTTCCATGTCCGGCCCGCCGAAATCGAAGTGCCACAGCATTGGCGAACGAACGATGTCGTTCCACGGTGGAATGCCCGGCACCGGCGCATCCATCACCACCAAGCGATCGGTCAGTTGCGGGTAGCGCGAGGCATAAGCGAACGCGACCATGGTGCCGATGTCGTGGCCGATCACCACTGAATGCTCGATGCCCAACGCGGCCAATACCCCGCGAATGTCACCGGCCTGGGTTTTCTTGTCGTAGCCACCTTCGGGAATCGACGACAAGCCCATGCCGCGCAGGTCTGGCACCACGACGGTGTGATCCTTCGCCAAATCGGCAGCCAGCGGCGACCACATGTCGCCGGTATCACCAAAACCATGCAACAGCACCACGGCCGGGCCTTTGCCATCCACACGAACATGCATTGTGACGCCGTCGACGGGGATGTCCTGAATGCGGAAGGCTTCGGGAAATGGCATGACGGCGGCATGTGCCGGCAGGTTCAGGGCGAGTAGCGTGAAAGCGGTGAGCAGGGTGCGAATCATGGCACTGTCTCCAGACAGGGTCGTGGAAGAGCTGAGCGTAGCCGCTTTCGCAGCGGATGATCGAATGGAACCAAGTTCTTCAACAGCGTCTAAATTTCAGGGAATACTCCCGGCACGAAGGAACGACTCATGATCAGGTCTCGATCGTTGATTGCGGCGGTGACAAGCGTGGCGCTGGTATGCGGTTCGATGACTGCGCTGGCCGACTCCGGTAATGGAAAGGGTCAGGGGAAAGGCAACCCGCAAAATGCCCAGGACCATGGCAACCAGGGCGGGCAAGGCAACAAGGGTAAAAAGTCCGGGGGCGGCGATTGGGACAATGGCCCGAGCATCAATCGCTCAAGCGTCATTGGCATTGTTGACGGTTACCGCGATTACTGGAGTCCGGGGCCTGCATTGCCACCGGGCATCCAAAAGAACCTCGCTCGCGGCAAGCCGCTTCCGCCAGGCATTGCCAAAAAGCTCGATGGCCGGTTGATCGGTAGATTGCCGCATTACGACGGGTATGAGTGGCAGCAAGTCGGCACGGATTTGATCCTGGTTGCGTTGGCCACCGGGCTTATCTATGAAGTGCTCAACGGTGCGTTTGATTAACGATCGCGCGAAAACCCGCAATGATGCGGGTTTTTTTCGTCTTGAATTTGGTCACTGGCCCTTCGGCACCTCAAACCCCCGCTGCTCAATCACCGCAAACACATCGCGCACATCCTGAAGCAGAATCCGCGAAATGTTGGTGACGGTGTTGATGTCGTTTTCGGCGTAGTCGGGGAGGCTGGTGCAGGCCATGAGATTGAGGTATTGCAGGACGGCGTTGAGGCGTTCGCTGACGCAGTTGTGGAGTTCGCGGATCGGGGCCTGGTTGTCGATCAGGAGGACGGGGTAGTCGGTGGCGATTTGTTTCATGGGGATGAAGCGGCGGGGTGGATTGTTCATTGTCATAAGTAAATCTTCCTCGTATCTGTAAGAAGAGCTACTCCCGGTCGCTGCGAGTCGAATGGGGTGGTAGCCATGTGCGGGTTCGCAGACCGAGGATACGAGGAACCCGGCAGACCAAATGGTCTCCCACACACAGCCACCATAAAACGGATTACGAGCGCCGAGGCGACCGTCGGTGGTTTTGTGGACTGCAAGGTTACTACACGTATCGGTAGGGCTGCGAAACCCCAATCGCCAGCTAATGCCAGCGACGGATCGAATATAGGTGGCGGTTTTGACGTCTGCAAACGGGGGTGTAGGACGGTTTTGCGCCTCAAGATCAAAAGATCGCAGCCTTCGGCAGCTCCTACATTGGCCGGTGTAGATGCGGTTTTTTTGGTGAAGGTAGCGGTTTTGTTGGGCGATGCGGCTTCAGATGCCGGTTGCCGTGGTGCGTCTGAGGAAATGAGCCAATAGAACCTACGCCCACATCGCATCCCAGTAGCACCGTTCCCCCTCATCACAAGGCGATAATTCCTACGTGTTTTTCAGCCCTCAAATCTAACGTTCGTCGGATGTCACGTTGCTATCACCGCATTCGCCAGCCCATTCCAGCACGGCTGCTAAGCTTCGTCGTTGCAACGCCCGAGGCCGTTTTTTGCTTCACGTTGCGCGTGTACCCACGGAGTACGACTTCTATTCCTGTCGACAACCTGCACGGAGGCAGGCGATGGTGATCAAACGCATGGAATCAAGTGCGGACGGGGTTCCCAAACCGCCCGATCGAGAAGAAATGGAGCGGGTGCTGGCGTCGTTGCTGGCCAGTCCGTTGTTTGCCAAGTCGCGGCGCATGGGCAGTTTGTTGCGCTTTCTGGTCGAGCACGACCTGCAATCCTCAAGCACACCACTGACCGAGCACGCCATTGGCATCGCGGTGTTTCGTCGCGACCCGGCGGTGTATTGCACGGGTGATGATCCGGTGGTGCGGGTGCAGGTGGGCCGGTTGCGGCGCAAGCTTGCCGCGCATTACGCCAGCAATGGCCAACAGGATCCGGTGCGGCTGAGCATTCCACCCGGTTGTTATCGCCTCCTGTATCAGCGCCTGCGGCATAAAAGCATCAGCGCGCGCCATCCAGTGTTGCAGATCCAGCCGTTCACCTGCATCACCCGCGATGGCGATGACTTTGCCCGGGGGTTGTGCGAGGAGTTGAGCTGTCGCTTGTTCGAGTCATTTGAGCGGGCGCAGACCGGGGCCAATCATGTGTTGATGAAGGTGCCGCGTAGCATTGTCAAAGCACCCGAAATCGGACGTGGCGGGCGCTACTGCTTTTGCCTGGAGGGCAGCGTGCGGGTCGAACCGGCGCGGGTGCGGGCGTCGTTGCGACTGGTGGATGTGGCGCAGGGGCGGATTCGCTGGTCGGCGCAGTTTGATCGCAACCAGCCTTATGGCATCGCCACCCAGGAGGATCTGGCGGAGTCGATCTGTCTGTCGCTGACGGGGTATTTTGCCAACGGCGCTATGGACGAGTAAAAGGGGCAACCGCGAGGTTGCCCCGATACGACGGTTAAACGGTTTTCCATTCACCGCCTTCGTAAAGGCGACCGGCGGTGTTATCGAACGTCAGGTCTATTTCGATCGCCTTGGAGCGTGAAGTACTGAACATGGTACTCGTCTGCACGTTTTGTTCGAACCACACGAGGATGGTTTCGACGGGGGTCAATACAGTGTTGCCGGTGACCACCTGGTTAACGGCCACGTAGATCGGCGTGCTGACCTGGTTGCCGTCGATGCCGGTGGACAACTGGTTGATACCCGGATGGATGGGTGCATAACTGTTCACAAAGGTCATGGAAACAGCCGGACCACCTGTTACCGCAGGGCTCAGCAGACCGTTTACATCGAGTGTCGAGGTTTGCCCCAAACCTATATTGACGATGTTGGTCGAGACTTTGACTTGCACGTTTTCCTTGAACACGTTGGAGGCGAACAGCTGGTATTGCGGCGTCCAGCTGAATTCGTTGTTGCTCAGGTAAGCGTCATAGGACTGCCAGACCACGTTGTAGTCTTCGTCACCCACTTTTTTGGCAAAGCACAGCTTGTAGCCGGACTTCTTGAGCAGAGTCAGGTCGCCGGGGGCAATTTCGATGGTGACGACTTTTTGTGAAGCCGCCAGGGCCGACCTCAATACCCTGCCGTAGTCCTCGGCCTTCAGTTGCGTCGCACCCATGATCGATTTGACGGCTTCTTGCACATCATTGTGAAGCTGCTGGCTTTGTTGGCTGACAGCAATTGATTTGCTCATGGTTTCCCTCTTCCTTGGTGGTGTGTTGGGCAATCAATGGGCGGCGGGCAGTGATCCCGGTCAGTCCATTGAGGGCTTCACTCTAGGGTCGAGGGGCGTGGAGGCTAAGTGTCTTGAAGTTACAGGCGGGTAACGGGGTTGTATCAAAAACAGCGGGGCGACCGTCGGGCCGCCCCACCGCATCTTCAGGCGGCCTGCGCGTCGGCCCAGACGAAGTTCCAGCTGGTGCGTTTGCCCTTGGCCACCTCGATCAGCTTGTTCTCATACACCGTGTGATTGACCACGCCGGTGTAGGTCAGTGTGCGGGCGGCGTTGGTGCCGGAGCACTCGACGGGTTTGCCGCCAGCCTCGGTCATGGCTTTTTTCATGTCGGCTTCCGACGGGGCGCTGCTCTGGTTTTTTTCGACTTTTACAAAACTCATGATTTCACCTCTTCCGTGATGGGGGATCGGTGCAGGGCAGGGCCGACAGGCTGCTAACCCCGAATACTCACCGAAGGCCATACTCTATTGGCCTGCCCGGCGGTGCAGAAGTGACAACTGGAGCGTTAAGGTAACAAGCGGGAAACAGTGCATTCGAGAGAAGTATCGGAGACGTATCAAGTGGGTTTTACATTCGGCGGCTGAGCTCATAGCTATCATTCATTTGCTCGATACTCATCATTAAAGAATGCAAGTTCTGTTTTTCTGTCATCAGAGGAGGATAGCGTTATACCGATCTCGCCTTTGAAGGAATCAGCGCGATGAGAATCTCGACCTTGCTGGCTTTTGTTGCCGTGTTCAGCGGCAGCGTCGCTGTTGCTGTTCCGGCCGTTGCCGCCGATCCGTCCTGCCGTTTCCTGCCGATTGCCGACAGTGCTGCCAGTTTGCAGCAGGCGAAAACGGTGGCGGTGCTGTACAGCGAAAACACCCTCAATACCCAGCAATACCTTGAGCGCTACCACGCCGTGGCGGTGAACGGTGCGAAGAATCCTGAGCTGGACTCGCGGATCAGCAAGGCATTCGTCGACAGCTCCGATCCGCAGCGGGCCATTAACTGGTTGATGGGTTCGTTGCAGAAAGAATTCGCTTCGGTGACGGTGTACGACAGCCTTGATGCGGCGGTGCAGGCGCACCCGGATGTGGTGGTGATGCTCGACACCTACAGCCGCCTCGTATCGAAGCGCAATAATCAGGTCGAGGCGCGGTTCGTGGCCAAGTTCTACGATGCGAATCTGCAATACATCGGCCAGGCCGAAGGCTCTCGCTCTCAGCAAATGCCGTCAGTGTGGGTGCACGGTAAAGCCGCGCCACAGATTGCCGCGCAGATCGATAAGCAGACCGATCTCCAGGTGAATGCGCTGAAACAGTTCGATGCCTCGTTGAAGGCGCTGGTGACGTCCGGCACTGCGGGTCATGTCGCCAGTAACTGACCTGTGAAAAAGCCACCCGACCTCACAGGCGGGTGGCTTTTTTTCGCCTTCAAAACGGCCCAGGCTGGACGATTCACCGTGAACTACACTGACTCTTCTGAGCACACGAGGCTGCAAGGAAGAAATCATGCTCGATTACATCGCGTTGGGTCTGTTGATCTTTGTCGGATTGGTTCTGTTCTACGGCATCATCGTGTTGCACGACATTCCTTATGAGATTGCCGTGCACCGCAATCACCCGCACCAGGACGCGATCCACGCCACCGGTTGGGTGAGCCTGTTCACGCTGCATGCGCTGTGGCCATTTTTGTGGATCTGGGCGATGTCCTATCGCGAGGATCGGGGCTGGGGTTTTGGCGATGGCAAGTCGGCGACCAGCCATATCGTTCATCTTGAAGAGCAGGTGCGCGAACTTCAGCTGCGGATCGCACGCATCGAAGGGGCCAACGGAATTCCCGATGCGCCGGTGTCCATCGAACCCGGCAAAGGTAATTGAGCCATGGATCTTCTGCTCGTTCTGACCTATGCCGCCTTCTGCATTGCCCTGTTCAAGATTTTCCGGATACCGCTGAACAAATGGACGGTGCCCACGGCGGTGCTCGGCGGGATCGTGTTGATCGGTTCGTTGATCTTCACCATGAACTACAACCACCCGTATTCCGAAGTGGCACGCTCGTATTTCGTCTCGGTTCCGGTGATCCCCATTGTCAGCGGTCAAGTAATCGACGTGCCGGTCAAGTCCAACCAGCTACTGGAGAAGGGTGATGTGCTGTTCCGGATCGACCCCACGCCGTTCGAGAACCGGATCAAGTCGCTCAAGGCGCAGCTGGTTTCGGCCAAAGGCGATCTTTTTCGAATCACCGAGCTGATGAAACGTAATTTCGGCACCCAGCGTGAACTGGATATCGCCGTTGCGCGAAGCGACGATTTGCAGGCGCAGTTGGCCAACGCCCAGTACGAACTCGACAACACGACCATTCGTGCGCCGAGCAAAGGCTTCGTGACCCACGTTTCCTTGCGTCCAGGCATGATGGCAACCAAGTTACCGTTGCGCCCATCCATGGTGTTCATTCCCGATGAAGGCAAATACTTTGCCGCATGGATGCGCCAGAACAGCCTGTTGCGTTTGTCCGAGGGCGATGAGGCCGAGGTGGCCTTCGACGGTATTCCGGGCAAGGTTTTCGAAGGCAAGGTCAAGAGTGTCTATGGCGTGATTGGCGAAGGGCAGGTCCAGCCTTCCGGTACGCTGATCAGCTTTACCGGCTCACCACCGGCCGGTCGCGTACCGGTCATCATCGAAATCACCGACCCGGCGTTCGCTCCGTACAAAGACAAGATGCCGGGCGGCGCTTACGGGCAGGCTGCGCTGTACAGCCAGCACTTTCATCACATCGCAGCCATGCGCAAGATTTTGCTACGCATGGCCGCCTGGATGAACTACATCTTCCCGTTCCATTGAGGCACGGACATTACGCCTTGATCACATAGCCGTAAGCGCGAATGCGCCCGGCGTCTTCCTTCAGGTACACGCCCTGCAGTTCCGGAGTAAATCCGGGCAGGGCGTTGATACCTTCTTCCAGCGCGAGGAAGTACTTCAGCACCGCGCCACCCCAGATTTCACCCGGCACCACGCAAAGCACTCCCGGCGGATAAGGCAGCGCACCTTCGGCGGCGATGCGTCCGTCGGCGTCGGCCAGCGCCACCAGTTCGACGTTGCCGCGGATGTACTCGAATTGCGCTTGCTGCGGGTTCATGGCTTTTTTCGGGAAGTGTTCCTTGCGGAACATCGCCTTCTGCAACTGCTGAACGTTGTGATTGCGGTAGAGGTCGTGCATCTCCTGGCACAGCTGGCGAATGGTGTAGTTGCGATAGCGTTCCTGATGCTGCGCGTAGATCGCCGGCAACACCCGGCTCATCGGCGCGTCATCGCTGATGAAGCGTTCGAAGCGGGCGATCTGCGAGGCGAGGTGGGTCATCTTCGCCCAGTCTTCGGCCGGGGTCAGCAGGAACAGGATTGAGTTGAGGTCGCATTTCTCCGGCACGATGCCGTTCTCGCGCAGGAAGTTGGCGAGGATCCCGGCGTGAATGCCGAAGTCGGTGTAGCTGCCGTCCACCGGGTCGATGCCCGGCGTGGTGAACAGCAACTTGCACGGGTCGATGAAATACTGCTTGTCGGCGTAACCGCTGAAGGCGTGCCAGCGATCCTTGGGGTGGAATTCGAAGAAGCGCACGTCGGCGGCGATTTCTTCGGTGGGGTAATCCTCCCACTGGCGTCCGTCGATGGTGTCCGGCACGAACGGGCGGATCATGGTGCAGGCTTCGAGGATCAACTTGCGTGCATCGATGCCGAACTTCACGCAGTCTTCCCACAGGCGCAGGCCACTGCGGCCGGAGTGAATCCGCGCGTTGACGTCCAGTGAGGCGAAGAGCGGATAAAACGGGCTGGTCGAGGCCTGGGCCATGAACGCGTTGTTCAGCCGGTGATGGTTGCAGTAACGGGCCTGGCCCTTGATGTGCCGATCCTTTTTGTGGACCTGCGAAGCCTGGGAAAACCCTGCCTGCTGTTTGTGCACCGATTGGGTGACGAAAATGCCAGGGTCGTTTTCGTTGAGGTCCAGCAACAGCGGCGAGCAGTCTTTCATCATCGGGATGAACTGCTCGTAACCGACCCACGCCGAGTCGAACAGGATGTAGTCGCACAGCTTGCCGATGCGATCGACCACTTGCCGGGCGTTGTACACGGTGCCGTCGTAAGTGCCCAGTTGAATGATCGCCAGACGGAAGGGCCGGGGCAATTCGGCCTTGTCCGGCGCGACTTCGCTGATCAGTTTGCGCAGGTATTTTTCTTCGAAGCAATGGGCGTCGATCCCGCCGATAAAGCCGTAAGGGTTACGCGCGGTTTCCAGGTACACCGGCGTAGCGCCAGCCTGGATCAACGCGCCCTGATGATTGGATTTATGGTTGTTACGGTCAAACAGCACCAGGTCCCCGGGAGTGAGCAGGGCATTGGTGACGACTTTGTTCGAGGCCGAGGTGCCGTTGAGCACGAAGTAAGTCTTGTCGGCATTGAACACCTTGGCCGCGTGCATTTGCGCTTGAAGCGCCGGGCCTTCGTGGATCAGTAGATCGCCGAGTCTCACGTCGGCGTTGCACATGTCGGCGCGAAACAGCGTCTCGCCGAAGAAATCGAAAAACTGCCGGCCCGCCGGATGCTTGCGGAAGAACTGCCCGCCCTGGTGACCGGGGCAGGCGAAGGTGGCGTTGGCCGATTCGGTGTAGTGCTTGAGCGAGTCGAAGAAAGGCGGCAGAAGGCTTTCTTCATAGGCCTTGGCTGCGGTTTCCAGCTGATGACCATGGTATTGGGCGTTGTTGCTGGAAGGGTCGAATATGCCGTTGACCTGCAGCAGCACATCTTCCAGATGCTTGTACACATCGCGGGCGCGAGTGCCGGTGCCAGGGGCGGTGACCAGGAAAATCGGGATGTCGAAGCCGGTGCGTTGCAAGGCTTCCAGGGCGCCGGCCATCACATCCTCGACGGAGAACACGGCGACGGCAACGTCGGTGTAGTCGGTCCGGGTGATCGGAATGACTTCGCGGGTGGTTTGAAAGCTGTCGTGTACGGTGTCGCTCGCGGCTATTTTCAATGCGTTCATGCGGGTAAATCTCCAGGCAGACGTCCATGGGTCCACCGCTGTTCAAGAGATCAACTGCCTTGGAGGCGCCTTCCAGCGCCTTGGCCCAAAACATGCCAGCATTAGTTATAGTTCATGTACCGCAAGTTGTTGTTGGCTGAGGTCAAGCATGGACCAGCGCGATGGTAAAAGAGACGACGATCATGCACGCAAAAGCAAAATTGATATTCATGAAGTTTCCATCCAAAGCATGAGTGACGGCGCCATTCTGAACAGGCCGGGGGAAAATAAAAAATTCGGCTTCGTGATTTGAAAGATCGAAACAATTGATAGCTGGTGCTTTTGCCTGGCTGGGCAGTTTGTGTTTGTTCTGCGGTTAGTCTAATCTCGCACAAACACGCAGAAACAGGCATAACCATGCACGATCATTCCGCAGCCGAGCTTCCCCATCTACGCCGACAAAAAATCCTGCTGATCCTTGAGCGGGACGGCAAGGTCATGGCTTCGGAGTTGAGCCAGCATTTCGCCGTGTCCGAAGACACCATTCGCCGCGATCTGTCGGAGCTGGCCACGGCGGGCCTGGTGCAGCGGGTGCACGGCGGAGCGCTGCCGCGACCCAAGGACACCGGCAAGGATTACTTCACCCGCATCAGCGAAACCGACGAGGTGAAAACCGAATTGGCGCAGATGGCGGCCAGTCGGGTTGAGAACGGGCAGATCGTAGTGTTCGACTCCGGCACCACCACGTTGCAGATCGCGCGTTCATTGCCGGCGGATATCTGCATCACGGCGGTCACTGTCTCGCCGATGACAGCGATCACCTTGTCCGAGTACAAAGGCATCAAGGTGATTCTGGCGGGCGGTCAGATCAACCCGGCGACGATGTCGGCCAGCGGGCATGAAACCCTGCGCTTGCTGGAGAGTATCAAGGCTGATTTGTTGTTCACCGGGGTGTGTGCGATTCACCCGGAAGTCGGCATCAGCTCGCTGCATTTTGATGAAGTGCCGGTGAAACAGGCGATGCTCGACAGTGCGTCTCATGTGATTGCGGTGACTACGGCGGACAAGCTCGGTGCGGTGGAGCCGTTTGTGGTGGCGCCGTGTTCGCGGTTGCATACGTTGTTCACCGAACGGCATGTGGCGTCGGGGAGTGTCGAGGATTACCGCCGGTTGGGGATTGAGGTGGTGCAGGCTGAGGCATGATCGTTGAATGTTCCGGCCTCATCGCGAGCAGGCTCGCTCCCACAATTGATTTTCAGTGAACGCCAAACCTGTGGGAGCCAGCCTGCTCGCGATGGGGCCATCACAAACAACATCAATCTATCAGCGCAACCGCTCCAGCATCTGGTAATACCACATCCCCGCCGCCAGCATCGGGTTGCCGAGCAGATCACCCATCGGCACGCGAATGTGCTGGCACGCCGCAAAGGTGTCGTACTGCTCAAGCTGTCCGGTGATCGCACGGCCCATGATTTCGCCCATGATGTGGGTGGTGGCGATGCCGTGGCCGGAGTAGCCCTGGCAATACCAGACGTTGTCCGAAAGCTTGCCCAGTTGCGGAATACGGTTGATCACGATGCCCATTGCGCAGCTCCACTGATAGTCAATGGCCACGCCTTTGAGCGCTGGGAACGTCTGCTCGATGCACGGGCGTAGTTCGGCAGCGATGTCGCGCGAATCCTTGCCGCTGTAGTTGGCGCCGCCGCCGAACAGCAGGCGTCCATCGGCAGTCAGGCGGTAGTAATCGAGTACGAAACGGCAGTCGTACACGGCCAGGTCTTCGGGGTTGATCTGTTTGGCCAGATCACCCAGCGGCGCAGTGGTAACGATGCCGCCCATGGCCGGGAAGATCTTGCCCTTGAGCTTGCCCGGTTCCAGTTTGTGATAGACGTCGCCCGCCAGCAGCACCTGATTGGCATCGATGCGGCCGTGAGCGGTACGCACCCCAGGCGTATCGCCATGGATGATTTCCAGCACTTCGCTGTTTTCGAAGATCAACGCGCCGAGACTTTCTGCTGCTCGCGCTTCGCCGATGCACAGGTTGAGCGGGTGCAGGTGCATGTTGCGAGTGTTCTTGATCGCACCGTGGTAGAGGTCGCTTTGCAGCAGGTCGCGCACCTGGCTGCGGTCGAGCAGGCTGACCTCATCGCCCATGCCGCGCCGCACGGCTTCGTCGTAATCCTTGCGCAAACCCTCCATGTGGCTCGGCTTGTACGCAGCATGCAGATGCCCGTGCTTGAGGTCGCAGGCGATGCCGTATTTCTCGACCCGTTGCTTGATGATCTGGTGCCCGCGCCAGCGCAGGTGCCAGATGAAATCGTCGACTTCCTCGCCGATGGTGCGGCGCATCTGCTTGCGCATGGCTTCATCGCCCGAGAGGCTGCCGGTGACCTGGCCACCGTTGCGCCCGGTGGCGCCCCAGCCGATTTTATTGCTTTCGACGATGGCGACTTTCAGGCCTTTTTCCGCCAGCTCGACGGCGGTGGCGACGCCGGTGAAACCGCCGCCGATGATCACCACGTCGACGCGGTGCTGGCCTTGCAGGGTCGGGTAATCGGTGTCGTGGTTGAGGGTGGCGGTGTAGTAGGAATTGCAGCGTTGTTGGGTCATGTCAGGATCCAGGCAAAAAGATGGGGGCTGCCTCTGTAGGAGCAAGGCTTGCCCGCGATGGCGTCGGTACATTCAGCACATGTGGTGCCTGACACTGCGCTATCGCGGGCAAGCCTTGCTCCTACAGGGGACTGCATTCACGCCTCAGTCAAATACCAACGCCAATCCTGCTCCCCCACTTCAGCCATGAACTGCCGATACTCGGCACGCTTGACCGCCAGATACACCCCAAGAAATTCCTGCCCTAACGCATCCCGCGCCCACACCGAGTTTTCCAGTGCCGTCAGCGACGTCAGCCAGTCGGTCGGCAGCAATTGCGTGGCTTGCGCGTAGCCGTTGCCTTCCACCGGTTCGCCCGGATCGAGGTTTTCGCTGATGCCGCGATGGATGCCGGCCAGGATCGCCGCTGCCGCCAGATACGGGTTGGCGTCGGCGCCGCAGATGCGGTGTTCGATGTGACGGCTGTTGGCCGGGCCGCCCGGAACGCGCAGGCTGACGGTGCGGTTATCGACGCCCCAGGTCGGGGCCAGCGGCGCGTAGCTGTTGGCCTGGAAACGCCGGTAGGAGTTGGCGTTGGGGCAGAATAACAGCAGCGACTCGAGCAAGGAGGCAAGCATGCCGCCGATGGCCGTGCGCAGCAGCGGCGTGCCCGCTGGGTCCTCGGACGCAAACAGGTTGCGCCCTTCGGCATCGGCGATGCTGACGTGCATGTGCATGCCGGTGCCCGCCAGATGATCGAACGGTTTGGCCATGAATGTCGCCTGCATGCCGTGCTTGTGGGCGACGGCTTTCACCAGGCGTTTGTAGCGGACGGCCTGGTCCATCGCCTGCAACGCATCGCCGTGTTCCAACGTGATTTCCACCTGGCCCGGCGCGTATTCAGAGATCGCCGTGCGTGCTGGAATGTTGTGGAGTTTGCACGCCGCATACAGGTCGGCGAGGAACGGTTCGATCTGCTCCAGTTCACGCAGGCCATAGACCTGCGTGTGTCGCGGTCGACCGCCGTCGGCGTCCAGCGCCGGTTGCGGGCGGCCGTGGTGATCGCGCTTGGCGTCGAGCAAGTAGAACTCCAGCTCGCAGGCCATTACCGGGTGATAACCCTCGGCCTTCAGGCGGTCGATCACGCTGATCAGCAGGTGACGCGGGTCGGCGATGCTGGCGGGCATGCCTTCTTGCGGGTGCATGCTGACTTGCACGGCGGCCGTCGGAATCTGCCGCCACGGCAAACGCACCAGACTGCCTTCGAGCGGGTAGGCGCGGCAGTCGATATCGCCGACATCCCAGACCAGCCCGGAGTTCTCGACGTCATCGCCCTGCAAGGTCAGGCCGAGGATGGTGCTGGGCAGCGGACGACCGCTTTCATACACCGCCAACAGTTCTTCGCGATGCAACAGCTTGCCGCGCGGCACGCCGTTGGCATCGAGAATGAACAGCTCGATCATGTCGATATCAGGGTTGTTCGCCAGAAAAGTCTGGGCGTCTTCAAGGGCTGCGAATTTCATGGTTCGTCACTCACGTTGGCGTCCTGCGGACGTACGGATTCAGGCCTCGGCACGACGACGGATTCAAAGACCCGGGGCATGCAGGCAAAGGATTAGCGAGGGAGGGGGGCTCTACGCGTTTGGGGCGCGATCAGGCGAGCAGGGTGCTATCCGGCGGACGTGCGGAGTGACGGAGTTTGGAACGGCTCAAGGCCATGGGCAGGTTGACAATGCGGTTCATAACGGATGTTTCCGGCATTGGAAGTCGTCGGTGGCAGGTGTGACCCGCCATCCGGGCGTGACTGGATACTAGGGGTGAATTCGGCGTGTGTAAATGTTTCATTCAGCGCATCAGGTGCACACCCAGGCCGATCAGCCCACAACCGATCAACACTTCGATCACGCCACGCTTGAAGCGAAACAGGGCAACGGCCGCCGCGATCGCGATCAGCAGCGAGGGCCAGTCGAGAGGGTTGTCGAAGCCTTTGGGCCAGAGTACGTGGTAGCCGAAGAAGCACGCCAGATTGAGAATTACCCCGACCACCGCTGCGGTAATCGCCGTCAGCGGCGCGGTGAATCTGAGTTCGTTGTGCGTCGATTCCACCAGCGGCCCGCCGGCGAGGATGAACAGGAACGAAGGCAGGAAGGTGAACCAGGTGACCAGTGTCGCGGCAACGGCGCCGGCGACAAATGCCTGATCCGGGCCGAACACCTGAAGCACATAACCGCCGATAAACCCGACGAACGCCACCACCATGATCAACGGGCCGGGGGTGGTTTCACCGAGCGCCAGGCCGTCGATCATCTGCGTCGGCGTCAGCCAACCGTAATGACCGACCGCGCCCTGATACACATACGGCAGCACAGCGTAGGCGCCGCCGAATGTCAGCAGCGCAGCCTTGGTGAAGAACCAGGCCATTTGCGTCAGCGTGCCGTCCCAACCAAACAGCGCGGTGAGTGTGGCCATGGGCAGTGCCCACAAAATCGCCCCGATAGCGGCCAGACGCGCCAGTTTCCATCCGCTGAATCGGGCGTGTTCAGGCGTCGGTGTGTCATCGTCGATCACGGCCGGGCCGAAGGAATTTTTCGCAGTGCCATGGCCGCTGGTCCTGAATTTTTCCGGTGCCAGTCGCCCGCCGAAATAACCGATCACCGCCGCGCCCAGCACGATCAACGGAAACGGCACGTTCAGCGCAAAGATCGCCACGAATGACGCCGCCGCAATCGCCCACATCCAGCCATTCTTCAACGCCCGCGAGCCGATCCGATGAGCGGCCTGCACCACGATGGCCGTCACCGCAGGCTTGATCCCATAGAACAAACCGGCCACCACCGGCACATCACCGAAGGCGATATACATCCAGGACAACGCGATCAGGATGAACAGCGATGGCAGCACAAACAGCACGCCAGCAATCACGCCGCCCCAGGTTCGGTGCATCAGCCAGCCGATGTAGGTCGCCAGTTGCTGGGCCTCGGGGCCGGGCAGCAACATGCAATAGTTCAGCGCATGCAAAAAGCGTCGCTCGGAGATCCAGCGCCGGCGCTCCACCAGTTCCTGGTGCATGATCGAAATCTGTCCCGCCGGCCCGCCAAAACTGATGAAGCCGAGCTTGAGCCAGAAAGCAAAGGCTTCGCGCAGGCTGATGGCTTCAGGTTTGGTTTGTTCCGGTGCGGGTGAGACGCTCAAGCCTGTGCTCCTTGTGCAGATGCCTTGAGCCGATGACAGTAGCCATGCCTGATTGATTTGGATAGCAGGTGTCGCGTTTTAGCCCCCGGTGACCGGAGGAAAAAAGGCGATCTCGTCGAATTCCTCGATCGCTCGATCCGTTTGGCATACACAGTTTTGATCTTCAGTGAATGCGAATTCTGTGGCCGGTCACAACACCCTGTAGGAGCGAGCCTGCTCGCGATGGCGTCGGCAAATCCAGCATAGAAGCTGGCTGACAGACCGCTATCGCGAGCAAGACCGCTCCCACAGGTTTTTAATTCAGGACAAAATCCACCGGCTCAAGCTGTGGCGGCAGTTCTGTCACGCCCAATGCATCCAGAATGTCGCGCTCGATATTGCGCACGATGGCGTCGGTGGGCAGGTCGTTTTCGTCGCGGCCGAACGGGTCTTCCAGTTCATCGGCAATCGCGTCCAGGCCGAAAAAGGTGTAGCTGACAATCGCGGTGAAAACCGGTGTCAGCCAGCCCAGCGGTTCGGCCATGGCGAACGGCAACAGGATGCAGAACAGGTAGATGGTGCGGTGCAGCAACAGGGTGTAGGGGAAGGGCAGCGGGGTGTTTTTGATCCGTTCACAGACCGCTTGCGAGCGGGTCAGGTTGGCCAGATGGTTGGCCATGATCGTATAGCGCCAGTCGCTGATGGTTCCGGATTCGTTAAGTGTCGAGCACTGTTGACCGACGTTCAGCAGGATTTGCCCGGTGACGTCCGGGGTGCTGCCCTTGGGCATCGGTTGCAGCCAGTCACCGCTGGCGGCCAATTCGTTTTCCTTGCGCAACCGGGCGTTGAGCGCGTGGGCGAAGCCGCACAGATTGCTGAGGATCTGATGCCGCACACCGGCGTCCTTGATGATCAGCGTTTCGCGAACCATCGAACGGGTCTCAACGATCACATCGCCCCACGCCTTGCGCGCTTCATACCAGCGGTCATAGCAGGCGTTGTTGCGAAAGCTCATGAAGATCGACAGCGACAGACCGAGCAGGGTGAAAGGCGTGGCACTGACTTTGGAAAAATAGCTCGGGTGCAACGTCTCGATCAGCACGATCGCCGAGGCGAGCAGCGTCACCATCAGGCTGCGCCGGGCGATGCGCTTGGCGATCGAGCCCTTGAGGGAAGTCAGTACGCCGATCAGGTTGGGTTTGGGTCTGACGATCATGGTGTTCAGCCACCGGTCATGTTCATGAAGCGAACAACCTGGACTTCGTCGTTCACTTCGAAATTGTGTCGATAAGGCTTGAGTTTCATGGCCTCGATGATGGCTTTCTCCAGGCGTTCGGGCTGCCCCGGATGGCTGCGCAATACGGCCTTCAGATCCACGGAATGCTCATTGCCCAGGCACAGCAGCAGGCGACCTTCCACGGTCAGCCGCACCCGGTTGCAGGTGCCACAGAAGTTGTGGCTGTGGGGCGAAATGAACCCCAGGCGAATCTGCGGCGCTTCGGCCAGGCGCCAGTAGCGCGACGGACCCTGGGTCGACTCGGCGGAATCAATCAGAGTGTAGCGTTCGGCGATCTTTTCACGGACCTCGGCGCTGGAATAAAACGATTCGGCGCGGCTGTGTTCGTGGATCGTGCCCAAGGGCATTTCTTCGATGAAGGAAATGTCGAGGTTGCGGTCGATGGCGAAGCTCACCAGATCGTTGATCTCGTGATCGTTGCGGCCCTTCATCACTACGCAGTTGAGCTTTGTGTTGCGGAAACCGGCCTGGTTGGCGGCGTCGATGCCCTTGATGACCTGCGCCAGATCACCGGTGCGGGTCAGCTCGCGAAAGCGTTGCGGGTCCAGGCAGTCGAGGCTGATGTTGAGGCGCTTGACTCCGGCGTCGAACAAGGGCTGCGCCAGTTTGGCCAACTGCGAGCCGTTGGTGGTCATGCACAACTCCCGCAGGCCGGGCAGGGCGGCGATCTTTTCGCACAACTGCACCACGCCCGGACGGATCAGCGGCTCGCCCCCGGTCAGGCGGATCTTGCGGGTGCCCAGTGCGACAAAGCTTTGTGCGACTTGGTAAATCTCTTCCAGGGTCAGCACCCGTTGTCGCGGCAGAAATTGCATGTCTTCGGCCATGCAATACACGCAGCGAAAATCGCAGCGGTCGGTGACCGACATCCGCAGATAATCCACGCGCCGGGAGAATCCATCGATCAAGACTCGTTCTGACATGACACCCTCGCTTGGCGCTTTTTGTACGAATATTCCGTCATTAACGGACTTGTTGAGCGCAGGCTAAGAGCAACTTGTCGGAGCGTCCAATCACTATTAATAACCGGCTGATCGACCGTGTCTATGAGGTCATTAATAGCGTTTACACAATATTTATTCGCCGTTCATATTCTTTCTCCGTCATCGAACAAACACCTGAATCAGGTCAACGCCTGTGTGCATTGTCACGAAGAAGTATTGCGCCTTGGGTGGCTGGTGATGATCTGGCTGGGCAGTGTGGTTGCATTGGGTGTGGTGGCGGGGGCATTGCGGATGTTGATGCAGGCGGCCGGGATGAGTTCGCACTGACAACGTTGAACCTGTAGGAGCACGGCTTGCCGGCGATAGCGACCTCAAGTGCCCCATCGCCGGCAAGCCGTGCTCCTACGAAAAGCAATCAACCCGGAACCCCATGACAGGGCTCCGGGTTTTTGTGTTTTTACTGAGCGCCAAACATCGCCGTCCAGTAAATTCCCGCATCACTCTTCGGATCAACCGCATACGCCGCACCCAAATCGCGAAATTGCGGGTTCATCAGATTCGCGCAGTGGCCGGGGCTGGCCAGCCAGCCGTCGACCACTTTGCGTACGCTGTCCTGGCCGGCGGCGATGTTCTCGCCAATCTGCTGGAAGTCGTAGCCTGCCAGCTCCGCGCGGTCGCCCGGCGTGCGGCCATCACGGTCCTTGTGATCGAAATAGTTGTTGTTGGCCATGCTGCGCGACTGGGTTTCGGCGGCGGTCGCCAGCGTGGCGTTCCAGGTCAGTGGCGTGGTCGCGTTGAAGGCTTGAGTGCCGCACTGGCGCGGTTTGCTTCGTGCGGCGTTCAGCTCGATCAACAGCTTCTGGCCTTCAGTCTGCCAATCGCCCAGGCGTGCGCTCAGCAGTGGCCGGGCCACCACGATGCGCCATTGGTTGTCCTGGCGGCTGACGCCGACATCGACGAATTGCGGGTCGAGCACGATCTGGCAAAAACTCTCCTGAATCGCTTTCATCGCCGAGGGTGCATCGCGCGGTCCGGCCAGGCTGATCGCTTGCACGTTCTTCATCGGATAACCGGCGGTGGCCATGGCCTGCTGCAGATTGCCGATGCTGGCGGCGGACAGAACCAGTCGTGGGTCGGCCGCCAGCGGTGGCAGCTCCGACGAGACCTGGTCGGCGCAGCGTTGCAACTGGCTGCGGTAGACGTTGATCGATTCGATCAGTTGCGACTCGTCGCTGGCCAGCGCCGTGGCGGCAAACGACAGACCCAGTGACAACCCGGCAAGGCGCAGAGTGGATGACAGGGACAGGAAATGCATGGAAATCCTCCTTGAGCTGACTGCGCCCATGATGCTTGAAATTACCCCCTCGCAGGCAATGCATTTTTACGGGACGTGGCACCGTGTGTGCAATCATTTCACTACTACAATGAAGCAACACTGCCCATTGAGTTATCCGACCATGCGCTGCAACTGGATAGCAACCTGCCTCGTCCTGACACTCCTCGCCGCCCCGGCATTCGCCACCGACCAGGAGCAGAAACAGAAAGTCGCTGAAGACAAGGCCGAGGTGCTGGAGCAAAAGGCTGCGCAAAACAACAGCCCAGCACCTGCGCCCAAGTCTGAAGCCATCACCCAGCCTGAAGTCCAGGCCGTGGACCCGGCGGGCAAAGCGCCGCTGGATGACGCCATCACGTGCCTCGCCCGTTCGATCTACTGGGAAGCCAAAGGCAAGGATTCGGCCGACATGGAAGCGGTGGCCAACGTGGTCATGAACCGTCTCGGTCACGAAGGTTTTCCCGACACCGTCTGCGGCGTGGTCAAGCAGGGTTCGGAAACCAAGAGCTGCCAGTTTTCCTGGTGGTGCGACGGGCGTCCGGACTCGGTGCAGGAAGAAGTGCAGTATTCAATGGCCAAGGAAATTGCGCGCAAGGCGCTGAACAAGCAATTGCCGGATCGCACGAAAGGCGCGCTGTATTTTCATGACCGCACGGTGAAACCGGATTGGGCCAAGGAGTACACCAATACGGCGAACATCGGCTTGTTCAAGTTCTACAAGCCGATAGGCGGGGATGCGAAGTAGTCGCTGTTAGGCGGGAAAATCCTGGGTGATTTATCCAGACCACCGAAACTGCAATATTTCTGTTCTACAAGCTTCATGACGCAGCAAGGGTCAACAACGTCATGAGCGGAAACAGAACATGAAGCAGGCGTGGTTTTTCAACAGCATCAAGGCTTCGTTCGATGCGTCCTCCAGGCTGAACGCCTCGTGACGGTTCTTGTCACCGGCGCTGCCGGTTTCATCGGCTTTCATTCGGCCAGGCGCTTGTGCCTGGACGGTCATGATGTGGTCGGGATCGACAACCTCAACGACTACTACGACGTAGCGCTCAAGCAGGCGCGGCTCAAGGAACTTGCGTCCTTGCCGGGCTTTCGCTTCCTGAACATGGACATCGTCGACAAACCGGCATTGCTGGAATTGTTCCGGTCGCAGCACTTTACCGAGGTGGTACATCTGGCCGCCCAGGCGGGTGTGCGTTACTCGCTGGACCACCCGGATGTCTATGCCCAATCGAACCTGGTGGGTTTCCTCAATGTGCTGGAAGCTTGTCGGCATTATCGTCCCGAGCATTTGATCTACGCCTCCAGCAGTTCGGTGTACGGCAGCAACAGCAAAATGCCGTTCAGCGTCGAAGACCCTGTCGATCACCCTGTTTCGCTGTACGCGGCCACCAAGCGCGCCAATGAATTGCTGGCCCACAGTTATTGCCACCTGTACGGCCTCAAGGCCAGTGGCCTGCGCTTTTTTACCGTCTACGGACCTTGGGGGCGACCGGACATGGCGCCGTTCAAATTCACCGAGGCGATCCTCAAAGGCCTGCCGATTGACGTATACAACCAGGGCGAAATGGCGCGGGACTTCACCTACATCGACGACATCGTCGAAAGCATTGCACGTCTACGCACGCGCCCGTCCGGCGAGGGCATCAATCGACTGTTCAACATCGGTCGCGGCGAGCCCATGGCGCTGCTGGATTTTATCGAGTGCCTGGAATCGGCATTGGGCAGGCAGGTCCGGCGCAACTTCATGCCGTTGCAGGACGGCGATGTGGTCAAGACCTGGGCCGATTTTTCGGCGCTGCAAGCGTGGGTCGGTTTCCGCCCGCAGGTGTCGGTGGAAACCGGCGTCGGGGAGTTCGTGAAGTGGTATCGGCAGTTTTATCAGGCATGAAGCGTTCGCCTCTGAAAACGCAGCAACCAAAAGGCGAGGGGGACTCCATGCGCCAGGACATTTTTGTATCGGTACTGATTCCAGCAAAAAACGAAGCGAACAACCTCAAGCCATTGCTTGAGGAAATTCGCGTGGCATTGGCCGAAGAGGCCTACGAGATCATCGTCGTCGACGATGGCAGCACCGATGCGACCTTGCACGAACTGCGGCAGATCAGAAATAACGGCCTGACTGCCTTGCGCATCCTGCATCACGAGCGTTCGCTGGGGCAGAGCACCTCGCTCTATCACGCAGCACGCGAAGCTCGGGGACAATGGCTGGCCACGCTCGACGGCGACGGGCAAAACGACCCGGCGGACATTCCCGGCATGCTGGCGCTGGTGCGCAGCGAACGTGCAAACGCCGATGTGCAATTGGTGGCCGGCCACCGCACCAACCGCCGCGATACCGCCAGCAAGCGCTGGGCCTCGCGTTTCGCCAACGGCCTGCGTAGCCGCTTGCTCAAGGACGCGACGCCGGACACCGGCTGCGGCTTGAAGCTGATCGAGCGCGCCGCCTTCTTGCGCCTGCCGTACTTCGACCACATGCACCGCTACATTCCGGCATTGATCCAGCGCCACAACGGCCGAATGATCGTCCACCCGGTCAACCATCGCCCGCGCACGGCGGGGGTGTCCAAGTACGGCAACCTCGACCGCGCGCTGGTGGGCATTCTCGACCTGATCGGCGTCTGGTGGCTGATCAAGCGCACGCGTCTGAACACCCACGCCCAGGAGCTCGAAGGATGATCATGACCCGCGAAGCCTTGTGGCTGGTGATCGGTTTTGCCGGACAGATCGCGTTTACCGGTCGATTCGTCTTGCAATGGCTGTACAGCGAATACAAAAAGCGCAGCGTGATTCCGGTGAGCTTCTGGTACTTGAGCATTGTCGGCAGCACGTTGCTGTTCGCCTACGCCATTTACCGCCAGGACCCGGTGTTCATTGCCGGGCAGGCGTTTGGCTCCATCGTCTACTTGCGCAATCTGCAATTGATCAAAAAAAGCAAAGACCTCAAGGAATAAGTCATGCGCAGATCGCTGTCGCCCAGGGTCGAGTGCCTGGGTCTGATGCTGCTTGCTTTAGTGTTGATCGGCGCAGGGCTGGGCTTGCGTTCGGCGCAGAACGTCGATGAAGAACGTTTCCTCGGCGTGGCGCTGGAAATGCTGCACAACGGTTCGTGGCTGATTCCCCATCGGGCCGGGGAAATCTACGGCGACAAGCCGCCGATCTTTATGTGGACCGTGGCGTTTTTCGTCTGGCTGACCGGCATGCCCAACATCGCGCTCTACATTCCGGGGCTGTTTTCGGCGGTGACGGTCACGGCGATGGTCTACGACCTGGGTCGCAGGCTATGGAATCAACGCATCGGCCGCATTGCAGCGCTGCTGTACCTGGCGACTTACCAGACCTACAGCATCCTGCGCACCGGGCAGATCGACAGCTTTTTGATTCTGTTCACCACGCTGGGCCTGTACGGATTGGCGCGTCATCTGCTGCTCGGACCGGCCTGGCGCTGGTTCTATGTGGGATGCGCGGCGATGGGCATCGGCGTGATCACCAAAGGCGTGGGTTTTCTTCCGGCGTTGATGCTGATCCCGTATGCCTACGCGGTGCGCAAGGGCTGGCCCGGTGTGGCGGCGATGCCGGGTGAGGCGCGCAAATGGCTACTCGGGTTTGCAGTCATGTTGGCCGCCATTGCGATCTGGCTATTGCCCCTGGCCTTGTCCATCGCCCTCAATGGCACGGCAGATGAAATCGCCTATGCCCGGGAAATCCTCCTGCGTCAGACGGCCGGACGCTACGCCGCCGCTTGGCACCATCGCGAACCGTTCTGGTACTTCTTCACCAACGTCATTCCGCAATACTGGCTGCCCTTGGTACTGGTGCTGCCATGGCTGGTGCCGGCCTGGCGCCAACAGCTGCAAAAACGCGACGGCCGCGTGTTGGTGCTGCTCGGTTGGGTGGCGTTGGTGGTGCTGTTTTTCTGCATCAGCAGCGGCAAGCGCAAGTTGTACATCTACCCGGCGCTGCCAGGACTGGTGCTGGTGGCCGCACCGCTGGTGCCGTGGTTGTTGCGGCGTTGGTTCCGTCAGCGACCGCGTTTTCGGCGCGCGTTTCCGGCGCTGGTCGCGACCTGGTTCGTGCTGTGGTTTGCCCGGGGTTTTGTCGAACCGGTCAGGGACGGTATCAACCCCAATCTAACGCTCATGGCGCAGGCCAATAGCATGACTCACGGCGCTGATCTGGTGCTGGTCAACTGGAGCGAAGGGCACTGGTTGTTTGCTCGGCAGCCGATCGTGCATTTCGGCATGCTTGATTCCACCGTTGAGCGGGCGGCGCAATGGTTGCGTGAGCATCCGAAGGATTACGCGTTGGTGCCGGATGAGGTGCTGGGGCGGTGTTTCAAACCTGAGGCGGCGCGCGAACTCGGGGAAAACTCGCGGGCGCAATGGTCGATTGTCGGGGCTGATGCGGATAACGGCCAGTGTCATCCAGGGCCGGCGCCAACGGTCTATCGGTTCAACAGCGCGTCATTTGCTGCGCATTGATCAGGGCTTGAGGGTTCCATTCTGGTGCTTTACGCGCATCGGGATGGAACCGGTCGATTCGCGAGGGTCGCATACTCCTTTTTAAAATCAACGAGATAAACGCAAGTCGGTGTGCCGCCACACGCATGGCACGTACATTGCTGGGCCTCTCATGCGCCTTTTCAGGTGCTGTAAATCCGGGACGACCCGGAGGCCTCCCGGCTTTGTGGGATCTGGACGACCAGGTGACATTTTGACTAATCATCAGGAGGTTACTAATGGCGCCCATGCCTCGAATCACCCCTCATTCAGCCTTCAAGTCGCTGCCCCTTGTGGACATTCGCGGGCTGTTTTCGACGAACCCGGATGATCGGGCCGAAGCAGCTGCCGCTCTGGGGGACGCCGCCTCGCAAGCGGGGTTTCTCTACGTGACCGGGCACGGTATCGATCCGCAGGTTATCAACGCTCTGAAGCAGCGAGCGGCGGAATATTTCGCACAGTCGCTCGAACAGAAGATGCAGGATTACATCGGGTATTCGAGTAATCACAGCGGTTACGTACCCGAGGGAGAGGAGCAGTTCGTCGAGGGCAGCATCGACCACAAAGAAGCGTTCGATGTCGGTTTCGATTACCAGTTGCCCCAAGGCCGTCGGCCGATGCTGGGTGCCAATCGCTGGCCAGCGTTGCCGGGGTTCAAGCAAGACATCAAGGCTTACTACGACGCGGTGTTCAGCCTCAGCCTCACGCTTTTTCGCGGTTTCGCACTGGCACTGGGGTTGCCGGAAGATGCCATCAGCCAATACGTCAAACAGCCGCCGAGCCAGCTCCGGTTGATTCACTATCCCTTCTCGCCGCAGGTACCGACAGATCGCCCCGGCATCGGTGCGCACACGGATTATGAGTGCTTCACCATTCTGCTGCCGACGGCTCCGGGCCTGGAAGTACTGAACGGAGCAGGGCAGTGGATCGACGTGCCGTTGGTGGACGGGGCATTTGTCATCAACATTGGCGACATGCTGGAAGTGCTGAGCAATGGCCGGTACGTCGCGACTTCCCACCGGGTTCGCAAAGTCGCCCAGGAGCGTTTTTCGTTCCCGATGTTCTGTGCCTGTGATTACGACACGGTCATTGAACCCATCGCACAGCTGCTCGATGCGGCAACGCCCGGTCGTTATGGTCCGCTCGTTTGTGGTGATCATCTGTATGCGCAAACCTTGCAGACATTTCGCTACCTCAAGCAGCGGTTGGCCAGTGGTGAACTGAGCTTGCCGGACGGCGCGAAGGGCTTGTCTTCTTTCGGTCGAGCCGCCAACGCGATGGAGGTTTGACATGCACCTCTCAGAACTTGTCGCACGGTTCGCGCAACAGCCTGCTCACGGCGTTCCAGAGTGGATGCTGGGTTTCTACAAGCGCCGGGCGATCAGCTTCGCCGATGGCCTGACCGATACCCAAACCCACGTGTGCTGGTTTCAAAGCCGCAACTTCACCATTGATTTGCGTCTGCCGCTTGAACACCAGCAAGTGCCCGTCAAGCCGCTGGCAGCCTGTAACGTTGAAGAGTTGCAGCAACTGGCCAATTACGAAGGCTGGGAAGCCTTGTGTGTCTGGGAAGGCGACACCCTGAGTTGGCATACCGATACGTCCTTTCAGGTGCATAACCGTTGGCCCGAACCCGGGGTGTTGAAGCGTATCGGCAATTGCATGATCGAGTTCGCGCCCAGTGGTGCGTATGTCGAAGACTGGCGCCTGCAATCGTCTACGCCGGGTGTTTTGATCGGTTTGCGTCTGGTGGAGGACAGGGAGCTGGAGAGTGGTGTCGTGCACCATCGTGGTGGCGGCCTGATCGTCTGTGGAGATTACGCGGCGATGGTGCTGGGCCGGGCACAGCCGCTGGAGAGTGAACAGAAGGGGACGATGCTCCGGGATCTGGTCGCGCGCTTGGGTGATGATCCGCACTGGCTGAGCCGCGCGTTCAACTTTGAAACCTCTGTCGCCGAAGGCTCTTTGGTCGATGGCTACCACGTAACCCTCTCTACCTGCGCCGCGCGCGTCAGCCAGCCGCTGATGCCTCTGGACGGTTTCGATTGGCTGGCTGATGGCGTCCACGTCAGCCAACGGTTGCAGGTCGATGGCATTGCCCGTGAGCGGGTGTTTGCCATCGATACGCTGGAACCCCTTGTCCATTACGCGCAAGCCACCGGGTTCAACGGTGGTGCGGCGCAATGGTATGAGCGTGAAGCCCCAACGTTGAGCCGTTACACCCGGCCAGTCGTTTGAACCCAACGTGTCACCCTATTCATTACCCGTGAGGTTTCCATGAAGGCATTCTCGTGCGTTTTTTTCCGTTTCACCGCTGTGTTGCTGGCGTTGTCGTGTCTTGCTTTCGGCGCATCTGCCGCTGAGAAAAAGCAGGAGTTCAAGGTCGCCTGGTCGATCTACTCCGGCTGGATGCCGTGGGGCTATGCCAGCGAACACGGGATCATCGACAAGTGGGCAAGAAAGTACGGCATCAAAATCGAACTGGTTCAGCTCAATGACTACATCGAATCGATCAACCAGTACGCCGCCGGCGCATTCGATGCCTGCGGCATGACCAACATGGATGCGTTGACCATCCCGAGCGCCAACGGTGTCGATACCACCGGATTGATCCTGGGGGATTACTCCAACGGCAACGATGCCATCGTCCTCAAACACGGCAAGACCTTCGCCGATATCAAGGGCCAGCAAGTCAATCTGGTGGAGCTGTCGGTGTCCGACTACCTGATGTCCAGGGCTTTGGATATTCATGGTCTGAGCCAGCGTGACATCAAGATCATGAACACCTCCGACGCTGATGCCGTGGCTTCATTCTCCACTACTGGCGTCACTGCGGCCGCGCTGTGGAATCCACAGTTGAGCATGGTGATGAAGCAGTCACCCACGGCGACTCAAGTCTTTACCTCCAAAGAAATACCGGGGGAAATCATCGACATGATGGCGGTCAACACCGAGACGCTGGAGGCCAATCCTGAGTTGGGCAAGGCGTTGGTGGGCGCGTGGTTCGAAACCTTGCAATTGATGTCCGGCGACAATGGACAGGCGGTCGCCGCACGCACTTCAATGGCCGAGCGCTCGGGTACTGACCTGAAGGGTTACGAAGATCAACTCACTCAGACCATGCTCTTCTACACACCCGCCACGGCTTTTGAGTTTGCCAATTCCGATGCTATCCGTCACACCATGGACAAGGTTCGTACGTTCTCTTTCGCCAAGGGTTTACTTGGCCAGGCAGCCACCAGCGCCGATGCGGTGGGCATGCAGTTTGCCGATGGTTCGACCCTGGGTGACAAGAACAACATCAAACTGCGATTCGACACGCGGTTTGTGAACATGGCAATGACCAACAAGCTCTGATTGGGCATCGATTGCGTGGCGTATAGTGCAGGAACTTTGGCGCAAAAATTGCCATGCCACGTTTAAGGTCATTAGCAATGCACCACATCGGCCTCATCGTTTACCCCGGTTTCCAGGTCCTGGGCCTGGCCATGTGCGCCACGTTCGAACTGGCGAACACTGCCGCTGACGAGCCGGTGTACAGCATCGAACTGCTGTCCGAAACCGGTGGCCAGGTGCAAACCTCCGCCGGGTTCTCGGTGCAAACCACGGCATTCGACCAGCGTCCGTTCGACACGCTGCTGGTCATGGGCGACAACCTGATCCGTCCGGTATCGGCGGGCATGGTGGAATTTTTGCGTGGTGCCAGTCAGGGCACCCGACGTCTGGGATCGATCTGCACCGGCGCCATTGCCCTGGCCGAGGCCGGGTTACTCGATGGCCGACGGGCGACCACTCACTGGTGTCATGCCGCGTCGTTGCAGCGGGATTATCCGAAGGTGAAGGTCGAGGAGGATCGGATTTTCATCAACGACGGCCACATCTGGACGGCCGCCGGCATGAGCGCCTGTGTCGATCTGGCGCTGGCGCTGGTGGAGATGGATCTGGGCGCCGAGGTCGCGCGGCGGGTGGCGCGACAGTTGGTGGTATATCACCGCCGGGCGGGTGGGCAGTCGCAGTTTTCAGTGATGCTGGAGCTGGAACCCAAGACCGATCGCATTCAGGCGGCACTGACCTACGCCAAGCAAAACCTCAAGTCCGCACTATCGGTGGAGGAGTTGGCCAATGCCGCCAATCTCAGTCCACGTCAGTTCAGTCGGGTGTTCCACGCAGAAACCGGTCAATCGCCGGCCAAGGCCATCGAGAGCCTGCGGGTAGAGTCCGCGCGGTTGATGATGGAAACCGGTCGCCATTCCATTGATGTGGTAGCCACCGACACCGGTTTTGGTGATCGGGAGCGCATGCGCCGGGCGTTTATCCGCGCATTCGGGCAGCCGCCACAGGTGATTCAGCGCGCTAATCGAGGGTGATGGCCTAAAAGGTGGTGTATACGACATTTAAGACTAAATATTATTGCCGTAATCTTGATTTCGTTGAAGCCCATTTCCTCAATGAGATCGCCGCCATGACCCTCGTAAAAGCCGCCGCCGTCCAAATCAGCCCCGTGCTATACAGCCGTGAAGGCACTGTGAATAAAGTCGTGGAGAAGATCCTCGAACTCGGCGAACAAGGTGTGCAGTTCGCCGTGTTTCCGGAAACCATCGTGCCGTACTACCCGTATTTCTCGTTCGTGCAATCGCCGTTCGAAATGGGCGCCGAGCACTACAAGTTGCTGGATCAGGCGGTGACCGTGCCGTCGGATGCCACTGACGCCATCGGTGCCGCCGCCAAACAGGCCGGCATGGTCGTGTCCATCGGCGTCAACGAACGCGATGGCGGCACGCTGTACAACGCGCAGTTGCTGTTCGATGCCGACGGCACCCTGAACCAGCATCGCCGCAAGATTTCCCCGACTTACCACGAACGCATGATCTGGGGCATGGGCGACGGTTCGGGCCTGCGCGCCACCGACAGCGCGGTAGGGCGCATCGGGCAACTGGCGTGCTGGGAGCATTACAACCCGCTGGCCCGTTACGCATTGATGGCCGATGGCGAACAGATCCACGCCTCAATGTATCCGGGTTCGTTTGCCGGTCCGCTGTTCACCTCGCAAATGGAAGTCAACATTCGCCAACATGCGCTGGAAGCCGCCTGCTTCGTGGTCAACTCCACCGCCTGGCTTAACCCGGAGCAACAGGCGCAGATCATGGCCGACACCGGTTGCCCGATCGGCCCGATCTCCGGAGGTTGCTACACCGCGATCATCAGCCCCGATGGCGTGGTACTGGGCGCGTTGACCGAAGGTGAAGGCGAGGTGATCGTCGACCTCGACATGGGCCTGATCGACAAGCGCAAGCGCATGATGGATTCGCGCGGTCACTACAGCCGTCCAGAATTGCTGAGTCTGCTGATCGATCGCACGCCGCATTCCCATGTGCATGAGCGTGGTGCGCATCCGAAGTTGAAGGCAGTCGAATCGATGGACGAAGTTAACGGCTGATACGGCAGAAGCGGGGCCCGGTGTCATATCGGGCCCTCATTTCAGAGGCGTAATTGTCAGTTAATATTTCCACAGCTAGACTCTCGCTTCATGAAACGCTACCTGCGGTTTTGCCTCATTTTCCTGATCAGTCTCGCGCTTCCCCTCAGCGGAATGGCGGGTGTTCAGGCACCTGCGCAACCGTGCCCGATGAAAACCATGGGCATGTCGATGATGGGTGATATGGGCGAGGACTGCTGCCAGGACATGAGCACTCCGTCCGACCACGGCAAGCCCTGCAAACCCGGTCAGGAGTGCAAGACCGGTGGCATGTTGCAAGTCTCCATCGCCAAACCTCCCGTGACCTTGTTCAGCCCGATCATCGCCACCCTCTTTGTCGATGTAATGCCTGTCCCGACCCCGTCCGGGGTATGGCGACCCCCTCGCACCTGATTCCTGTCCCTCTTTGAGCCCCGTTCCGCCTTCGCGGAATGGCGTTGCTGCGCGCTTGTAAAAGCGCGCGGTGGATCATTACAGGAATTTCAGAGATGAACTCCACGTGCTTTCGCACGGGGTGGCCGCTGATGGCTGCCCTGGCGGCGAGCGTATTGGCCTTGCCGTGCGTTGCTGCCCCGTTGACCCTTGATGAAGCCTTGCGCCTGGCGGATGACAGTGCGCCGTCATTGACCGCCCAGTCGGAAAAACTCGAGGCGGCCAGAAGCGCCGCGATTCCTGCCGGTGAGTTGCCCGATCCGAAACTGTTGTTGGGCGTGCAGAATTTTCCGGTGGGAGGTCCTGATCGAGGAACGCTGGATCACGATTTCATGACCATGCAAATGGTCGGCGTGACGCAGGAAATGCCCAATGGCGATAAACGTCGGGCGCGTACCGAAGTGGCAGACGCCGCCGTCGATCTGGCTGCCGCGCAAGGCCGCCTCGAACGCTTGAATGTACGGCAATCCACGGCGCTGGCCTGGATCGGCAGCTATTCAGTGGCGCTGAAACAGGCGCTGTTCCAGGAGTTTTACCGCGAGAACAGCTTGCTGGCCGCGACCGTTCGCGCGCAGATCGCCAGCGGTCGTGCGCAGCCCGCCGACGCAGTCACGCCGAGACAGGAAGCGGCGCAACTGGACGAGCAACAGGACCAATTGATCCTTCAGCGCACCCAGGCCCGAGCGGCGCTCAAGCGCTGGATCGGTCCTGTTGCCAACGAGCAACCCACCGGTAACTGGCCGCAATGGCCGATCGATACATCGGGTTATGCGCACAAGCTTGAGCACCATCCGCAGTTGGCGGCGTTTGTACCAATGACCCGCGAAGCGCGGGCCAGGATCCGTGAAGCCGAAGCCGATAAAAAATCCGATTGGAGTTGGGAACTCGATTACCAGAAACGCGGGCGTGAGTTTGGCGACATGGTCAGCGTGCAATTCACCTTTGACTTGCCGTTGTTCCCCGAGACCCGACAAAACCCGAAGATCGCCGCCAGGCGCTCCGAGCTCAATCAACTTGAGGCCGAGCGTGAGGCGTTGGTGCGTGAGCACAGCGAGCAACTGGAAGCGCAATTGGCCGACTACCAGCGGCTGGAACGGGCAGTACGTCGCACCCAAGAGAGCCTGTTGCCGCTCGCCAAGGAAAAGGCCGAGTTGACCCTGGCCAGCTACCGCGCGGGCAAAAGTGACGTGTCGGCGGTCATCGCCGCCCGGCGCGAATGGATCGAAGCGCGCCTGAAACAGATAGACGTCAACGAACAGAAAGCACTGACCGGCGCCCGGTTGTATTTCGCCTATGGGGAGGCTGGCCAATGAGTATTTTCAAGCGTGTGTTATCGGTCGTTTGCCTGCTTGGGGTGGGTGGTTTTGGCGGTTACTGGCTCGTCCGCCCGCCGGCATCTGTCGATCAAAGCGTCAAGGCCAGCGACGAACGCAAAGTGCTGTACTGGTACGACCCGATGGTCCCGCAACAGAAGTTCGACAAACCCGGCAAATCGCCTTTCATGGAGATGGAACTGGTGCCGCGCTACGCCGATGGGGGCGCAGAAACTGCCTCGGTACAGATCGATCCGGGCATGACGCAGAACATCGGGCTCAGGCTGGCGACGGTCACTCGGGGCCCACTGTCTTCGAGCCTCGATGCGGTGGGCCTGCTGGCCTACAACGAGCGGGATATTGCGGTCGTTCAGACGCGCACGGCGGGTTTCGTCGAACGGGTCTATGACCGTGCACCGGACGATGTGCTCAAGGCCGGTTCACCCTTGGCGGACATACTGGTGCCTGATTGGGCGGCGGCTCAGGAGGAGTTCCTGGCGCTCAAACGCATCGGCGATGCAGGTCTGCTGGACGCGGCACGCCAGCGCCTGCGTTTGATCGGCATGCCCGAGGCCATCGTCGGCCGGGTTGAACGCACGGGCAAAGTGCAGCTCAATCAGACCGTCACCACCCCCATTGCCGGTGCCTTGCAGGTGTTGAATGTGCGGGCCGGCATGACCCTGGCCGCCGGCGAAACCCTGGCGCGGGTCAATGGGCTCGACAGTGTCTGGCTGAGTGTCGCGGTGCCGGAAGCGGTGGCTGGTTCGATCCGGCTCGGGCAAACCGTCGAGGCCCGGCTGCTGACGACGCCGGACGCAGTCCTTCACGGCACGATCAGTGCGATTCTGCCGCAGACCAATCCCGACAGCCGTACGGTCAGCGTGCGGGTTGAATTGCTCAATCCTGATGGACGCTTGCGGCCTGGCCTTACGGCGCAGGTGCGGCTGGAGAGTAGTGCTGGAAAAAGCGTGTTGCAGGTGCCGAGCGAGGCGTTGATTCGCACCGGCAAACGGGTGTTGGTGATGCTGGCCGAAGAGGGTGGGCGCTACCGTCCGGTCGAGGTGCAGGCCGGTGCGGAAAGTTCTGGCCGGACCGCTGTGTTGAAGGGACTGGAGGAGGGGCAGCAGGTCGTCACGTCCGGGCAGTTCCTGCTCGACTCCGAAGCCAGCCTCAAAGGTATCGTCGCCCAACCTCTGGAAATCTCCGGAGGCCGGCCATGATTGCCGCATTGATTCGCTGGTCCGTGGGCAATCGCTTTCTGGTGCTGCTGGCGACGCTGTTCGTCACGGCATGGGGCATTTGGTCGGTGCAGGGCACGCCGGTCGATGCACTGCCGGATCTTTCCGATGTGCAGGTGATCATTCGCACACCCTATGCCGGCCAGGCACCGCAGATTGTCGAAAACCAGGTGACCTATCCATTGGCGACCACCATGTTGTCGGTGCCAGGCGCGAAAACCGTGCGCGGTTATTCCTTCTTCGGCGACAGCTTTGTGTACGTGCTGTTCGAGGATGGCACCGATGTGTATTGGGCGCGCTCGCGGGTGCTGGAATATCTGAGCCAGGTCCAGAGTCGCTTGCCGGCCAGTGCCAAACCGGCGCTGGGGCCGGATGCGACTGGAGTGGGCTGGATCTTCCAGTACGCGCTGGTGGATCGCAGCGGACGGCATGACCTGGCGCAACTGCGAGCCTTGCAGGACTGGTTTCTCAAATTCGAACTCAAGACCCTGCCCAACGTCGCGGAAGTGGCTACCGTCGGCGGCATGGTCAAGCAATATCAGGTCCAGCCTGACCCGCTGAAACTGGCCAGTCTGGGAATCACTCAGGCCCAGGTCACTGAAGCGATCAGCAAGGCCAATCAGGAAACCGGCGGCGCGGTGCTGGAAATGGCCGAGACCGAGTACATCGTGCGCGCATCCGGCTACTTGAAGACCCTTGACGATTTCCGCGCCATTCCTCTGAAACTGGGCGTGGGCAATGTGCCCGTGACCCTCGGTGATGTGGCGACCATTCAGCAGGGACCGGAAATGCGCCGTGGCCTCGCTGAACTCGACGGTGAGGGCGAGGCCGTTGGCGGCGTGGTGATCCTGCGCAGTGGCAAGAATGCCCGGCAAACCATTGCAGCGGTCAAGGCCCGGCTCGATGAACTCAAAAGCAGCCTGCCGGCCGGGGTCGAGATCGTCACCACGTACGATCGCAGCAAACTGATCGATCGCGCCGTGGAAAACCTCAGCCACAAACTGGTCGAAGAGTTCATCGTGGTCGCGCTGGTCTGCGGGATCTTTCTCTGGCACCTGCGTTCGGCGCTGGTGGCGATTATTTCGCTGCCGATCGGCGTTTTGATCGCATTTATTGTGATGCGCCATCAGGGGATCAACGCCAACATCATGTCTCTGGGCGGGATCGCGATTGCGATTGGCGCGATGGTCGATGCCGCCGTAGTGATGATCGAGAACGCGCACAAAAAAATCGAAGCCTGGCACGCCGCGCATCCTGGCGAAGTGCTCAAGGGTGAAAAGCACTGGCAAGTCATGATCGATGCAGCAATCGAGGTGGGGCCTGCGCTGTTTTTCTGCCTGTTGATCATCACCCTGTCGTTCATCCCGGTGTTCACCCTGGAGGCACAGGAGGGACGGCTGTTCGGTCCGCTGGCGTTCACCAAGACCTATGCCATGGCGGCTGCGGCGGGGTTGTCGGTGACGTTGGTGCCGGTGCTGATGGGCTACTGGATTCGCGGCCGGATTCCCGATGAACAACGCAATCCATTGAATCGCGGTTTGATCAGGTTGTATCGCCCGGCGCTGGACGCGGTATTGCGTCGGCCGAAAATCACCTTGTTAGCAGCATTGCTGGTGTTTCTCAGCGCGGGTTTTCCGATGTCGCGGCTTGGAGGTGAGTTTCTGCCGCCGCTGGACGAAGGTGATCTGCTTTACATGCCCTCGGCGCTGCCGGGGTTGTCGGTACAGAAAGCTGCGCAGTTGCTGCAACAGACCGACCGGCTGATCAAAACGGTGCCGGAAGTCGAGCATGTGTTCGGCAAGGCCGGCCGCGCCGAAACCGCGACCGACCCGGCCCCGCTGGAGATGTTTGAAACTACCATCCAATTCAAATCCCACGACCAGTGGCGTCCGGGACTGACCCCGGAAAAACTCGTGGAAGAACTGGACCGGGTGGTTCGCGTACCAGGCTTGACCAACATCTGGATTCCGCCGATCCGCAATCGCATCGACATGCTCGCCACGGGCATCAAAAGCCCGATCGGGGTGAAGGTGGCCGGAAGCGACCTGGCTCAGATCGACGCTGTTACGCAAGGGGTCGAACGCGTCGCCAAAGGTGTACCGGGCGTGAGTTCCGCGCTGGCCGAACGCTTGACGGGCGGGCGCTACATCGATGTGGACATCGACCGCCAGGCCGCCGCCCGCTATGGACTGAACATCGCCGATGTGCAGTCGATCGTGGCCGGTGCGATCGGCGGTGAAACCGTGGGTGAGACCATCGAAGGCCGCGCACGATTCCCTATCAATGTGCGTTATCCGCGGGAGTGGCGTGACTCGCTCGGCGGGCTGGAACAACTGCCGATTTACACCCCGCGAGGTAGTCAGATCACCTTGGGTACGGTGGCGAAAGTCAGGGTTACGGATGGCCCGCCGATGCTCAAGAGCGAAAATGCACGTCCGTCCGGCTGGGTGTACATCGACGTGCGGGGGCGGGACATCGCGTCGGTGGTCGCGGACTTGCGTCAGACTGTGAGCGAGCAGGTCCAGTTGCAACCCGGCATGAGCCTGAGTTACTCCGGCCAGTTCGAGTTTCTGGAGCGGGCCAACGCGCGCCTCAAATTGGTAGTGCCTGCCACGTTGCTGATTATTTTTGTGCTGCTGTACCTGACGTTCGCCCGTTTTGACGAAGCCTTGCTGATCATGGCGACGCTGCCGTTCGCCCTCGCTGGAGGCGCCTGGTTCCTTTACTGGCTGGGATACAACCTGTCGGTGGCTACTGGCGTCGGTTTCATTGCGCTGGCGGGGGTGTCCGCCGAGTTTGGCGTGATCATGCTGTTGTATCTGAAAAACGCCTGGACCGAGCGCATCGAGGCTGGCGACTCCACCGAGTCCGGCCTGATGGCGGCGATTAGTCAAGGCGCGGTGCAGCGTGTTCGCCCCAAAGCCATGACTGTGGCGGTGATCATCGCCGGCCTGTTGCCCATTCTGCTGGGCAGCGGCACCGGTAGCGAAGTCATGAGCCGCATCGCCGCGCCCATGGTCGGCGGCATGATCACCGCGCCGTTGCTCTCGCTGTTTGTCATTCCGTCGGCGTATCGCTTGATGCGCCGCCGCCAATTCTCTACACCCACCTCAAACACCCAAGGAAGCGCCCAATGAAACTGACTCTGATCGCACTCACCAGCAGCCTGATTGCACTGTCTTTCGTCGCTCAGGCTGAAGAGATGCCCGGCATGAAAATGGACGCAATGACCATGGACGCCAAACCGATAGAACAGCCATCGGCAACGGCGCTTGTGGCCGATGCTTCGGGAACCATCAAGGCCATCGACAGCACCCGGCAAAAGGTCACCATCGCCCACGGCGCCGTGCCTGCGCTGCAGTGGCCGCCGATGACCATGGGGTTCAGGGCAACAGAGGCTCAGTTGGCCGCGTTGAAGGTGGGGGATAAGGTGAACTTCAAGTTTCAGCAGCAGGGAGCGGCGGCGACAATCGTATCCATTGATGTAGCGAAGTAGAAAAAACGGCGGTGCGAATTGACTTCGCACCGCCGTTGTCTTGCCATCTCGGTCAGGTGTTTCAGCTGTGACTGCGACGCCAGAAGAACCGCGCCAGCAACGCATCAAGGCTGAACTTGCCAGGCCCCGCGAACACCAGTGGAACCAGCGCGGCAAGGTAAATCAGCGGCAACTTGAAGTTGCCGTAGCCCTTGTTGGTGATCGAGTAACCCTGGGCCAATTCGCTCAAGCTCGACCAGTCGGCCGGCCAGTGCACGGCGGCGGTAGCGACGATGGTGACCACGATCAGGCTGATCGCCGAAAACCGCGTGGCCAGGCCCACCAAGATGAAGAGGGCGCAGATCAGTTCCACCCACATCGACAGCTCCCAGTTCAACGTGGCCGGCAGGTGGTTGAACGGAAACAGGAAGCGATCCTGAATGTCGGCGAACCAGTTTTCGCCGTTGAATTTCTCAAGGCCCGACTCGAAAAACTCCCAAGCGAGGAACACCCGCAAGGTCAGTGGCGCGATCCAGTTGCCGGCGCGGTCAAGGTTCAGGTGCAGGCCTTTGACGGCCGTTGAAATGGAAGTGCTCATGGACGTTGGTCTCCTTCAAGTCAGGGATGTCGGGCAGCGGGGTGCCCGTTTAGCGACAAGTGAATTTCATCAGACGGGTGTATCTGCGATGTGTCGCCAATGGCGGGGATTGAAGGCCGGTTGTGTCAGGGGCGGGTGTGTACACACTTTGATACGTAGCGACACTGCCTATCCCTGTGGGAGCGAGCTTGCTCGCGATAGCGGTCTTACAGTCAACATTGATTTCGCCTGATCGGGCCTCATCGCGAGCAAGCTCGCTCCCACAGGGTTCACCGGTGGTTCTGAAATTGAGTGCGGTCTTTCGTTAATTCGTCGAATTGGATCTTTTACCCGGGCTCGCTCATTCGTATCTTCCGCACTTTGGCGCATTTGCGTCTGGGGCTGGGGAACGGGAATGAATTTCACATGGCGCAGGAAAACCGTCGAACACACCATCGAGCAGCCAGCGCCGGCGCCGGTGATCGTCAACAGCGTGAATGACGCCCAACTGGCCGCACGCAAGGCCGAGCTGCGCGACCGTGATTTTTTCCGCGGCCTGGCGCAGCACTTGCTCACTTGCGGTAACTCGCTGGCGCCGGTCAGTGAATCATTCTCGATGCTCAACCAGCGCCTCAAGCTCAACCATCAGCGGGCGGAAACCGTGGCCAGCTCGGCCATCAGCAACCGCGAGCAGGTCAGTCATCTGCAAGAACAATCGCGGGTTATGGCCGCCGGGTTGGAGGCGCTGGAGGAGGTGATCACGCACCTGGTAGGCCGCGCCAGTGAGATCGACCGCATCGTCGACCTGATCAGCGACATCGCACGCAAGACCAACCTGCTGGCGCTCAATGCCGCCATCGAAGCGGCGCGTGCCGGTGACACCGGGCGCGGCTTTGCGGTGGTGGCCGGTGAAGTGCGGCTGCTGGCGGAAAAAACCGCTGAGGCGACCCGGGAAATCGTCAAGGAAACCTCGGCCATCCAGCAGGAAATCAGCCAGGCCAAACAGGCGATTTCGCAACAGAGCCAGGTCTCCAATGCTTTTGGCGCGGTGATCGACAAAACCGCCGAGGCCATGGCCGGCATGTACGGCGAAGCGCAGCAGATGCAGCGGGAAATCGATCAGTCGCACCTGCTGTCCAACGTCGAACTGGCCAACCTGCAAGAGCTGACGCTCAAGGTGACGGTCTATGATCGCTTGCTCAACCCCAAGCCGCATTCAGCGCTGATCTTGCCGGATGAAACCGAGTGCCTGTTCGGCCAGTGGTACTACGGCGAGCAGAACCAGACCCAACAACGCGACGCGGATTTCCGGCGCATGGAAGTGCCTCATCAAATGGTTCACAGCAGCGGTCAGGCCGCGTTGGAGGCCCATGCCCGAGGTGAACTGGAAGAGGCACTGAAGCAGGTCGGGCAGATGGAGGAGGCGAATGCCGCCGTGATGCGCACGGTCAAGGGGCTGCTGCATTCGCGCCTGCAATCGGCGGTCTGAACCGGGGACGCCTTGGGGCGGATGACGCTCGCGGACTTTTGCTATACATTTTCCGCCCGCCCATTGCATGGTGAAACCGCTTCATGTCTCTCGCGCTCGAACGTCTAGTCGCTGGCACGCCGATCCCTTTCGCCGGTAATCGTGTCACTGTGGTCAGCCCCGAACTGGCGGCACGCTTCCAGCCCGGAGACCACCTGCTGGTGGAACAGGTCAGCGGCGAATTGTTGCTGATTCCGGTGGCCGACCAGCAGGCGGCCGCAGTGGCTATCGAGCGCGCCGAAGCGGCGTTTGGTGCGATGTCGGCAGTGTCGGATCAAGCGATCAGCCATTTCTTCGATCTGTTCGCTCAACGCCTGGAAACTGCGGATTGCTGGGCCTTGATCGAAGCGGCCAACCAGGCCGACATCGAACGAGCCAAGGCCCGAGGCCGGTCGACCACGCGCTTGCTGGCCGATGAGCGCATGCGTGGTGACATGATCGCCGGCCTGCGCGCCTGGCGCGACGCGTCTGCCTCGCGTGGCAAGGTGATCAGTTGCGTCGAGCACGACGGCTGGAAAGTCGAGCAAGTGGTGTCGCCACTGGGCATTGTCGCGTTTGTCTTTGAAGGCCGGCCGAATGTCTTCGCCGATGCCGCTGGCGTGTTGCGCACCGGCAATACGGCCGTGCTGCGTATCGGCAGCGACGCGTTGGGCACCGCCCAAGCCATTGTCAGCCATGCACTGAACCCGGCGCTCGCCGCTGCCGGATTGCCGAATGGCGCGGTGTCGCTGGTGGAAAGCGTCAACCATGCCGCCGGTTGGGCGATGTTCGCCGACCGGCGTCTCTCGCTGGCCGTAGCCCGTGGTTCGGGTCGCGCCGTCAGCCAGTTGGGCAGTATCGCGCAACAGGCCGGCACCGCCGTCAGCCTGCACGGCACCGGTGGCGCCTGGCTGATCGCTGATACCGACGCCGATGCCACCCGCTTCGCCACCGTGGTGCGCAACTCCCTCGACCGCAAAGTCTGCAATACCTTGAACGTCTGCCTGATCCACCGTGATCGCGCAGCGGAACTGGTGCCGCTGTTTCTCGATGCATTGCAACAGGCTGGCAAGGCGCGCGGCCAGGGCTGCAAGTTGCACATCGTCGAAGGCAGCGAGTCATTCCTGCCCGCTGATTGGCAAAACGCAACCGTCGAGGTCTACCGCGCCGAAGGCTACCAGACCGAAGCACTGGCCGAACCGCTACCCGAAGATCAACTGGGCCGCGAGTGGGAATGGGAAGAAACCCCGGAAGTCAGCCTGAAAATCGTCGACGACCTGGACAGCGCCATCGCCTTGTTCAATCGCTACAGTCCGCAGTTCACTGTGTCGTTGATCAGTGAAAACGCGGCGACCCAGGAGCGTTTCTACAACGCGGTCAACGCACCCTTCGTCGGCAACGGCATTACCCGTTGGGTCGACGGCCAGTACGCACTCAACAAGCCCGAACTGGGCCTGTCGAACTGGGAGAGCGGGCGCCTGTTCGCACGCAGCGCAATTCTCTCCGGTGATGGCGTGTTCACCATCCGCAGCCGCATGACCCAGGTCGATCTGGGTGTCAAACGCTAAGGCCTTCCTTGCGAGCAGGCTCGCTCCAACAATGGTTATCTGGAAGACATAAAAAAGACCTGCTCTTATTAGGAGCAGGCCCTTTAATCAATAAGTCGTTAACGACTCATTTCAATTAGTAGAACCGATCAATCACCCGAACTTCGTTGTTGTTCTGCATCGAGCCCCACGCCTGTTTCAGCGTTTGCAGAACATTACCGATGAAGTCCTTGTCGGCCGCGGCTTTCTTGCCGACATAGCCGTGGCCGCGACGATACATCTTCAGTCGGGCCAGCAGGTTCTGGTTGTTCTGGTCGAACTCCGCTTCATGGGCATGCGGCGACAGGCAGTCGATATGAACCTGGCCCGACTTGCTGATCCACAGGATATGGCTGTCGTGGCTGTCTTTTTGCGCCGCGAACATACGAGCCAGTTCTTCGATAGTAGGTTGATTGTTCAGATTCATGATAAAGCCCCCTTGACCATTTGGTGATCTTTCAAAGTTGATTCGCTAATACAAGTAGCCCATCGGTTAGTTGATCCCTGGCACCGAAACCAGGACGTCAGCAGTCGTCCGTCGAAATCGACGAGTCCCGCGTCTGTTGCATGTAGTCGTGTTGAATAACTGCTACGCAATAGCGTCACAACGAAGAGAAGCGGCGATAACCTGTTGGCCCCTGCCGACGTTTTCAGGGTCGGCCACAAGCTTCATGAGGACGGATCGCCAGCGCTTCTCGCCCTTGTACTGGACGTTCAGGCCAGGTCAGCTTCTTCAATCTGCCTTGTGGGCAGCGTGTATCCGGAAAAAACAGCTCGGCGGTCAGACGAGCTTGCTCAAGCGTGTTGCGTGTACTCCCGATCGGGGAGACATCTGCATCATGCAAGGGCAAATCGAAGGCGTCAACGGTTTTGTAGTGATTATTTTAAGGCACTACATATTGTCTGACAAAGCTGTCTGGAATTAAGAAAAGGGGTGGAAAGCGCAGGTCAGGACGACAGCGGCGAAACCTCAAAGCGGTAGAGCGTGCAGGGATGACCCTTGATTCTCTGCTGATGCAAGGTGAATCCGCTGGAGCTGAGCCCCGGCATCACGGTGGCCCAGAACTGTCGCGCTGGCGTGTTCGCATCGAGATGGAAAATTTGCCATTGACCGGGGAATTGGCTCAAGAGGGTGGAAACGACAATTTTTGCGACACCTTGGCCACGAAAGCGTCGACTCACAAACAGGTAGCCCATGTTGAATTGGGCACCGGGCAGATGAGTGTCGTCATCTACGGTCACGAAACCGGCCAGTTCGCCGTCGACCCGGATCAAAAAAGCCCGGGTCGTGGGATTTCGCCAATAGTCGGTCAGGGGCTGGATACTGAAAAAACCATGTTCACCCAACTTCAGCGGCAACCATTCACTGAAGTCATAGGTATAGAACTGCATCAGGCTTTCAATGGTTTCCAGTTCATCGCGCTGTGCGGCGTGCAGCTCAATCAAGGACATGCTGGCTGGCTCCTGTCTTGGTGCACGGTCAGTATGGTCGATCAGCCCTTGTTCGCGGGTTTCGCGCTGCGTTTGGCGCCGGTGGGTGTTTTGCGTTTGGCGGGCTTGCGTTTGTTTTTCCACGGCGTGGCACCACGTCCGGCGGGGCTCGCCGGGCCGCTGATGGTCAGGTTCAGCCCGGCGCAGCGGCTGACTTGTTTGCTCATCCAGGCAGCCTGTTTGGTGACGAACTCTTCGAGGCTCATTTCCCCGCTCTGCACCATGTCCAGCGCCTGTTCCCAGATTGCTGTGGTGCCTGGATCGGCAATCGCCCGGGGCACGGCATCGATCAGGCTGAACGCGGCCGGGGTGGCAGAAAGTGCCTTGCCGTTCTTGATCAGATAACCACGGTCGAGCAAGCCCTGGATGATCGAGGCGCGGGTCGCTTCGGTGCCGATGCCGGTGGTGTCCTTGAGCTTCTGCTTGAGCAGTGGGTCGTCCACCAGTTTGGCGACGTTCTTCATCGCCTTGATCAGGTCGCCTTCGGTGAAGGGTTTGGGCGGTTGAGTCCAGAGGTCCTTGAGTTGCACGTTGGCTACCGCACAATCAATCCCCTCTTTGAGGTTCGGTAGCGTTTGCGGCGCCGGAGCTTCACGGCCCTTGGCCGGAGCAAGGGCTTCGGGCAGGGCGCGCTTCCAGCCAGGTTCGATGATCTGCTTACCGACTGCGCGCAAGCTTTCACCGGCGCAATCAAAGTCAGCCTGGGTGCGATCGTATTCATGATTGGGCAGGAACTGCGCCAGATACCGCGCGCGGATCAGGGTGTAGACCGCACGGTGTTTGCCGGTCAGGCGCTCGAGGTTCTTCGCTGCGGCGGTGGGGATGATGCCGTGGTGGGCGCTGACCTTGGCATCGTTCCACACCCGTGAGCGGCGTTGGGGTTCAAGGTAATCGTGCAAGCCGTTCAATGCCGGATCAGCCTGACGCAGGGCTGCCAGAATGCCTGGCGCTTCGCTGTGCTGGCTGACGGGCAGATAACCACAGTCGCTGCGCGGGTAGGTGATGACCTTGTGGGTTTCGTACAGTGCCTGGGCAACGTCGAGGGTTTCCTGGGCGCCGAGCCCGAGCTTCTTCGAGCAGACTTCCTGCAGGGTGCCCAAATCGAACGGCAGCGGTGCAACTTCGCGCATCCGTTCGGTACGGAGCTTGATCACCCGGGCACTCGCTGCGCCCATCATCGCCGCGGCTGCCTGCTGGGCCAGCGCCTGATTCAGGCAGCGATCCTGATCGTCGCAAACTTCGGACGCCGCTCGCCATTGCGCGGTGAACGCGGTGCCGTTGTGGAGCAACTGCACGTCGATGGCCCAATAAGCGACCGGTACGAAATCGGCAATGCTGCGGTCACGATCCACCACCAGGCGCAGGGTCGGCGTTTGCACCCGACCCACCGGTAACACGCCCTGATACCCGGACTGGCGTCCGAGCAGCGTGAACAGACGGCTCATGTTCATCCCGATCAGCCAATCGGCGCGGCTGCGTCCCAGCGCGGAATGGTAAAGGCTGAAGGTTTCCGCCCCCGGTTTGAGTGCCGCGAGAGCCTTGCGGATCGAGGCGTCGTCCAGTGCCGACAGCCATAAACGCTGGATCGGCCCGCGATAGCGGCAATGCTCCACCAGTTCCCGAGCGATCATCTCGCCCTCACGGTCGGCGTCCGTGGCGATGATCAGTTCCGAGGCTTCGCCGAGCAGGCGTTTGACGGCTTTGTACTGACTGGCCGTGCGCGGCTTGACGGTCATCTTCCATTTGTCCGGAATGATCGGCAGGTCTGCCAATACCCAGCGCTTGTAGCGCGCGTCGTACGCGTCCGGCGGTGCGGTTTCCAGCAGATGGCCGATGCACCAGGTCACCGTGACGCCCGTTCCCAGCCAGCAGCCGTCGCCACGGCGCCTGGCGCCGAGCACGGCCGCAATGTCTTTGGCCTGGGAGGGTTTTTCACAGAGGTACAGCCGCATAACCACCATCGTCGATCATTGTCCGGGAGGTGCACAGAATGGCGGGTGACGAGCGCTGGAGCAATCTTTATCTGTATGGATGTACAGCTTCAGCGTTGCATATGATTTCAGGGGTTTGGGAATCCGTTCGGCTGTGTGGCCGTCATGTTCAGCAAACTTGCGTTATACCTGATACATCGTGGTCTCAGGTTTTGGGGCTGCTGCGCAGCCCATCGCGGGCAAGCCTTGCTCCTACAGGTTCATCACCGTCATGAGGAACGTATTCCATGAAAAGCTCAGGTCCCAGCCCTGTCATCACCATCGCCGAGCAGCCTGGCTGCCTGTTGGTGAAATTTCACGGTATCCAGGTGGCCGCGTCCTCCCGCGCGCTGGTGTTGCTGGAGGCCAATTACCCGCCGGTTTACTACGTGCCGCGCGAGGACATCGACGAGAAATACTACGCTCGCACCGATCACACGAGTTATTGCCCGTACAAGGGCGATGCCAGTTATTTCAGCCTGCAAGTGCCTGGGCATGAAGGCGCCAATGCGGTGTGGAGCTATGAGGAACCCAAGGTGTCGGTGGACCAGATTCGCGGATACCTGGCGTTTTATCCGGATCAGGTGAAATTCGAGATCGTCGAACTTGACGAGTGATTGACGTCCCGACTGACGAGTCGTTTCCGCACACGGCTTGAACGATGGTCGTCAGTCGGTACTTCTAAGTGCCTGCACCAGCGTGTTTTCATCAATCTGACCAATCGACGTCACCCCGGTCAACGTCATCGCCACGCGCATTTCCCTGGCAAAGATGTCCAGCATGTTCTCCACACCGCGTTGGCCGTCCGCGGCCAGCGCATACGCCATCGAGCGTCCCAGCAAAACGCCTTTGGCCCCGAGCGCCAGCATGCGCACAACGTCCAGCCCCGAGCGGATGCCCGAGTCGACCAGCACTGTCAGGTCATCACCGATGGCTTGTTTGATCGGCGGCAAGGCCTTGGTGGTGGAAAGCACGCCGTCCAGCTGCCGGCCGCCATGGTTCGACACGACAATGCCATCGGCGCCGAAGCTCACTGCGTCCTTGGCATCCTGCGGATCGAGAATGCCTTTGATGATCATCGGGCCTTTCCAGAAATCCCGAATCCATTCCAGGTCACTCCAACTGATCGATGGATCGAAATTATTGGCCAGCCAGCCCATGTAGTCTTCGAGCGTCACGGCTTTGCCGAGGTATTTGGAGATGTTACCCAGATCATGCGGGCGGCCCATGAGGCCGACGTTGAACGCCCAGTCGGGTCGGGTCATGGCCTGAAGCATGCGCCGCGAAGAGGCAAACGGCCCGGACATGCCCGAGTGTGCGTCGCGATATCGGGCGCCGGGGGTGGGCATGTCGACGGTGAACACAAGGTTCTTCACCCCGGCAGCCTTCGCCCGCTCCAGGGCATTGCGCATGAAGCCGCGGTCCTTCAACACGTACAGCTGAAACCAGATGGATTGTTCGCTTTGCGCCACGACTTCCTCGATCGAACACACCGATACGGTAGACAGGCACAGGGGAATGCCTTTGTTTTGCGCTGCTCTCACGGCCTGCACCTCACCACGACGAGCGAACATGCCCGTCAGGCCCACTGGCGCGAGGATGATCGGCATTGCGAGGGGTTGATCGAAGAGGGTGGTTTCGAGACTCAGGGTTTCGACGTTTTTCAGAATGCGCTGGCGCAGGCTGATGCCCGTGAGGTCGGCGCTGTTGGCTCGCAGCGTGTGTTCTGCGTAGGCGCCGCCATCAATGTAATCGAACAAAAAACGCGGTAGTTTGCGACGAGCTGCCTCGCGATAGTCGGATGCAGAAGAAATGATCATGCCGGTGCCTCGGTCGGGTGGGGCTTTGCCCTTGAACGCCGCAATTTCTGTGGGAGCGAGCTTGCTCGCGATGGTCGTTAACGATAGCGCGTATTTACTGGCTAAACGCGGCGTTTTCAAGTCCATCGCGAGCAAGCTCGCTCCTACAGGGGGCGTTTTGGGCTGTCAGTTCTTGTCCAGATCCACGTTGCGCGTCTCACGCAAACAGATCATCCCCACCACCAGGCTGACCCCGGTGATCAGCACCGGATACCACAGCCCGTAGAAGATGTCCCCGGTGTACACCACCAAGGCAAACGACACCGTCGGCAGGAACCCGCCAAACCAGCCGTTGCCGATGTGGTACGGCAGCGACATCGAGGTGTAGCGGATGCGGGTCGGGAACAGTTCGACCATCAGTGCCGCCAGCGGGCCGTAGCACATGGCGGAGATGATGATCAGCGCGACGATCAGCGCGACGATCATCGGTTTGTTGATCTGTTGCATGTCAGCCTGTTGCGGGTAACCGCCGAGGGTCACTGCGCCGCGCAGTGCGGCCTCGTCGAAACCGTCGATCTTCACGTCGCCAACGCTGACCTGCACGCCGCTGCCAGCCGGGGCGGCCGCGCTCTGATATGGCAGGCCTTGCTTGACCAGGAAGGTCTTGACCTTGTCGCACGGGCTATCAAATTTCGCCTTGCCCACCGGGTCGAACTGGAAGGTGCAGGTGGCCGGGTCGGCCAGCACAGTGATCGGCGCCTGGCGGCTGGCCAGGTCGATGGCCGGGTTCGCGTAGTGGGCCAGGGTCTTGAAGATCGGGAAGTACAGCGCCGTGGCCAGCAACAGGCCGAGCATCAGCACCGGTTTACGGCCGACCTTGTCCGACAGCCAGCCGAAGAAAATGAAGAACGGCGCGCCAATGGTCACGCTGACAATCAGCAGGCCGTTGGCCACGGCCGGGTCCATTTTCAGGAACTGGGTGAGGAAGAACAGGACGTAGAACTGCGCCGCATAGAAGGTCACGGCTTGGCCGGCGTTAATACTGAACAGGGCGATCAGCACGACCTTGAGGTTTTCCCATTTGCCGAAGGAGTCACGGATCGGCGATTTGCAGAGCTTGCCTTCTTCTTTCATTTTCACGAAGGCGGGGGACTCGTGAAGGCTCAGGCGAATCCAGGTCGAGATGCCCAGCAGAATGATCGAAAACAGGAATGGAATGCGCCAGCCCCAGACTTCGAACTGATCGCCAGTGAAGTAGCGGCAGCCGAGTACCACCAGCAACGACAGCAACAGGCCGAGGGTGGCGGTGGACTGAATCCAGCTGGTGTGGAAACCGCGTTTGCCAATCGGCGCGTGCTCTGCCACGTAAGTCGCAGCGCCGCCGTACTCGCCGCCCAGGGCCAGGCCCTGAAGCATGCGCAGCACCACGAGGATGATTGGCGCGGCGATGCCGATGCTGGCGTAAGTCGGAAGCAAACCGACGCAAAAGGTCGCCAGGCCCATGAGGACGATGGTCGCGAGGAAGGTGTATTTACGCCCGATCATGTCCCCCAGTCGACCGAACACCAGCGCACCAAACGGCCTCACGATGAAGCCGGCGGCGAAGGCCATCAGCGCGAAGATGAACGCCGTGGTGTCGTTGACCCCGGCGAAAAACTGCTTGCTGATCACCGCCGCGAGGGCGCCATAAAGGAAAAAGTCATACCACTCGAACACCGTGCCGAGTGATGAAGCGAAGATGACTTTCTGCGTTTCCTTGCTGGTGCCCGCGCTGCGCACGGCTTCCAGGGGCTGAACATGTTCTGACATATCGGTATCCCTCACAGTGATTGTTTTTGTTGTTCCACTGTCGTCACCCGCCTTGTGGGCGAGTGCCGCGTTATCCATAAATCAGGTGTCACCGCTGCCTGTAGGAGCACGGCTTGCCGGCGATAGCGATCTCAAGGGCGCCATCGCCGGCAAGCCGTGCTCCTACAGTGTGATTCAGGTGCTCGTGAGCAGTTCCTTTTGCGGGGTGATGCTCCTTGTATCGGGGTTGAGGATCAGCTGCGCCGCTTTCTCGGCGATCATCAGCGTAGGTGAACAGGTGTTGCCCGAGGTGATGCGCGGCATGATCGAGGCGTCGGCGATGCGCAGGCCGGGGATGCCGTGCACGCGCAGCTCGGCGTCGACCACGGCATCCGTGTCGTTGCCCATCCGGCAGGTGCCGACCGGGTGGAAAATCGTCGTGCCGATTCGTGCGGCGGCTTCGTGCAAGTCTTCTTCGCTTTGCAAGCTGTCACCGGGCAGGTACTCGACCGGTTTGAACGCCTTCAGGGCCGGCGCGGCAACGATGCGCCGGGTTAGGCGGATGGCATCGGCGGCGACGCGCAGATCCTCCGGGTGACTCAGGTAATTGGGTTGGATCAACGGCGCTTCTTGCGGATTGGCCGAGCGGATTTCCACCCGGCCACGACTTTGCGGACGCAAGTCGCAGACCGACGCGGTGAACGCCGGGAACGCGTGCAACGGTTCGCCGAAACGCTCGAGCGACAGGGGTTGCACGTGGTATTCAAGATTGGCTGAGGTCTGCTCCGGCCCGGATCGGGCGAACGCACCGAGCTGACTCGGCGCCATCGACAGCGGGCCACTGCGGTCATACAGATAACGCAAGCCCATGCCCATTTTGCCCCACACGCTGCCAGCGATCTGATTGAGCGTGCGGGCGTTTTCCAGTTTGTAGATCAGTCGCAGTTGCAGGTGATCCTGCAAGTTAGCGCCGACGCCGGACAGTTCATGGACGACGCCGATGCCCAGACGTTGCAGCAGCGGCCGAGGGCCGATGCCGGAGCGTTGCAGGATGCTCGGTGAACCGACGGAACCGGCACAGAGGACGATTTCCTTGCGTGCCTTGAAGGTTTTCGCCTGATTTTGCCAGCGGGCGCTGACCGCTGACGCTCGGCCGTTTTCCAGCAATACGCGGTCGACTTCGACGCCGGTCAACACGGTGAGATTGGGGCGGTTGCGGACAGGTTTGAGAAACGCTTTCGCTGCATTCCAGCGAATACCGGCCTTCTGGTTGACCTGGAAGTAGCCGCAGCCTTCGTTGTCGCCCTGATTGAAGTCGTCGATGCTGGCGATGCCGCTTTGCTCGGCGGCGCTGCGGAAGGCATCGAGAATCGGCCAGGACAAGCGCTGGCGTTCGACCCGCCAGTTGCCGCTGGCGCCGTGGAACTCCGAGTCGCCGGCAAAGTGGTTTTCGCTTTTCTTGAACAGCGGCAGCACATCCTGCCAGCGCCAGCCGGGATTGCCGTCGGCGGCCCAGCCATCGTAATCGCCAGCCTGGCCGCGCATGTAGATCATGCCGTTGATCGACGAGCAGCCACCCAGCACCTTGCCGCGCGGGTAACTCAGGGTGCGGCCTTGCAGGCCCGGTTGCGCTTCCGTCTTGAAGCACCAGTCGGTGCGCGGGTTGCCGATGCAGAACAGGTACCCCACGGGGATGTGAATCCACGCATAGTTGTCGCGACCACCGGCTTCGAGCAGCAGCACCCGGTGTTGCGGGTTGGCCGACAGTCGATTGGCCAGCAGACAACCGGCCGGCCCGGCGCCGACCACAATGTAGTCGAATTCATCAAGGGAAGACTGCATCCCTGGCCTCGTCTTGTTGTTCTTGTTGTCGGTCATCCTAGTTGTTAGCTTTCGTCAAAAGAATGTTAGTTTTTGCGCAGCTGCTGTGCGTTTTTAAACAACGACGACCTAAGGATGGACGATGTTCGACTGGAATGACCTGCGGTTTTTTCTCGAGCTACAGCGTAGCGGGCGTTTGCTCACCGCTGCCCGCCGTTTGAACACCACTCACGCCACCGTGGCGCGGCATATCGAGGCCGTCGAAAAGAGCCTCGGCACCGCGCTGTTCGTGCAGCATGCCCAGGGTTATGAACTGACCCCGGCCGGCGAAGCGCTGCTCAAGCACGCCGAGGCCATGGAAAACGTTGCGTTGCTGGCTCAGGAAGAAATCACCCAGTCCACGGCGCCGCTCGGCAAGATTCGCGTTGGTGTCACGGAAGGGCTGGGGATCATGTTTCTCGCCAGTCGCATGAACGGTTTGTTCGAGCGCTATCCGGGACTGGAGGTGGAACTGGTCGCAGTGCCGCGCTTTGTCAGCATTCTCAATCGCGAAGCGGAAATCAGCATCCACCTCGAACGGCCGTCCGCCGACATGCTGGTCACGCGCAAACTCACTGACTATCGCCTGGCGCTTTACGCCAGCCAGGATTACCTCGACCGCGCGCCACCGCTGGGCAGTCGCGAGGACCTGGGGCGACACGCGTGGATCGGCTACGTCGACGACTTGCTGTTCAGCCAGGAACTGATGTTCCTCAACAGTTTCTGCCGCAACCCGCAGGTGGTCTTTCACAGCACCAGTGTGATTGCCCAGCAACAGGCTGCGCGCGCGGGTTTGGGGATTGCGGTGTTGCCGTGCTACATGGCCAGCGCCGATCCGGGTCTGGTGCCATTGTTTCCCGATGAAAGCATTCTGCGCAGCTACTGGATCAGTACCCGGCGTGAGTTGCACAAATCCGTACGGTTGCGGGTGATGTGGGATTACGTGGTGGAGTTGTGTGAGCGGGAGCAGGACTTGCTGCTGGGCTCGATTTAACGGTGACCCCCATCCTGGTAGGAGCTGCCGAAGGCTGCGATCTTTTGATTTTGTTTTTCAAGATCAAAAGATCGCAGCCTTCGGCAGCTCCTACATTGAAATCGTGTTTTACGGGAGGATTTCGAAGGCCGTACTGGCCAGCCGCTCGCCATTGACCATCACATGCACCGCATGCTTTCCCGCATAGTGCTTGCGAGTGGTCAGCTCCTTGATGTGCTGCCCACGGCTCAGACGTTCAGTGCTATTGCCCGGCAGCGTCAGGCCCTTGAGCTTGAACACCTTCGCCGAAGTGCTGCCGTTGGCTTTCACGTAATCGATGGCGTAGTCGATCACCAGTCGCTGGCTGTCCGCGACCGTGGATTTGACGGCAAAGGACAGGGTGATTTTCTCTCCCAGACCAATCACCGGCGGGTGGACCCGCACATCGATAATCTCGACTTCAGGCTTGCCGCCCGCACCAATAATCGCCAACGCCCGCTGGTTGCCCTGTTTGATCAGGCTGCGCAACGCATGTCTGGCGATCCACGCGGTATGTTTGTTATCCAGCGACCAGCCCTCGATCAGGTCCAGCACCCACTCGGGATGATCCTTGGTGATGTCGTTGAGGTGGTTGGCTACGGACTTGCGCACATAAAGGCTGGGGTCGGCCTTGAGGTTGTCGAGGATGCTCGCGGCCAGATTCGGGTCGGCCTGAACCTGTTCCAGGCGAAACGACCAGGGCAGGCGCGGGCGGCAACCTTCGCTGGCCAGGCGCCGCACGTGTTCATTGTCGTCCAGCGACCAGTCGTGCATCAGTTTCAGTGAGCGCTCAATGTCGCTGCGCAGGAAATGGCGGATGGCGAATTCCGAAGAGCCGAACGCGGTGAAAAACTTGAGCGCATCCATCGACACTTCGAAACGGTCAGCGCCGTAAGTCGCCACGTAATGCGGCAGGCACATGCTGACAAAACCGCTGTTGAGGCGCGGGGCGAGGGCGCGCAATACCTCAAGCGATGCTTCAAAACCCAGCGGCAGTACCGCGTGCAGGCATTCGCTGACGCGGGCCATGCGCTGCATCACCGACAACTCCGCCAAGTCTGTCTTGGCCAGTTTCAGGAAGGCCTTGGCGTCGAATTCCGGATAGACCGCCGTCATCTCGGTGGCGATGTGCTGGAGGCGTTCGGCGTTGAAGATTTCTTTTAGGGCGGGGGAGGATTGATCAGTTGCCATTGCTGCATCCCTTGAATTGGTGCGTCATCGTTTTCCGTGAGCAGTTTCCCACAGCTCGACGTTCGCCGCAGAGGATCATTTCCAGTACGAACAACCGCCAGGGAGTGTCAAAAAACGCTGTGACCTAACTTGGGTAGCAAAAAAACCGGTCGGCGCAACTAACAGTTCTGATAGTTATGCGAGCTTTAAGTTAAGCGCACAATATTGCTCCTGCCTTTTCTCACAGGAGCACCATCATGAACAACGATTTAACCGCTATTCCCGCCACTTCAGAAACAGATTCATCGGACCCCATCTCACCCAACACCAATTACAGCCGCTGGATGACCGACATGGCGGCGGACATCGCGCATTTGAAATTGCACCAATTGGCTATTCCTGGAGCGCATAATTCTGGAGTTGATATGGCTGGTACTTGGGGTTTAGCAGAGTTGTATGGCGCCTGTCAGAACAATTCATTCTCCCATCAACTGGCCGCAGGCGCTCGATATCTCGATTTGCGCCTAGAGGATAGGAGTTATAGAAAGCAGGTTGGAAATTTCGCACCAGAATACGTCTTTGTGGAAAAACTTGAATTTACACATGGCAACGACAGTTTTTGGTATGAGAATCCTAGCGCAGGGAGAACCCCGGCAGATTTGGTTAGAAGTGTTAAGCACTTCATCGAAAGCAATCCAGGGGAAATATTGATACTTGACGTACGTCAGTTTAAAAGAATGTGGCCAGATAGTGCTGAGCGAGCCCTTCGGCACTTTGAGCCTATCAAGGATTTGCTGATTCCCGAATCGGCTTCCAATCTGACTATTGGCGACATCCGTCAGCAGTATCCCGATCGAGTATCATATTATGCTTCGGTTTCGGACAGTCAGAGAGTCATCTATGGGGGAGTTTCAGCCATCAATGGCGAGAGGACGCTTCGGAAGAAAACATCGAAAATCTCGTTGTCACCTCAATGCGTTCGCCACCTGTTAAATATTGGGTGCTGAGTGCGACCGTCTATGGTGGTTCAGGTCCGAAACATCTTGATACTAGACATGCCATTCGTAGGGAAACATTCAAAGATGGGTTCCAAAATGGCAATATTGTGATGGTCGATTTCATAGAAAGATTCGAAACCAAAATTAGCGTCGTTGATAAATGTATAACGCTTAATAAATTGCGATCATTCGACAATACTCCGCCCAGTATTCCGGCGGGACTTAGTGTCACTAGGGATGAGCAACTCGAGAATTCATTCTGCGTCAAATGGGTTCCCTCAACCGATAATATAGGTGTCGTCCGCTATGAAGTGTACATGGGAGATAAGCTCCTGGTCAGTACAAATGAAAATGAATACCAAATTCCCTATTTACGGCCTCACGTAAATCACGTGTTCAAAGTTCGGTCTTTTGACTTTCTCGGAACTCCCTCGGAGTTCTCACCGCCGTTCAACTTGGAACAAGATGTTACCAGCCCTACGATACCCGGGAATTTTAGATTTTATTTTGTCGGGTTCACTAACGTTAGTCTTAACTGGGACGTCTCATCGGATGATTCAGGAATAGCTGGATACGAACTGCGTCGCAACGGTATATTCATTGGGCTTATAACAGTGCCTCGATATCACTTTGATGATTTGGTCGCGACAGACAAATATACTTTCGACGTTCGAGCAAAAGATAATAACGGGCTCTATTCATCGTGGACGTCACTAACGCTCGAACCGCGTCCTGCACTGAAAAATCCTAAAGTTATCATTACTGAGTATGAGCCAGTGAATGAATACTATCGTGCAGTTCTGATGTGGGACAAAATTGAAGAGCCTCAATTCCCGATAATTTTTACTCATAATTTTAGAGGCTTCACAACTAAACTTCCGCACGTGGAAGGCGTAGCGCCCAACGTCGGCTTTGGCAGTTATGACCCTGGTGAAAAACTTACTTTCAAAAGCTGGATCAGTTTCGACAACGGTTTCGGTAATTCCAGCGAAGATTTCATCTACGACTTTACGTTCGACCCCACACGGCCAGACAATATCACCGATCTAAAATTGACATCGCGCACTCCGGATAATACCTCTATCGCCTGGACTCCCTCAGTCAGTAAAAACGTATCGAATTATGCCATCTCGTTAAATGGGGGGTCACCCAAACTTGTTCCCGCATCGGAGAGTAGTTATGTGTTTGAGCAAATGCCAATTGACGAGGAATTTCTCATCGAAGTCTGGGCGGTGAGTCCCCAAGCATTTCCGTCTATTGTTGAATCCATCACGGCTCTTCGTATTGGATTGCCTGGTAAACCCGGACCGATTCAGGTTGGTTGCATAACTGCAAATTCCGCGGAACTCTACTGGGAGCAATCTACTGGTGATGTTTCAGGCTATGAAATCACCATCAATAACGGGTCGCCCATACTCGTAACGGATAATTCGCACACTATTGTTGAATTGAAAGAGGCGACTACATATGCCGTCGAGTTGAGGGCGTTTAATTCCGTTGGCGACATGTCTGAACCCGAATTTGCTTCATTCACCACAAAGTATTCTCTTCCTGGCAAACCGGGCACTCCCCAAGTTAGCCAAATCACCTCCGCATCGGCGGAGGTTCGTTGGGCTGCATCAAGTGGTTTAGACATCCTTTACCAAGTTTTTCTGAATGGATTTCTCATCGTTAAAACCAGCGAACCACGCTTCACCATTTCCCATTTGAAAAGCCATTTCGACTATCGCGTAGAAGTCCGTGCTTTCAACCCAGGTGGCGTATCCGAGCCTGCCGGTGCAACATTTAAAACTTTGCTCGCTCCTCCCGCCAACCTGAGATTCAGCCATACCAATGGCCTTTGCCGTCTGGCCTGGAATCCTGTTTTCGGAAAACTGCCGTCCCATGAGATTTCAATCAACGGCAGGGTTTTCAACACCGGCCCTGGCCGATGGGGCTACACCTTCAAATTGTCCGATCTGTCACCGGGACCTACCCCACACCGCTTCACGTTCAAGGTTCGCGCTCAGCTTGACGGCGCCAGTTCCGAGGCAAGTTTGCTGGAGAAAACACTGGTGGACGACGTTCCACCCACACAGCCAAGCGCACCCATCGCGAGTGACATCACCGATACGTCGGTAAAGCTGACATGGGAACCTTCCAGTGACAACATCGGTGTAACGGGGTATCGGGTGGTCCTGAACGGGTTTCTGGCGTTCACCACGGAAGACACCAGTTATACGTTCACGAAACTCACTCCAGGCGCCTTCCATTACGTATTCGTACGAGCTCAGGACAAGGATGGAAACCTATCTGCTTCCAGCAAGCCCACAGTATTCAAAACCACAGGGCAGCCTCCGGCCCCACCGCCCAATAAACCAAACGTAAGCATCACTGACGAAACAGACGCCTCACTCACATTGGAGTGGGGGACTCTTGATGGTGCATCTGGTGTGAGGATCTTGCTCAATGATGAGCTCTGGCGCGACGTGTTGCTGCTCCCGGGTGTGACAATGGGCAATCTGACTCCAAGCGTCGAATACACCATCAGTGTGGCTGCCTTTGATGTTTTCGGGCAGTTATCAGAGCCCACTGTCCTTACCCATGAGCTCAAGGACACCACGGCGCCAAGCAGCCCTGGGAACCTGCGCGAAACCACAACCTCAGATTCGGTCACGCTGAACTGGGAGGCGTCGACGGACGACATTGGACTCTGCGACTACGTGATCTACAACAATCATGAGTATTTCGACAGGACGCCGCTCAACCATTACAGCGCCATCGGCTTGATGCCTGGCGACTATGTATTTGAAGTTCGCGCTCTGGATCTATCGGGGAATCTCTCCGAGCCAGCTTCGATCGCTGTGAACATACTGGTTGATGATCCGAACGCTCCAAGCAACTTCCGCCACACCCAATCATCTGACACGACAATCCTCGAATGGGATGCGCCAGATGAGCCTGTAACCGGGTACCGAGTCATACTGATCAACCCGCAAGACAAGGAATTTACCTACTTTCCATCCGCGCCAACCCTGAGGGAGCGACTGCCTTCCAACACCCGTTACCGTGTGAGAATCACGGCTCGTAGCGCCGCTGGGGAATCTACGCCATTAATTGCCGAGCTAACCACAAAGTAAAAATGGTGCACTAATAACCAGCCACCACGCTTAAACACTGAAACACGTGATTGAGCGCGGTGGCTGTTTCTTTGTAACCCCGCCGTCATTTCCTGGCAGCTTGCTCTTCCAACTGATCCGATTCAAACAACCTCGCCAGCTCCGCCCGCGCTTCCTGCGCCGTCTGCTTGACCTTCACCGCGTCGTCATAAATTGCATGCTGGGCTTCGAGCACCTGTTCGTCGTGATGCTTGAAGCGCTTGATCCGCGCATCGGCCTGGGCTTGGGTCAACCCCAGCCCGATCAGCGTTTGCCGGCTCATTTCCAGGCTGGAATAAAAGGTCTCGCGCACGGCGTGGGCACCCACGTCCATCAGGCGATGCACATGCTGGCGGTTACGTGCGCGGGCGATGATCTTGATGTGCGGGTAGAGCTTGTGCACCAGTTCCGCGGTCTTGATGTTGGTGTCTGGATCGTCGGTGGCGATGACGAAGAATTCGGCTTCGCCGACCTTGGCCGCGCTGAGGATTTCCGGGCGCATCGGGTCGCCGTAGAACACCGGCACGCCGCCGAAGCTGCGGGACAGTTCGATGGTTTCCACCGAGGTGTCGAGGGCGACGAACTTGATGTTCTGCGCCCGCAGGATACGGGCGACGATCTGGCCCATGCGACCCATGCCGGCGATCACCACGCGAGGCTCATCGGTATCGATTTCACGGAATTTCTCGGGAACGACCACCGGTTGCACCTTCGGGCTGACCAGACGCGCACAGACCAGCAGCAATAAGGGTGTGAGGGCCATGGACAAGGTGATTGCCAGCACCAGCAAGTCATACAGGCGCGGCTCGAACAGGCTGTGATCACGGCCGATCTTGAACACCACGAAGGCAAACTCACCGCCGGCCGCCAGCACGATGCCGAGGCGAATAGCGCTGACCTTGCTCAAGCCGCCCGCCAGTCGCCCCACGATAAACAGCAGCGGCAACTTGACGGCGATCAGCAGCACCGTCAGCCCCAACACCACGATGGGCTCGCGCAGCAGCAGACTGAGATTCGCGCCCATGCCGACGCTCATGAAAAACAGTCCCAGCAGCAGACCCTTGAACGGTTCGATCTGCGCTTCCAGTTCATGCCGGTACTCGGAGTCCGCCAGCAGCAGACCGGCAAGGAATGCGCCGAGGGCCATGGAAATGCCAGCCAGATCCATCAGCCATGCGGTGCCCATGACCACCAGCAACGCGGTCGCGGTGGACACTTCCGGCAAACCGCTTTTGGTGACGATGCGGAACACCGGACGCAGCAGATAGCGTCCGCCGACCACCACAATCGCAATGCTGACCAGCACCCGCAGCCCCTGGTTCACATCGTCGGCCGCACTGAGGTTTTGATCGCTGCCCGCCAGCAACGGCACCATGGCAATCAACGGGATCGCGGCGATGTCCTGGAACAACAGGATCGCGAACGCCAGACGCCCGTGGGGGCTGGTCAGTTCCTTGCGTTCGGCCAGGCTTTGCAGGCCAAACGCGGTGGACGACAGGGCCAGACCGAGACCCAGCACGATCGCACTGTTCAACGGTTGTCCGAATACAAACAACGCCAGCACGCCGAGCACCGTTCCCGTCAGCAGCACCTGCGCCAGGCCGACGCCGAACACCGACTTGCGCATCACCCACAACCGTCGTGGCGACAACTCAAGACCAATGATGAACAGCAGCAACACAACGCCGAGTTCCGAGATGTGCGCGACGCTTTCCGGGTTACCGATCAGGCCGAGTACCGACGGGCCGATGATCACCCCGGCAAACAGATAACCGAGCACCGCCCCCAGTTGCAGGCGCTTGGCCAGGGGAACGGTGAGCACAGCCGCGAGCAGAAAAACGACTGCGGCTTGCAACAGACTGCCTTCATGGGGCATGGCGAAAACTCCATCAACTCGGTACGGCGGGGGCGACAAGGATAAAGGCTGAGCCCGGCGGCGTCAGCATAGCGTCGGAACTCAGTTGTTACATTTTGCATTAATTGGTTACATTCATAGAATAAACGGATCAATCTGATCCGAGCGCTGAGTTCACCGCATGGCCATCAATTTCGACCTCAACGATCTGCAAGCTTTTCGCGCCGTGGTGGAGCAGGGCAGTTTTCGCAAGGCTGCCGACACGGTACGCATCTCGCAGCCAGCCCTGAGCCGGCGCATCGAAAAGCTCGAAGACGCGCTCGGTGTCAGGTTGTTCGAGCGCACCACCCGCAAGGTGAGCCTGACCCAGGCCGGACGCGGTTTCATGCCCAGCGTTGAACGCTTGCTCGACGACCTGGATGTGGCGCTGCTGGGCATCAGCGAAGTCGCTTCGACCCGACTTGGCCACGTCACCGTCGCCTGCGTGCCCTCGGCGGCGTACTACTTCATGCCGCGGGTCGTCGCGCACTATCACCGGCAATTTCCGCGGATCAAGGTCAAGGTGCTGGACTCCAGCGCCCATGAAGTGTTGAGCGCGGTGGTCAATGGCGAAGCCGATTTCGGCCTGAGCTTCATGGGCACGCTGGAGGCCGAAGTCGATTTCGAGCCGCTGGTGCAGGAAAGCTACGTGGTGGCTTGCCGACGCGATCACCCATTGGCCGGACGCAGCAGTGTGACCTGGGACGAGTTTTATCAGCAGGATTACATCTCGCTGGACAAGACCTCGGGCAACCGGTTTTTGCTCGATCAGGCATTGACCGGTGTGGTGCCGCAGCGGCCGAGCATCTGCGAAACCCGGCATGTGACGACGATGATCGGACTGGTGGAGGCGGGGTTGGGCGTCGCGGCGGTGCCATTGATGGCGATGCCGGCAGCGGATCACCCGATTCTGACGCGGGTGCCACTGACCGATCCGCAAGTGATGCGCAGCGTCGGTCTGATCAAGCGCCGGGGTCGAACCCTGACCCCGGCAGCCCTTGAACTGGAACGGCTGGTGGTGGAAATGAAAGTCCGGCAGCCTGCGCTCAGCGGCTGACTGAATCCAGACCGGTAGCTTTCACGTCCGGTTGCGCCTGGGCCGATGCCATGTATTCCAGCAACGCCTTGGCCTCGGCCGGGTGTTGTGCGCCCACCGGAATACCGGCGGCAAACCGGGTGACCGACTGCACAGACTCCGGAATCTTCGCCACAAAACTCACCCCCGGCACCGGCAACAACTCGCTGACCTGTTGAAAGCCCAATTGATAGTCGCCCGTGGCAACCACCGAGCCCACGGGGATTTTCGGCACCATGGCCGACTTGGCTTTGAGCTGAGCCTCGATGTTCAGGCGCTTGAACAACTGCTGCTCGATGTACACGCCACTGGCGCTATCGGAATAGGCCACGGATTTGGCGTCCAGCAGCGTCTTTTTCAGGCTGTCGACCGAGCTGATGTCCGGCTTTGGCGTACCTTCGCGTACCACCAGACCAATCCGCGAATCGGCCAGTTCTACCCGAGAGGCCGGGTCGACTTTGCCTTGCTTGATCAGATCGTCCAGCGCGTAGCCGACCATGATCACCACGTCGGCTTTTTCTCCGCGCGCCAGGCGATTGGGGATCGCTTCCGGTGCCTTGCCCATCGATGGACCGAGTGCGGTGTCGAGGGTGTTGCCGGTGGACGCCGCGAATTTCGGGCCGAGGATTTTGTAGGCCGCGGTGAAGCCACCCGAGGTCATCACGCGGATTTCTTCGGCCTGCGCCGTAGCACTGAACGCCAGGCTGACGAGCAAGCCAAGGGCTGCAACATTGAATAGCTTTTTCATTGGCGATTTCTCTGAGAGGGCTGATTCACGAAAGGGCAGGTTGCAGGCGCCCGCCGGTGCGGCGATAGAGGTACAGCGTTGCGCACAACGCACAGAGCGCAGCGATACTCATCCAGTAACCGGGTGCCGCCTTGTCGCCGGTGTACTGGATCAGGAAGGTCGACATCGCCGGGGTGAACCCGCCAAACACTGCGGTGGCCAGGCTGTAAGCCAGAGAGAAACCGGCCACTCGGACTTGCACCGGCATGATTTCCGTCAGCGCCGGAATCATCGCGCCGTTGTACAAGCCATAAATGAACGACAGCCACAGCAGCACCAACAGCATGTTGATGAAGCTCGGCGCCTGCACCAGGTACGACAGCGCTGGATAGGTCGAGGCCAGCGCCAGCAGAGCCATGGCGATCAACACCGGACGACGGCCGATACGGTCGGAGAGTGCGCCACCAATCGGCAGCCAGAAGAAATTCGACACACCCACCAGCAAGGTCACCAGTAGCGCATCGGAGGTGCTCAGGTGCAGCACGGTTTTGCCGAAAGTCGGCGCGTACACGGTGATCAGGTAAAACGCGGTGGTGGTCAGGGCGACCATCATCATCCCAGCGAACACGATCACCCAGTTCTGCGCCAGCGTGCGGAACACCTCGCCCATGCTCGGGCGATGCTTGCGGGCGGCGAATTCTTCGGATTCTTCCAGGTTGCGGCGCAGGAAGAAAATGAACGGCACGATCATGCAACCAATGAAGAACGGAATCCGCCAACCCCAGTCGGCAATCATCGCCGGCGCCATCCATTGGTTCAGGCCATAGCCCAACGCCGCAGCGACGATGATCGCCACTTGCTGGCTGCCCGACTGCCAACTGGTGAAAAAGCCTTTATTGCCTGGCGTGGCGATCTCCGAGAGATACACCGAGACACCGCCCAGTTCCGCGCCTGCCGAGAAGCCTTGCAGCAATCGGCCGATCAACACGAGGGCCGGGGCGAACAGGCCGATGGTTTCGTAACCGGGGACCAGCACAATCAGAATCGTGCCGCTGGCCATGATCGACAGCGTAACGATCAACCCTTTGCGCCGGCCGACATCATCGATGTAGGCACCCAACACCACGGCGCCGAGCGGGCGCATCAAGAACCCTGCGCCGAACACGGCAAAGGTCATCATCAGCGAGGCGAACTCGCTGCTGGCGGGGAAGAACACCGAAGCGATCTGCGTGGCGTAGAAGCCGAAAAGGAAGAAGTCGAACTGTTCGAGGAAGTTGCCCGAGGTAACCCGGAAAATGGCGCTGGCGCGAGAGCGTCCGCGCGGAATTGAGGCTGTCATCGATAAATACTCCACCGCTTTTATGACGTGCGCTGCCTGGACGCGGCGCACGGTTCTTATTGGGGCGGATAGTGGAGCAGGGGGATCGATATGTTAATTGCATAGTTGGCATGTATTGATGTGTGAGGTGGATCAATGCTGTGGACGGCGCAGATCCAGCCATTCACTCAGCCCGGCTGACCACCTGCTCACCCAACCGATACTGATTGTTCCCACTACGTTTAGCCTCATACATCGCCAGGTCGGCAATATGGATCAGTCGGTCCATGCTTGGCGCATGGTCCGGGAACACGGCGACCCCGAGGCTGGTGCCGATGTGGCGCTGGTCGTTGCCGATACTCATGGGCGGGGAGAGTTCGACGAAGATTTTCTGGCAGATACTGCGGGCTTCGTCTTGCAGGCTGCCTCCTTGGGGCAGGTTCTGGAGGATGACCACGAACTCGTCGCCGCCGATGCGGGCGACGGTGTCGGTGGCGCGGAGGATTTTTTTCAGCCGTGTGGCGGTGGTGATCAGGACTCGATCGCCGGCCGCGTGTCCGTAATGGTCGTTGATCGCCTTGAAGCCATTGAGGTCGACGAACACCAGCGCCACCCGGGTTGAGCTGACCCGCGCCTGTTCCAGTGCCTCGGATAATCGCTCTTCGAGCACCAGCCTGTTGGGTAACCCGGTCAGCGGGTCAAAATGGGCCAGGTGTCGCAGGTAAGTGGCAGACGCTTTTTCCTCGGTGATATCGCGCACCACGCCCATCATCTTGATCGTTTCATCGTGGTCGTTCTTCACCACATTGCCGGTTTCGCGCAGCCAACGGATGGTGCCGTCGGGCCAGATCACGCGGTATTCCTCGTCGTGGTTTTCGCCGGTGGCCAGGCAACGCAGCTCGCCGGCGCGAACCCTGACCCGATCGTCCGGGTGCACGCAGGAACAGAACAGTGCGTAGGAGGGCGTCACTTCGCCGATCTTGAAACCGAACATGCCGTAGATCGCCTCGGACCAGTAGAGTTTGTCAGTATCGACATCCCAGTCCCAAGTGCCGATGCGTGCGAAGTATTGGCTGCGTTTGAAGCGCTCGACGTCGCCGTCCTGGCGAATGTTCTGGCCTTCGGCGAGGCTGTTGATGATGTCGCGATACTCGGCCAATTGCCTGCGCAACTTGCGCTCGCGCCAGATCAGCATGACGATTACAACGAGCATCACCGAGCCGATGGCGGCGCTGGTCCAGAGCAGGGTCATTCAGGGATGGCCATCATGGCGTCATAAACCCCAGGTGTTGGTAATGGTTAGCTTAGTCCAGGGCAAATTCGGCAAACAGGCGCAAACGGTGGTCAAGCGAGGGCAAAGGTTGCCAATCGCCGGCAAATCTGGGAAAACGGCGCCCATCGGCTTTTGGGCCAACGAGCATACGAGTGAAATTAATGAATGACGAGCTTCAGGTAATCGATCTACAGGTGGGTGACGGTAAAGCCGCCATCAAAGGCGCATTGATCACTACCCAATACCGTGGCTGGCTGGAAGACGGCACTGAATTCGATTCTTCCTACAGCCGGGGCAAGCCTTTCCAGTGTGTGATCGGTACCGGTCGGGTGATTAAAGGTTGGGATCAAGGCCTGATGGGGATGAAGGTCGGTGGCAAGCGCAAGTTGCTGGTGCCGGCGCATCTGGCCTATGGCGAGCGCACGATGGGCAAGATCACGCCGAATTCGAACCTGGTTTTTGAGATTGAGTTGTTGGAAGTGCTGACGCGGGATGATTGAGGGTGATAGCTGAGCTGTTGTGGTGGGCGGTAAGTCCCACCACAGTGTCCTGTATTTGAACGCTCGCCGGGTCAGGTAAATACGTCAATATCATCGAGCGTGTCCGCGATAATTCCTTCCAGAGAAGGAAATTTTTGCTTTACGGTTTCGAGTGCCGGAAGGACCACTTCCCTGTCCAGTTTTCCGTGCCTGCGAGCTATATGACCAAGCGCGGTGACGGCGGATGCTGCAACCGATTCAGTTCCACTTGAGAGGTACTTAAGGCAAGTGTTCTCAGCCCAGGTTCTGTCACCTTCATTCAGACCGATAGAAATCAGCCCCGCACTAACTTTTGTATCCACGCCGCTGGCAAGAAGCAGCGTCGCTTCATCATGGCTCATTGATGGATCTTGATAGAGAAGGCTCACTTCTTTGCTCCCAGGATATTGCCTTTGTTGTTTACTTTCTTAGCTTTAAGCAGCGCGTTTTTCATATCTTGATGGAGTTTGTCCCATGGCCTGACATGGCCGTGGTAGACATCTCCTCCCGTTTGGTCAAAGACAACAAACTCGTTTGTGTCTGGGTCGACGCCAATCCTGCGTGCTGATGTCGGTTTCACCTGTACTGAGTTCTCCAGCGCTACCTGTCCATTGGCGGGACCTTTACTTTTGACTGGTGTATCCGTCTTTCCATGGTAACTGGCCGCATCAAACACTAGGTTCAAAACAATGTAGAGAGGTTTGATACCGGAATCAGCTGGGAATACTAGGATGAAATCCTTGTATTCAGGAGGATGGATCGGATCGACGATGATGTTATCTGCCTGTTTAGTAGGCGGATAAATCCAGATGTGCGGGGTTTGTGGGGCACTTTCCAGTGGTGGAATCCCCGATGCGTCGGAAGGGTCAACGGCAGGTGTCCATATCAACGTTGTCCCGTGGCCAAAGTCAGCCACTTGCTGAGAGCCTTGAGCCACGAACTGCACCACGGGAATCATTTCCCAATCGCGGCGATTCTGGGTGTTGTATCCGTATCCCTTAATGCTGCCATCGGCTTGCTGTTCTACGCGTAGGCGGACACGTGTACGGCCATTCTTAAGTGACTTGAGCTGTTCCTCCGTATAGAGGGAGCTGTCCCCCAAACTCGACGGCCAAAGTAGGGCGACCATTCCCAACAATGCCCCGGTGACAACACCACCCGTCACTACGCCTGCGGTACCGGCTGCGCTGGTGCCAGTGACACTGGCCTTGCCTAACAGAAGCGTTCCCAATGCGGAGGGTAACTGGCTGCCACCGATTTTTTTGAGTGGGATATTTCCCGCTGAATCCCTTTCCCGGCCACCTAACAGGGATAGCTTTCCGTAGTCAGCCAGTTCCTCCACCGGAACAAACCCGGCGCGATTGTCATGATTGATTACGCCGTTGGGGAGTTTGCAGCTTTTGGCGAACACACAACCCATTGGGCTTGGCTGTTCCTGTTGATGAGGTTGCCTGATGAGGCGGTCTTCATATGCCTGTTGTCGCGCCAGCATATCGTCATATGCTTTTTGCCTGGCGTCCCGCTCCGCCAGTTCGGTGGTGGTCATGAAGCGGCTGGAGACGTGGTGTCCGTCGCCTGAGGGTGGGTTTTTAACCCGAGGTATGTCGGTTCTGCGGGCCATGAGCGTCCTTGTTTCATTTTCTGATAGCGATGTGGAAGCTAAATCAGGCTGCACTTTATAGATGTAAGGTGTTTCTGAAACATCTGTGGGAGAGAGCCTGCTCGCGATGAGCGATGAGCGATGACCGCCCTGGGTCGCAAGGAGATCAGCGCGCGGTTTGGGTTGCAGGGCCGATGTCAGAAGAACGCTCGGAAAAAATCTCGAATAACATCATGTTCGTGCTTCTAAGTATTGATATTTATAGGATTATTAACGAATGGTGTATCCGCTATCGACCACCCAGTCCTGGCCGATGACATTGCGGGCGCCGTTGCCGAGCTGGAACAGAATCACGTCGGCGACGGCCCCGGCTTCCAGGAACTGACCGTCCAACAGCCGCAGGTTGACTGCGTTGGCCACATCGCTCAGCTCTTCGCTCTTCAAGCCCAGGGTGGACCAGATCGGCGTGGCGGTAGGGCCGGGCGACACGGTGTTGATGCGAATGCCGTGTGGCGCGAGTTCAACTGCCAAGGTGCGGGCATGGTGAATCAGCGCGGCTTTGGAAGCGATGTAGGCGGCCAACCCGGGGAAGGTCACTTGCGCCAGGAAGGTACCAATGAATACCACCGAGGCGGACGCCGCCAGTTGCCCGCGCAGGCAGGCCAGGGTGTTCAGCGCACCGGCGCCGTTGACCGCCCATTGCCGGTCGAACGCGGTCAGGTCCAGGCCATCGGCCAACTCTGCAATGCCAGCGTTCGGCACCAGATAACTCACCGGGCCCATGGTTGCAGCCTGTTTCGCCAGCCGCGCCAGATCGTCCGGTTGGGTCACATCACCTGCCACCCACGATAGCTGCGTGGTGAAGCGCTCCGCCAATTCACCGAGGCCGCCGATCTGGCGTGACATTGCCAACACGCGGGCACCTTGAGCCAGTAGCCGCTCGGTGACGGCCAGACCGATTCCCGAACTGGCACCGGTGATGACGGCGAGGCGGTCCTGAAAAGTAGTGTTCATAAACGATGTTCCTTTGGTCAGTGAGCGTTTACAGGTCACGTACCAAGAATCAGGCCAATGTGAAGAGGCTTGAAGGGCGGGCGTTTGAGGTGGGTGAGGGTTATTTTGACTCGATGGGGGTGTTGTCATTAAGACCGCTTCTGGTCTTTTTGACTGAATGGAAAATTGAAGGTTTACAGCGGCTTATAGCGCTCTTCAAACCTGTGGTCTGATTAAAACAAACGAAACCGGGTCTGTTTTTTATCGCGAGTTTTCAGTAGCGTCGGTGCGACTCACCTCTCATCAACAGGAAACCCATGTCGCCATTCAATGAATTCCAGGAGATGGTTCAACAGCTGGATGCCGCTTATCGACACTGGACCGGCGCACGCCTGCCTGCACCGGATTCGCTGAGCGAAGACGAGCGCCTGGCCTGGTTGCATGCCCAGGCACCCTACGCCTTGCTGGCCCATGGCACTGAAGCCGATCCGCTGTTTTATTACGCCAACGAGCAGGCGCTCGCCAGTTTCCAGTATCCGCGCGAGCAGTTTATCGGCATGCCGTCGCGTTTCAGCGCTTCACCGCTGAACCGGGAAATGCGCCAGACCCTGCTGGAGCAAGTCACGGCCAAGGGCATTGCCCACGGCTACAGCGGCTATCGGGTGGATCGCATGGGGCAAGCCTTCATGATTCATGAAGGCAGTGTCTGGACGCTGCTGGACGAGCAGGGCGTTCGCTGTGGCCAAGCCGCGTTGTTCTGGCCGGACCCGGAGCGTGTGGGGCAACTCGGCTAGAGCGGTCTTGCGGTCGGGCAAAAAAAATCGCCGCCTTCGAGTACCGAGGGCGGCGATTTTTTATGACGGATGGGCGTCAGGTCAAACCTTGACGATCCAGCCCGCTGGGGCTTCGATGTCGCCGGTCTGCACGCCGGTCAGCTCTTTGTAGAGCTTCTGGGTGATCGGGCCGACTTCGGTTTCGCTGTGGAACACGTGCAGGTGATCGTTGTAGTCGATGCCGCCAATCGGCGTGATCACGGCAGCAGTACCGCAAGCACCGGCTTCCTTGAAGTCCGACAGCTTGTCGATCAGCACGTCACCTTCAACCACTTCCAGGCCCAGACGCGACTTGGCCAGCTCGATCAGCGACAGACGGGTGATGCCCGGCAGTACCGACGGCGAGTTCGGGGTCACGAACTTGTTGTCGTGGGTGATCCCGAAGAAGTTGGCCGAACCGACTTCCTCGATCTTGGTGTGGGTCATCGGATCCAGGTAGATGGCGTCGGCAAAGTTGGCTTTCTTGGCCTTGGAGCCCGGCATCAGGCTGGCGGCGTAGTTGCCACCGACCTTGGCGGCACCGGTGCCTTGTGGTGCGGCACGGTCGTAGCTGGAGATCTGGAAGTTGTGCGGGGTCAGGCCGCCCTTGAAGTAGGCGCCGACCGGAATGCAGAAGATCGAGAAGATGAACTCGGGCGCGGTGCGCACGCCGATGTTGTCACCCACGCCGATCACGAACGGGCGCAGGTACAGCGCGCCGCCGGTGCCGTAAGGCGGGATGAAGCGCTCGTTGGCGCGAACCACGGCTTTACAGGCTTCGATGAACTGCTCGGTGTCGACTGTCGGCATCAACAGGCGCGCGCAGCTGCGTTGCATGCGCAGGGCGTTCTGGTCCGGGCGGAACAGGTTGATCGAGCCGTCCTTGCAACGATAGGCCTTCATGCCCTCGAAGCATTGCTGGCCATAGTGAAGGGCAGTGGAGCCTTCGCTGATGTGCAGCACGTTATCTTCGGTCAGGGTGCCTTTGTCCCACTCGCCATTGCGAAAGTACGACAGATAGCGCTTGTCGGTCTTGATGTAGTCAAAACCCAGCTTGTCCCAATTGATGCTTTCGTTACCCATGACACCCTCTATCACTGAACAACCGTCGAAACGGTTCAAGGCTTCTGACGTTTTTTGGATGGGGACAACAATACTTCATTCTTAGGCTAAATCGCAGCCCAGACTATCGGGTGATCGGTAGATTTCTTAGGTTGCTTATGAAATGTCCCGGTTCATCCTTGAAAAAATCGCAGCCTGCGGCAGCTCCTACATAATCGGCGAACCCCCGTAGGAGCTGCCGAAGGCTGCGATCTTTTGATCTTTACAGATGCAACGCATGCCCCAGAGCACGCAACGCCGCTTCCTGCACTGCTTCACCCAGCGTCGGATGCGCATGGATGGTGCCGCCGATGTCTTCGAGCCGCGCGCCCATTTCCAGGCTTTGCGCGAACGCCGTGGACAATTCGGACACGCCAACGCCCACCGCCTGCCAGCCGACAATCAGATGATTGTCCCGACGGGCGACCACGCGCACGAAGCCGCTTTTCGATTCCAGCGTCATCGCCCGGCCATTGGCGGCGAACGGGAAGCTGGAAACGATGCAGTCCAGGCCGGCAGCCTTGGCTTCATCCGGGGTCTTGCCGACCACCACCAGTTCCGGGTCGGTGAAGCACACGGCGGCGATGGCGGTAGGGTTGAACTCGCGGGACTTGCCGCTGATCAGCTCGGCAACCATCTCGCCCTGGGCCATGGCCCGGTGCGCAAGCATCGGTTCGCCGCTCAGGTCACCGATGGCGTAGACGTTGCGCATGCTGGTCTGGCAGCGGTTGTCGATCTTGATCGACGAACCGTTCATGTCCAGGTTCAGCGCTTCGAGGTTCCAGCCCTGAGTGTTCGGTTTACGGCCCACGGCCACCAGCACCTGATCGGTTTCCAGGTTCAGGGTGTCGCCGCTGGGCTCCAGAACTTGCAAGGTATTGCTAGAAGAATCAAAGCCTTGCACGCTATGTTTCAAGTAAAGCTTCACGCCGAGTTTTTTCAGTTCGTCGTGCACCGGTTGGGTCAGCTCAGCATCGTAGGCTGGCAGGATGCGATCCTGCGCCTCCACCACGCTAACGTCCGCACCGAGCTTGCGATAGGCAATCCCCAGCTCCAGACCGATGTAACCGCCGCCAACCACGATCAGTCGCTTGGGAACCGAAGTCGGTGCCAAAGCTTCGGTGGAGGAGATGATCGGACCACCAATCGGCAGCATCGGCAGGTTCACGCTCTTGGAACCGGTGGCCAGCACCAGATGCTCGCACTGGATTCGTGTATCGCCGACGTCGACGGTTTTACCGTCAACCACCTTCGCCCAACCTTGCACTACCTGGACCTTGTTCTTTTTCAGCAATGCCGCGACGCCGGTGGTCAGGCGATCGACGATGCCGTCCTTCCACTCGACGCTCTTGGTGATGTCGAGGGTTGGTGCCGAAACGCTGATGCCCAGAGCCGAATGCTGGCTGTGTTGTTGCGTCTGATGGAACTGCTCGGCGACGTGAATCAACGCCTTGGACGGAATGCAGCCGATGTTCAGGCAAGTGCCGCCCAGGGATTCGCCTTCCACCAGAATGGTCGGGATGCCCAACTGACCAGCACGGATTGCCGTTACATAACCGCCAGGGCCGCCGCCGATGATCAGCAGCGTGGTGTTCAAAGTTTGCATTCGTTACTCCACAAACAAGGTAGCGGGTTGTTCGAGCAAGCCACGGATGGCCTGGATGAAAAGCGCCGCGTCCATGCCGTCGACCACACGGTGATCGAAGGAGCTGGAGAGGTTCATCATCTTGCGGATCACGATCTGGCCTTTGATGACCATTGGTCGTTCGACGATTTTGTTCACGCCAATGATCGCCACTTCCGGCAGGTTCAGTACCGGCGTGCTGACGATACCGCCCAATGCGCCGAGACTGGTCAGGGTGATGGTCGAGCCGGACAGTTCATCGCGGCTGGCTTTGCCGATGCGCGCAGCGTTGGCCAAGCGAGAGATTTCCGTTGCGCTGTCCCACAGGCTGCGGGCTTCGGCGTGACGCACGACCGGCACCATCAAACCGATGTCGGCCTGGGTGGCGATGCCCACATGCACCGCGCCGAGGCGGGTGATGATCTGGGCTTCGTCGTCGTAACGGGCGTTGATCTGCGGGAAGTCGCGCAGGGCGACGACCATGGCGCGGACCAGGAACGGCAGCAAGGTCAGCTTGCCGCGAGTGGCACCGTGTTTTTCGTTGAGGTGCGCGCGCAGTTCTTCCACGGCGGTGACGTCGATTTCTTCGACATAACTGAAATGGGCGGCACGCTGCGTGGCGTCCTGCATGCGCTGGGCGATCTTGCGGCGCATGCCGATCACCGGGATTTGCTCTTCGTCGGTACGCTGGGTGTAGGCGCTGCTGACCGTCGATGCATTGGACTGGCCCTGCGCCAGGTAGGCGTCGAGGTCTTCATGCAGCACGCGACCGGCCGGGCCGGTGCCACGCACCAGGCGCAGTTGAATGCCCAAGTCCAGCGCATGCTTGCGCACGGCCGGGGAGGCCAGCGGACGCTCATCGGCTTCGCGAGCGACCATCGGACCCTGGCAAACGGCAGCTTTCGGCGCTGCGGCAGCGACCGGTTTGCTTTCCACCACGGCTTCGACTTTGGGTGCTGCGACCGGTGCTTCTTTTACAGGTGCCGGTTGTGCCGACTCCTTAACGTTGCCCGCGCCTTCGACTTCAATGCTGATCAGCACACTGCCGACCGCCATGACTTCACCCGGCTGACCGCCGAGGGCGATGACCTTGCCATGTACCGGCGACGGAATATCCACCATCGCTTTATCGGTCATCACATCGGCCAATACCTGATCTTCGACGACCATGTCGCCGACCTTGACGTGCCACACCGACAATTCAACTTCTGCAATGCCTTCGCCAATGTCCGGCATCTTAATAACGTGCGTGCCCATTCAGACCTCCATGACCCGTTTCAGAGCCGCGCCCACACGGGACGGGCCAGGGAAATACGCCCACTCTTGCGCGTGCGGGTAGGGGGTGTCCCAACCGGTGACGCGTTCGATCGGCGCTTCCAGGTGGTGGAAGCAGTGCTCTTGCACCAGCGACACCAGTTCGGCGCCGAAACCGCAGGTGCGCGTGGCTTCATGGACCACCACGCAGCGGCCGGTCTTCTTCACCGACTTGACGATGGTTTCCAGATCCAGCGGCCACAGGCTGCGCAGGTCGATGACTTCGGCGTCGATGCCGGTTTCTTCAGCGGCCACTTGTGACACGTACACGGTGGTGCCGTAGGTCAGGATGGTCACGTCCTTGCCCGGACGGGTGATGGCGGCGACGTCCAGCGGCACGGTGTAGTAGCCGTCCGGCACTTGCGCGGCTGGGTGTTTCGACCACGGGGTTACCGGGCGATCGTGGTGACCGTCGAACGGGCCGTTGTACAGGCGTTTCGGCTCCAGGAAGATCACCGGGTCATCGTTTTCGATGGAAGCGATCAGCAGGCCCTTGGCGTCATACGGGTTGGATGGCATGACGGTGCGCAGACCGCACACTTGAGTGAACATCGCCTCGATGCTCTGGCTGTGGGTCTGGCCGCCGTAAATGCCGCCGCCGCAAGGCATGCGCAGGGTCATCGGTGCAGTGAACTCGCCGGCCGAGCGATAACGCAGGCGCGCGGCTTCGGAAATGATCTGGTCGGACGCCGGGTACACATAGTCGGCGAACTGGATCTCGGCCACCGGGCGCAGACCGTAGGCGCCCATGCCAACGGCGACGCCAACGATGCCGCTCTCGGAGATCGGCGCGTCGAAAACGCGGGAGGTGCCGTATTTGTTCTGCAGGCCTTCGGTGCAGCGGAATACGCCGCCGAAGTAGCCGACGTCCTGGCCGAACACCACGACGTTGTCGTCACGCTCAAGCATCACATCCATGGCCGAGCGCAGGGCCTGGATCATGGTCATGGTGGTCGTGGTCATGGCGGTGTCCAACTGGATATTGTTGTTGTGATCGTTCATGTCAGATCCCCAGCTCTTGACGCTGGCGCTTCAAGTGCTCCGGCATCTCTTTGTAGACGTCTTCGAACATGGTCGCGGCGCTTGGAATCTGGCCACCGGCCAAGGTGCCGAATTTCTCGGCTTCTTTCTGCGCGGCGATCACTTCGGCTTCCAGTTCGGCGCTGACGGCGGTGTGTTCCTCTTCGGACCACTGACCGACCTTGATCAGGTGCTGCTTGAGGCGCGCGATCGGATCGCCCAACGGGAAGTGGCTCCAGTCGTCGGCCGGACGGTATTTGGATGGATCATCGGAGGTCGAGTGCGGGCCGGCGCGGTAGGTGACCCATTCGATCATGGTCGGACCGAGGTTGCGGCGCGCGCGTTCGGCAGCCCAGGCTGAGGCGGCGTAGACCGCGTAGAAGTCGTTACCGTCGACTCGCAGCGAGGCGATGCCGCAACCGACTCCACGACCGGCGAACGTGGTGGCTTCACCACCGGCAATCGCCTGGAAGGTGGAGATCGCCCACTGGTTGTTGACCACGTTGAGGATCACCGGCGCACGGTATACGTGGGCGAAAGTCAGGGCGGTATGGAAGTCAGATTCAGCGGTGGCGCCGTCGCCGATCCAGGCCGAGGCGATTTTGGTGTCGCCCTTGATCGCCGAGGCCATGCCCCAGCCCACAGCCTGGATGAATTGGGTCGCCAGGTTGCCGGAAATGGTGAAGAAACCGGACTCTTTCACCGAGTACATGATCGGCAACTGACGTCCCTTGAGCGGATCGCGCTCGTTGGACAGCAGTTGGCAGATCAGGTCCACCAGCGGTACGTCGCGGGCCATCAGGATGCTTTGCTGACGGTAGGTCGGGAAGCACATGTCGTCGATGTTCAAGGCCAGGGCCTGAGCGCTGCCGATGGCTTCTTCGCCGAGGCTCTGCATGTAGAACGACATTTTCTTCTGACGCTGGGCGACCACCATGCGGTTGTCGTAGATGCGCGTCTTGAGCATGGCGCGCATGCCTTTGCGCAGGATCTCGGTGGGCACGCCTTCGGCCCACGGACCCAGGGCGTTGCCCTTATCGTCGAGCACGCGAATCAGGCCGCGGGCCAGATCGGCCGTTTCGGCGGGTTCAACGTCGATTGGGGGTTTGCGCACCGTGCCGGCATCGGTCAGATGCAGGTAGGAGAAGTCGGTTTTACAGCCGGGACGGCCCGAAGGTTCAGGGACGTGCAGGCGCAGCGGTTCGTACGCTTGGGTCATGGCTTCTACGCTCGATCTTGTGAATTTCTTGTAGTGAGCTGACAGATTTCGTTCGTTGGAAGAAATCTTGTCCTACAACAATCATAGGCCCGGCCAAGAAGAATATTTCTCTCTGTTTCATTGCGCTCAAGATCATTTGCAGATAAAAAATCTGCATAAACATAAAAAACAGGTGGTTTTGTCTCATGCGCAAACTGGACCGTACCGATATCGGCATTCTCAACAGCCTTCAGGAGAACGCGCGGATCACCAACGCCGACCTTGCACGCTCGGTCAACCTTTCGCCGACACCATGCTTCAACCGGGTCAAGGCGATGGAAGAACTGGGCCTGATTCGCGACCAGGTCACGCTGCTGGACGCCGACCTGCTGGGGCTGCACGTGAACGTGTTCATCCACGTCAGCCTGGAGAAGCAGGTGGAGGAGGCGTTGCAGCATTTCGAGGAAGCTATTTCAGATCGGCCGGAAGTGATGGAGTGCTACCTGATGGCGGGCGACCCGGATTACTTGATCCGCGTGCTGGTGCCGACCATTCAGTCGCTGGAGCGCTTCATGATGGACTTTTTGACCAAGGTGCCGGGGGTGGCGAACATTCGGTCGAGTTTTGCGCTGAAGCAGGTGCGCTACAAGACGGCGCTGCCGTTGCCGGCGAATGGGCTGACGTTGGGTAATTGAAGATCAAAAGATCGTAGGCTTCGCCAGCTCCTACGGGGTTCTATGTGCACCTGTAGGAGCTGCCGCAGGCTGCGATCTTTTGATCTTAAAATTTGTTGATCGGGATTTTCAGGTAGGTCACGCCATTGTCTTCCGCCGGCGGCAGATTCCCCGCCCGCACATTCACCTGAATCGCCGGCAGCAACAGCGTCGGCATGCCCAATCCCTCATCACGCTGGGTGCGCATGGCAACGAAGGTTGCTTCGTCGATGCCGTCGCGCACATGGATGTTGCTTTTGCGCTGCTCTCCGACGGTGGTCATGCACTGCGGTTCGCGGCCCTCGGGCGGGTAATCGTGGCAGACGAAGAGGCGCACGCCGGCGGGGAAGGCCAGCAATTTGTGGATCGAAGCGAACATCTGGTTGGCATTGCCGCCGGGAAAGTCGCAGCGCGCGGTGCCAACGTCCGGCATGAACATTGTGTCGCCGACCAGAATCACGTCGTTGCCGATCAGGTACGCCATGTCCGCGGGGGTATGGCCGGGCACATGCAGCGCCGTGGCCTTGATGTTGCCGATGTGGAAAGTTTCGTCGGGGGCGAACAGGTGATCGAACTGCGAGCCATCGATGCAAAATTCCGGCTCAAGGTTGAACAGGGTCTTGAACACGTTCTGCACCTTGCAGATCGACTGGCCGATGGCGATCCGGCCGCCCAGTTCCCGGCGCAGGTACGGCGCGGCGGACAGGTGATCGGCGTGGGCGTGGGTTTCCAGCAGCCATTGCACCTGCAAGCGGTGCTCGCGCACGAACGCGATGATGCGGTCCGCCTGCGTGGTGTTGGTTCGCCCGGCGGTGGGGTTGTAGTCGAGCACCGGGTCGACGATCGCACACTGCCCGCCATCCGCTTCGTAGATCACGTAGCTGTAGGTGGACGAGGCATCGTCGAAAAAGGCTTCAATCAGGGCAGGCATGAGGGTTGTTTCTTCGTGGACGAGTCATGAGGTTAGTTTCATTTTCCCTGCGCTGACCAGCCCCCGCGTCAATTCTGTTAACGAAAAATCCGGGCGGGCTCTATCCTGTCACTCTATCGATACCGGGCGTTCCCGGCCTTTATCATGGATTACGAGCGTTTTATGTTGCTGGCGAGTTTTTTTGGTGTGGTCATGGGTTTGGTGCTGGGTTTGACCGGGGCCGGTGGCGGCATTCTGGCCGTACCGGCGTTGGTGCTCGGCCTGGGATGGAGCATGACCACGGCGGCGCCCGTTGCGCTGTTCGCGGTGGGGAGCGCGGCGGCGGTGGGGGCCATCGATGGTTTGCGGCATGGCCTGGTGCGCTATCGCGCGGCATTGTTGATCGCGGCGCTCGGCGCGGTGTTTTCGCCGGTGGGCATCTACTTCGCCCATCAGTTGCCGGAAAAAATCCTGATGATCCTGTTCAGCCTGCTGATGGTCATGGTGGCTGCGCGGATGCTGCGGCGTGAGCGCAAGGACGAGGGGCCGAGCGATCACGGCCATGCCAACTGGGGCCAGAAAAACTGCATGCTTGATCAGCACACGGGGCGTTTTTCCTGGACCGCCAAATGCACCGCGACCCTCGCCGCGCTGGGGGCGGTGACCGGTGTCGTGTCAGGGCTGCTGGGGGTGGGCGGCGGTTTTTTGATTGTGCCTGCGTTCAAGCAACTGACCGATGTGCAGATGCGGGGAATCATCGCCACGTCGCTGATGGTGATCAGCCTGATCTCGGCCATCGGCGTGATCGGTGCTTTGCATGCCGGGGTGCGCATCGATGGGCTGGGTGTTGCCTTCATCGTCTCCAGCATTGTCGGCATGGTCATTGGCCGAAAGCTTTGTGCCCAGGTGCCGGCGCGGGCGCTGCAGGTGGGGTTTGCCAGCATCTGTCTGGTGGTCGCCATCTACATGCTGGTGCGCGCCTTATAAGGCTCGGTATTGCAGGGTGAAACCCAGTTCAGCGGTTTGTCCCTGTTCCAGTAACCGCAAGCCTGGTCGACCGGGCAGGTGATGGGCGTTGACCGGATGACTTACCGGTTCGATGCAGAAAAACTCCAGGCCAACCGGGCAGTAGAGCAGATAGTAATCGCTGCCTATGGCTTGGCATTCCAGTGCATAACCAAGATCCGGTTGCTGGATCAGGCATTGGCCATTCCATTCGCAGAAGCCGTTGTCGACCAGCGTTTCGGGGAGCGGCTTGAGTGACTGGAAATCCCAATCGGCGGGCAGGCTGTCGAGCTGCGTCGGCAGCTTGGCGCTATCGCATAACCAGACCTGGCGGGCTGGAGCGTGCAATCGGGTGTTGGCGGTGCGCGGCAGATACGGATGCAATCCCAGACCATGCCAGGCGGCTTGCTCGGCTTGATGGGTCACACTCAATTCGATGCTCAGTTTGCCTTCGCTCAGATGGAAGCGTTGGCGGGCGCAGTAAGCGAAAGGACAGGCGCTATCGAGTTGCAGCACGACTTCATGCGCGGTGGTAGACACCACTTGCCACGCTTGCTGCCAGGCGCTGCCGTGAATCGGTAGTGGATCGGTGAGGCTGTTAGGCGTCAGTGCCAGCCAGCCATCGGGGCAGTCGAAGCCGCCTTCGGCGATGCGGTTGGACCAAGGCACCAAGGGAAAGCAGCCAAGCTTGCCGGGCAAACCGGTGTTGAGGGCATGAGCATCGGCGTGGCGCAACAAGGGTTGGCCAGTGCTGCGCACGGTCCAGTTGACAATGCTGCCGCCCAGTTCAGGCGCGAGGGTGAGGCGGGTGAATTCGTCTTCGAGTTCGAGCAGTGTTGGCGACATATTGACCAGTAATAGAAACGTTGAGTGGGATATGAATGAAATCCCCCGTAGGAGCACGGCTTGCCGGCGATGGCGTACGTGAGATCGCTATCGCCGGCAAGCCGTGCTCCTACAGGACAAGGATTACAACACCAAATGCGGCAACCACAGCGAAATTGCCGGAATGTAGGTCACGGCCAACAGCACCAGGAACAGCACGCCATAGAACGGCAGCAGCGCTTTCACGGTGGATTCGATACTGACTTTACCCACGGCAGACCCCACGAAAAGTACCGCACCCACGGGCGGCGTTATCAAACCAATCCCCAGGTTCACCAGCATGATCATGCCGAACTGCACCGGGTCCACGCCAATGCCGAGAATCACCGGCATCAGGATCGGCGTCAGAATCAGGATCAGCGGCGCCATGTCCATCACCGTGCCGAGCAACAGCAGCATGACGTTGATGCACATCAGGATCACGTAACGGTTGTCCGACAGGGTCAGGAACATCGTGGTGATCTTCGCCGGGATCTGCATCAGCGTCATGATGTAGCCGAAGCTTGCAGCGAAACCGATCAGGATCATCACGATCGAAATTGTCCGCACCGTACGGTGCATCAGTTTCGGCAGCTCGCTCCACTTGTAGTCGCGGTAGATGAACATGGTCACGAAGAACGACCACAGCACGGCAATGGCCGCCGATTCGGTCGCAGTGAAAATCCCCGAAAGAATACCGCCGAGGATGATGACCATTGCCATCAGGCCCCACAACGCTTCACCGCAAATCTTCAGCGCTTCGCGCATCGGAATGACTTCGCCTTTCGGGTAGTCGCGCTTCTTGGCGAAGATCAGGCACAGCACCATCAGGCACGCGCTCATCAACAGGCCCGGCACCACGCCGGCCATGAACAGCGAGGCAATCGACACCGTGCCGCCCGCCGCCAGCGAGTAGAGCACCGAGTTGTGGCTTGGCGGGGTCAGCAGGGCTTGAACCGAACCGCTGACCGTCACAGCGGTGGCGAACTCCCGCGGATAGCCGCGACGTTCCATTTCAGGAATCAGCACCGAACCCACCGAAGCGGTATCCGCCACCGAAGAACCGGAGATCGCACCGAAGAAGGTCGAGGCCATGATGTTGACCAGCGACAAGCCGCCGCGCACGAAACCCACCAGCACCCCGGCAAACGCCACCAGACGCCGGGACATGCCGCCCTCGGCCATGATCGCGCCGGCCAGGACGAAGAACGGAATCGCCAGCAGGGAGAATTTGTTCACGCCACCGGCAACCTGAATCATCAGCGCCTGGAACGGAATGTCGATCCAGAACGCGCCGATCAGCGCGGAAAGCCCCAGCGCATAAGCGACAGGCATGCCGATCAGGATCAACGCGATAAAACTGCCCAACAGAATAAAAGCGTCCATTCAGGCAGCCCCTTCGTTTTCTTCAACGATGTCGAAACGCACGACCCGACGGTTGCTCTGATCACCGAACAGGAGTTTTTCCATAACAAAAATCAGCGTCAGCACGCCGCCCACGGGAATCGGCATGTAGGTGATGCCCACGCGCAGGGTCGGCAGGGCGCTCATGAATTGGTTCCACGTCGACAGGCACAGTTTGGTGCCCCAGATCGCCATGAACAGGCTGATGGTTGCCATCAGCAATTGTGCAAACACACTCATGGCCTTGCGCAGATTCGGTGGCATGCGGTCGGTGAGCATTGCCACCGCCATGTGCGAGCCGGAGCGATAGCTGGCGGCGGCGCCGATGAAAGTGAACACCATCATCAGCAGGATTGCGGTGGGCTCAGGCCAGCTGGAGCCGGTACCGAGTACATAACGGGCAAATACGCCCCAGGGGATGATCAGCGCAATGGCCAATACGGAGAGCCCGGCGACCCAGATACAGGTCATGTAGAGCTTGTCATTGAAACGTAGCAGCAGATTCTTCATCGGGTTCCACCGTAACCGGGCGCGCACTGACAGATACCAACGTCAGTGGCGCCGGGCCTTTCTTGAATGCAGGGAGAGTTACTGAACGGCTTCGATGCGCTTGATCAGGTCGGCGTAAGGTGCGCCGTACTTCTCGCGGATCGAGGCGGTCGCTTCATAGAAAGGCTTTTTGTCGACGGTGATGAACTCGACGCCCGCAGCCTTGAGCTTCTCTTCGCTGCTGGCCGATTTCGCATCCCACAAGGTGCGTTCCTGGGCCTGTGCGGCTTTGGCGGTTTTCTTCACCAGCGCCTGCTGCTCAGGGGTGAGTTTGTTCCAGGTGATCTTCGACATCACGATCGGCTCAGGCAGGATCAGGTGGCCGGTCAGGCTGTAGAACTTGGCGTTCTGGAAGTGGTTGTGTTCAAGCATGGTCGGCGGATTGTTTTCCGCGCCGTCGATCACGCCGGTCTGCAAGGCACTGAAGATTTCGCCGGTGTCCATCGCAATGCCGTTGCCGCCCATGGCGTTGATGGTTTCGATGAACATCGGGTTGCCTTGTACGCGGATTTTCATGCCCTTGAGGTCTTCGAGGGTGCGTACTGGTTTCTTGGTGTAGAGGTTGCGCGTGCCGCCGTCCATCCAGGCCAGGGCGACCAGGTTGAATTCGGAATTGGTGATCTTGTCTAGGATCTCGTCGCCGACTTCACCGTCAATGACTTTGCGCATGTGCGCCTGGTCACGGAACACGAACGGCATGTTGAACACGTTCACGTCCGGCACTACCGGGCCGACGATCCCGAGACTGACGCGAGCCATCTGGATGGCACCGACCTGAGCCTGTTCGACCACTTCCTTTTCCGAACCCAGCACACCGCCGGCGAACATCTTGAAGGTCAGCTTGCCGTCGCTGTCGGCCACCAGGGTTTTACCCAGTTGCTCTTCAGCCACCACGGTCGGATAACCGGCGGGATGGATGTCGGCGAATTTGATTTCCAGCGCATGGGCGGCGCTGCTGAGCGAGAAGGCGAGCGGGAGTGCTGCGGCGAGCAAGGTGCGTTTGAAGTCCATCATTGTGTCTCCGGTTTTATTGTTTTTTTGTTCAAGGCACAGCGGTGTAGCAGAGGGGGTTAAGGCAAATCGTTGAACAGCGGTTCCGGCAAGCCGTTGACGCCGGGGTTGAGGGCGAACACACCACCGGCCAGCGACTGTTCGTCGTGGTCGTCACCGGGGCGAATCGAGGTCACGAACAGCGTGTCCAGTCGACTGCCGCCGAAGGCGCACATGGTTGGTTTTTTCACCGGTACGGCGAGTGAGCGATCCAGTCGGCCGTCGGGGGTAAAGCGGTGAATCAATCCGGCGTCGTTGGCGCAGATCCAGTAGCAGCCTTCGGCATCCACCGCCGCGCCGTCAGGGCGACCGCAGTAGTCATTCATGTCGACAAATACGCGGCGATTGGAGGGGGTGCCGCTGTCGATGTCGTAGTCGAAGGCCCAGATCAGTTGCACATTGGGGTGCGAGTCCGACAGGTACATGGTCTTGCCGTCCGGGCTGAAACCCAGGCCGTTGGGCACGATGAAGCCGCCCAGTTGCGCAGCGAGCGGTCCGCGTTGCCCGGCGCTGTAGCGATAGAGCGTACCGTCAGCGGCATTGGCGCCCATGTTCAGCACCATGCTGCCGGCCCAGAAACGCCCTTGGCGGTCGCAGCGACCATCGTTCAGGCGCATGTCGGTGCGGGCGTGATCAACGTGTGCGAGCAAGTCGCTGTCGAGGCTGCCATCGCTATGCGCGTGCAGATGAAAGAACCCGCTTTCCATTCCCGCGACCCAGCCACCGTCACGGTGCCGGGTGATGCACGCGAGCATTTCCGGCGTCTTCCAGGCGTGGACATGCCCGGTTTCGGCGCTCCAGCGTTGCAGGCCACCGGCGGGAATATCGACCCAATACAGGGCGTTTTCTTCGGGGACCCAGACCGGGCTTTCACCGACGGCGTTACGGGCATCGACAATCAATTCGGCTTGCATGGCAACTCATTCCCTTGGGCTTTTTGTTGTGGGGATCAAGTGGTAAGCGTTGGATGTTTCAGTCGCCGAACGGGCCGGCCGCGCAGAACCCGCCGCCCTGGTAAACCCGCGCCGGGTCATCGGCAGCCGGCATTGGCTGCGCTTCAACCTTTTCGCGAAACACTTCCGAAGTGTCGTTCGGCGCATAGCCCAGGTGCGTGGCATAGCGGTTGTCCCACCAGATGTCCTTGTTGTCGGACATGCCGTAGACCACGGTGTGGCCGACGTTCGGGGTGTACAACGCGCGTTCGAGCAATTGGGTCAGGTCGCCGAAGCTCAGCCAGGTGCTCATCATCCGGCGGTTCTGTGGTTCCGGGAACGACGAACCGATGCGCACGCTGACAGTCTCGATGCCGTAGCGGTCGAAGTAGAACGTGGCCATGTCTTCGCCGTAGGCTTTGGACAAGCCGTAATAGCTGTCAGGGCGATGAGGGGAATGGGCGTCGATCACTTCGTCCTGCTTATAGAAGCCGATGACGTGGTTGGAGCTGGCGAAGATCACGCGCTTGACGCCATGCCGGCGTGCCGCTTCATAGATGTGGAACACACCGCAGATGTTGGCGCCGAGGATCTGTTCGAACGAATGCTCGGTCGACACGCCGCCGAAGTGCAGGATCGCGTCCACGCCTTCGACCAGTTGATGCACGGCTTGCTTGTCGGCGAGGTCGCAGGGCACGACTTCTTCGCGGTCATCGATGGCCGGCGCGATGTCGGCGATGTCCGACAGGCGAATGACGTTGGCATACGGGCGCAGGCTTTCGCGCAAGACTTTGCCCAGGCCACCGGCGGCGCCGGTCAGCAGCAGGCGATTGAAGGGAATGCGGGCGGTTGCAGTGGTCGTCATGGGAATCCCTGGACAAGCGGTTATTGTTATTGAATCGTTGTAGGTTGTCGTACGACTATGCCGAAGTATCGTTAGGCTTTCCGGTTCTTGTCAACGCGACTTTGGTGGAAATGGACGGAGGGTAATCTTCCGCGGCTCGGACATAAGTCTCCAGGCTGGCGCGGACCCTGTGGGAGCGAGCTTGCTCGCGATTGCGGTTTGACATTCAACATCCATGTCGACTGATTCACCGCCATCGCGAGCAAGCTCGCTCCCACAGGGATTGTGTGAATCCCTGCCTTACAGCAACGAAATCGGGTAGCTGATAAACAACCGGTTCTCATCGAACTCGTTGGTGCTGAAGTTCTTGCGGATGCTCGCGTTACGCCATTTGACGTTGAGGTTTTTCAGCGGACCGCTCTGCACGGTGTAGGCCAGTTCCGATTCGCGGCCCCATTCCTTGCCGTCGGTGATGGTCCCGGTGTGCACGTTGTCGCCGCTGATATAGCGGTTCATCAGGGTCAGGCCAGGAACGCCGAGAGCGACGAAGTTGTAGTCATGACGCACCTGCCAGGATTTTTCCTTGGCGTTGTCATAGCTGGAGTTGTAGCTGTCGTTGGCCAGGGTGCCGCCGCTGGTGCCGTTGACCCGCATCCAGACATCGTCGCCGCTGAGTTTCTGCAAGCCGACATAGAAGGTGTTGCCGCCGTATTTGGCTGAGAGCAGGGCGAATGCGGTCTTGTTGTCGAGGTCACCGGCCAGGGCGCTGCCGTCTTCCTTGCCGATGAAGTAGCCGAGGTTGGCGCCGAGGGTCCAGTCGCCGATCGGCTGGCTGTGGCTCAGGTTGAAGTATTGCTGCTGATAGATGTCGCTGAGTTCGGCGTACCACACACCGACCTGGGTGCGTTTTTCGTTGAAGGCGTATTCGCCGCCGCCGAAGTTGAAACGGTCGGAACTGAAGGCCGCCGATTTGCCGTTCATGAACATGTCTTCCATGCTCGCATCGTTGCGCGGACTGTTCTGACGGAACTGACCGCCGTAGAGCGTCAGGCCACTGATTTCGGTGGAGGTCACCTGGCCGCCCTGGAAGGTTTGCGGCAGCGAACGGCCGTCATCGGAGCGCAGGATCGGCAGTACCGGCATCCATTCACCGACCTTCAATTCGGTCTTGGAAATCTTGCCTTTTAACGCAACACCCAGGCGCCCGAAGTTGTCGGCGGGGCGGCCATCACCGTGGATCGGCAGCAGTTGCGTGCCGCCAGTGCCTTTACCGCCGTCGAGCTTTTGCGAGTACAGCCCCAGCACGTCTACACCAAAACCGATCGGGCCTTGGGTGAAGCCGGACTTGGCGTCGAGGATGAAGTTCTGCGTCCACTCTTCCGCCTTGCCCTGCGGGTAGGCCGGGTTGGTGTAGTTGCGATTGAAGTAGGCGTTGCGCAGGTTCAGCGTGGCTTTGGCATCATCGGTGAAACCTTCGGCCTGGCTGGTCATTGGCAGGGCGAGGGCCAGGCTGCTGCAACCGATCAGGCTAAGAGTGTGGCGACGGGCGAAGGTTGGGCGTGGACTACGGACGGAAAAATTGCGGGCGAATTTGCTCACTGTGGCGCTCCATTTTCTTTTTTGTTTTTATTGTTTGTCATACGTCGTCGTACAACATTGGGGCGAATATTTGCGGGATTTTCGAGGGTTGTCAATCGGAAGTTATACGATGACTTGTTGGCTCAGTTCGAAATCATCGGCGGCAGGGTTCCGAGCAGCGAGACCGCCGCTACCGCGCCAAGCCCCAACAACCACTCCAGCATTACGCTGTCGCGCAACGTCGCCAGACGCCGTTCACAATCATCGATCCGCAACCGATTGAACAACGCCAACCCCAACATCGCGGCAACCAGCGACACCTTGATCAACAGAATCAGGGCAAAACCCGACAGCAACGGCGTCGGCCACCAGGCTCCGGTGAGCACCCGCACGTTGATCAATCCGCTGACTATCAGCCCAGCCACTAAGACATAACCAACGCCGCTGAATCGCTGCAACAGCGTGCTGATGGCATGTCCGTCAGGGCGGCGCAGGATCATGACCAGCAGCAACAGGCCGCCGAGCCAGGTGCCGACGCAAGTCAGGTGAATGAGTTGATTGAGGATCAGTAATTGCCCTGCGGCGCCATCGAGCATGGCGCCGTGGCCGACCGGGGAGAGGGTCGCCAATGCCAAGCCGCTGAGGATGACTTGCAATGGCAGATTGTTGCGCTGGGGCGTCAGCAGCAACGCCACCAGCAAGCCATTGAACAGCAGGTGCCAGGTCCAGATTCGCCCAAAAAAGGTATGTGTCAGCACTCGCTGCAAGGTCGACGACTCAAACGCCGCCTCCCACGTGCCAGCCATGCTCGCGGTGACCAGCAGCAACCAGCCAATGCCACTGAGCAGTGCCAGTGTTGCGAGCCAACGACAGACGCGCGCCAGCGACTGATCCAGCGTTGTCTCGCTGCGTAATAGCAGTGGCCTGAACACCCACGCTCCGAACAGCATCAGCACCACGGTGAAATGCAGGAAACGGCACAGCACCATCGCGCTGGTCATGTGTTACTGGGCGACGTCGAACGCGTAAGCGCCTTCGCTCTTGTGAGTATCGACCGACACGACATGCCACTCGACCTTGTAATCACCCGCAGTCAACGGCACAGCCGGGGTGACGATCAGGGTCTTTTTATCAGGGCCTTGGGTGACCAGGCTTTTCACCAGCACATCGGCACCGTCGTGGGTGATCGTGACTTTGCAGAAGTCGGCTTCTACGCCTTCGGAAAACACCAGGCTCAGTTCCGCCGGGGCTTTCACGGTGCTGTCGGCGGCGGGTGTCTGGCTTTGCAAATGGGCATGGGCAAACACCGCTGAAGCGGCAAGCAGCGAGCCGAGCAGGGCGACGGCGGTCAGGGTTTTCGTCAAGCGCATGGTGAGTCCCTCAGCGGCGGGTTCGGGTCAGTTTAGTCGGGCGACGCAGGTTGTACGAAGTTTGCTTTTCCCCTGTCGCCGCAAGCCAGAGCGGATGCTAGTCTTGTTTAACGCTGTTGTCAGGGAGCCCTCATGGGCAATCACAAGATCGAGATTCGTCGCAGTAACGTCGAGAAAATTCTGCTGGGGGCCGAGAAGGTCTTCGCCGAAAAAGGTTTCGGCAGCACTGCCATGGCCGACATCGCCGCCGAAGTGCAACTGCCGCGCTCCAACCTGCATTACTACTTCAGCACCAAGACCGAACTGTACAGCGCCGTGCTGTTCGACCTGCTGGAAGTGTGGAAACAGGACGCGCTGTGCTTCGAGATGTTCGACGACCCGCGCGTGGTGCTCAGCAGCTACATCCGCGCCAAGATGAACCACTCCCGCAGCCGGCCGCATGGTTCGAAAGTCTGGGCCAACGAAATCATCCACGGCGCGCCAACCCTGGGCACAGCGCTGGATGCGAGCCTGTACGACTGGGCCAAGATGAAAGAAGCGAAGATCCGCCAGTGGGTGGAAGATGGCCGCATCCTGCCGGTGGAACCGTCGAGCCTGCTGTACATGATCTGGGCCTCGACCCAGCACTACGCCGACTTCGATCATCAGGTGAGCATTCTCAATGACCATCAACCGCTGTCGGACATGCAGTTTGAGCGGGCGGTGCAGACGGTGACGAGTGTGATTTTGCGGGGGATCGGGTTGGAGCCATAAATCGCAAGATCGCAGCCACGTTTCACTCGACAGCTCCTACAGGATTGCGCGTTCCCTTGTAGGAGCTGTCGAGTGAAACGAGGCTGCGATCTTTTGATCTTCAGCGATCAGACGGCAACATGAAACGGATTCCTCGGATCATGATTCCAGTCCAGAAACGGCTTGCCGTTCTCCATCGGCACCATCTCGATGCAGTCCTCGACCGGGCAGGTGATCTGGCACAGGTTGCAGCCCACGCATTCCTCATCGATCACTTCATAGCTGTGCGTACCGTCGGCTTTTTTCAGACTGGCCACGGCCTGGTGCGAGGTGTCTTCGCAGGCGATATGGCAGCGACCACAACCGATGCACGCCTCCTGGTCGATTTTCGCGATCACCTGATAGTTGATGTCCAGGTACTTCCAGTCCGTGGTGTTGGTTACCGCGCGCCCGGAAAACTCGGCGATGCTGGCGTAGCCTTGGCTGTCCATCCAGCGTGAGAGGCCGTCCTTCATTTCCTCGACGATCCGGAAACCGTGGAGCATCGCCGCCGTGCACACTTGCACCGAGCCGCTGCCCAGAGCGATGAACTCCGCCGCGTCGCGCCAGTTGCCGATGCCGCCGATGCCGCTGATGGGCAGGCCTTGGGTCTGCGGGTCGCGGGCGATTTCGGCGACCATGTTCAAGGCAATCGGCTTGACCGCCGAACCGCAATAACCGCCGTGGGTGCTTTGGCTACCGACCATGGGATTGGCAACCATGCGCTCCAGGTTGACGCTGGTAATCGAGTTGATGGTGTTGATCAGCGACACCGCATCCGCACCGCCGCGATGGGCCGCGCGGGCCGCGACGCGGATGTCGGTGATGTTCGGCGTGAGCTTGACGATCACCGGCAGCGAACAATACGTCTTGCACCAACGGGTGACTTGCTCGACGTACTCCGGCACCTGACCCACCGCCGCGCCCATGCCACGTTCCGGCATGCCGTGAGGGCAACCGAAGTTCAGTTCGATACCGTCGGCACCGGTGGCTTCCACCAGCGGCAGGATGTGTTTCCAGGATTCCTCGACGCAAGGCACCATCAACGAAACGATCAGCGCACGGTCCGGCCAGTCCTTTTTCACCTGGGTGATTTCCCGCAGGTTGATCTCCAGCGAGCGGTCGGTGATCAGTTCGATGTTGTTGAATCCGAGGACCTCTCTGTTAGCCCCGAAGTGTGCCGAATAGCGCGAAGACACGTTCACCGCCGCCGGGTCTTCCCCCAGGGTTTTCCAGACTACACCGCCCCAACCCGCTTCAAAGGCGCGGACCACGTTGTAGGCCTTGTCGGTCGGCGGCGCGGAGGCCAGCCAGAACGGATTCGGGGATTTGATGCCAGCGAAGACAATCGACAGATCGGCCATTTACGCAGCCTCCACGTTGAGCATCAGTTGAGCGTTGATCGCCTCGGCGGCGCGCTTGCCGTGTTGCACCGCTTGCACGGTGAGGTCCTGATCGAGGCTGGTGCAGTCACCACCGGCATACACGCCGGGAATGCTGGTGCGCAGGTTTTCGTCCACTTCAATGCGCTCGCCCTGACGCTTGAGTTCGCGGGCCAGCGGATCGGCGAGGGCGTTGCCGTCGAAGGATTGGCCGATGGCCTTGAAGATCGCGTCAGCCGCCAGTTCGAAAGTTTCACCCGTGGTTTGCAGGCGACCCTCAACCAGATGCGTGCGGGCGAAACGCATGCCGCGCACTTGCCCTTGGTCATCGAGCAACACTTCCTCGGGTTGCGCCCAGGTCAACAGGCGCACTTGATTGGCTTTGGCGATGTCTTGTTCGTGATGCGTGGCGCCCATGTCCTCGACGCCACGGCGGTAGACGAGGTTCACGTCGTGAGCGCCGAGGCGAGCCATTTGCACGGCCATGTCGATGGCGGTGTTGCCGGCGCCGAGCACGATGCAGTGGTCGGCCAGCGGTAACTCGGTCAGGTCATCGGCCTGGCGCAATTCGCGGATGAAGTCGGTGGCGGCGAGCAGGCCGGGCGCGTCTTCGTGCGCCAGGCCCAATTGTTTGCTGGCGGCCAGACCGAGGCCGAGGAACACCGCGTCGAATTGTTGATGCAGGTCGCTGAGGCTCAGGTTCTCTCCGAGTTTTTGTCCGTGCCGGACTTCGATGCCGCCAATGTCCAACAGGAAGTCGAGTTCTCTTTGCGCGTAGTCGTCCACCAGTTTGTATTTGGCGATGCCGTATTCATTCAGGCCACCGGCCTTTTCTCGCGCCTCGAAAATCACCACGTCATGCCCGTGCATGGCGCTGCGGTGGGCGCAGGACAAGCCGGCCGGGCCGGCACCGACCACGGCGATGCGTTTGCCGGTAGCGGCGGCGCGGGGGAAGGGGTGTTCGCTGAAGTGCGCGTTGTCCACGGCGTAGCGCTGCAAAAGGCCGATCAGCACCGGCGCGCATTCGTGGCTGTTATTGCGCACACAGGCTTGCTGGCAAAGGATTTCCGTCGGGCAGACCCGGGCGCAACTGCCGCCGAGGATGTTGGCCGAGAGGATTTTCTGCGCCGCGCCTTGCACGTTGTCCTGATGAATGTTGCGGATGAACGAGGGAATATCGATCTCGCTCGGGCAGGCGTTCACGCACGGAGCGTCGTAGCAATACAGGCAGCGCGAGGCTTCCAGATGCGCCTGACGCTCATTGAGCGGCGGCGCCAGATCGGTAAATTGGCCAGCGAGGACGGCCGCGTTCTCGTAAGGATGCGGGAGGTGGGTCAGGGTCTTGATCACGGTTTTGGCCTCACGGTGATTGAGGTGCTGCCTCTGATGGGCATTTTTTGAATCTTGCTCAGTCCGCTGTAGGAGCTGCCGAAGGCTGCGATCTTTTGATTTTGCTTTTCAAGATCAAGGTCAAAAGATCGCAGCCTTCGGCAGCTCCTACACAGGGATGCGTTTTCCTGTAGTGCTATCCGCGTTTCACAGCAACCGGCTGATTCAACTCAGCCCGCTTGCTCAACAAATCAAACACCGCCGGATACGCCGGCCGTTCTATATACCGCCCGGCACCACGCTCGGCGCGCAAGTCGCCATCGGCCCAGACCACGCGGCCCTGGCTGATGGTATGGCTCGGCACGCCACGCACGGTCTTGCCTTCGAAGATGTTGAAGTCGACTTGCTGGTGATGGGTCTTGGCCGAGATTGTCCGCGTGCCTTGCGGGTCCCACAGCACCAGATCGGCATCGGAACCGACGCGGATCGCGCCTTTGCGCGGGTAGAGGTTGAAGATTTTCGCGGTATTGGTGGAGGTGAGGGCAACGAATTGCTGCATCGAAAAACGCCCGGTGTTCACTCCTTCTTCCCAGAGCACAGCCATGCGGTCTTCAATGCCGGCAGTGCCATTGGGGATTTTGCTGAAGTCGTCCTTGCCGGCGGCTTTTTGCTCGGCGCAGAAGCAGCAGTGGTCGGTGGCGGTGGTGTGCAGGTTGCCCGCTTGCAGGCCATGCCAGAGTGCTTCCTGATGACCGCGCGGACGGAACGGCGGACTCATCACGTAACCGGCAGCGGTCTGCCAGTCCGGGTGCTGGTAGACGCTGTCGTCCAGCAGTAGATGCCCGGCCAGCACTTCGCCGTAGACCGGTTGGCCTTTGCTGCGGGCATAGGTGATTTCGTCCAGCGCTTCTTTGGTGGAGACATGCACCAGATACAGCGGCGTGCCGAGAGTTTCGGCAATCCGGATCGCCCGGCTCGCGGCTTCGCCTTCAACCTGCGATGGGCGTGACAGCGGATGCGCTTCCGGCCCGGTCATGCCTTGGGCCATCAGCTTGCGTTGCAGGTGATAAACCAGTTCACCGTTTTCCGCGTGAACAGTAGGAACAGCACCCAATTCCAGGCAGCGTTCGAAGCTCGCCACCAACGTGTCGTCGGCGGCCATGATCGCGTTTTTGTACGCCATGAAATGCTTGAAGCTGTTGACCCCGTGCTGGCTGACCAGCTCGGCCATGTCTTCGCGAACCTGTTCGCTCCACCAGGTGATGGCGACGTGGAAACCGTAGTCGGACGCCGACTTCTCGGCCCAGCCGCGCCACTGATGAAAGGCTTCCATCAACGATTGCTGCGGGTTGGGAATCACGAAGTCGATGATCGAAGTCGTACCACCGGCAAGACCCGCCGCCGTGCCGCTGAAAAAGTCTTCGCTGGCCACGGTGCCCATGAAGGGCAGTTGCATGTGAGTGTGTGGATCGATGCCGCCCGGCATCAGGTATTGGCCGCTGCCGTCGAGTATTTCGGCACCTGCGGGAATGTCGAGGTTTTCGCCAATGGCCTTGATCACGCCGTCTGCGCAATACACATCGGCGCGATAATTTTCATCATGGGTAACAACGGTAGCGCCACGGATCAACAGAGACATTCCGGATTCCTCGCAGGCAATGACCGACTGATGCCGGTTCTAAATGTTTTATATGAAGCAAGTGCCAACAGGGTTATTCCTGTCAACGCTGTCAGGATTAAACGCTAGCCGCAGTTTGTGGAATCAGCAAGAATATTTTTTATAAGCTTATTGCTGTTTTAACTGATTGATAAATAACGATTTAAAACATAAATCACCAAAATGGTGAGCCCTCTCACCATTTTGACGCACTTGACAGGATCCAAAAATGGTCAAGATTTCTTATGTGAAATCAGCTGTTTGAGTATGGTCTATGGTTGATGCGCGACTTTGAAAAAAAGATCAACGCACCAGATTGAGTCCTGACTGTTCGGACAACTTGCCTGGCATTCGGCCTGAGTGGCACGGCTAATAGTCGAGTCAGTGAATAAAACTGATAAACATCAGTTAGTTGCAAAGTGTTTATGGAACTGCCCGATGCGCAATCGGGGTGTCCGGCACGGTTATTGATGTCGCCAGCCCCTGATGAGCAAAAATAATCAAAAGAACAGTGGAGCGGCCATGCAACAGATCAGATCGCAAGTGACCGAGCGCGACGGCTTGTTTGAGCTTGAAGCCGGCAGCGATGTCCTCGACAGTCCCCGTTATAACCACGACATCGCGCCGACAAAAGTGCGTGAACGAACCTGGAATAAATGGCACATCACCGCGCTGTGGGTCGGCATGGCGATTTGCGTGCCGACCTATACCCTTGGCGGCGTGTTGACCGCGTATTTCGGCCTGAGCGTTGGCGAAGCGCTGCTGGCGATTCTGTTTGCCAACATCATCGTGCTGATTCCCCTGACCCTGAATGCCTTCCCCGGCACCAAGTACGGGATTCCGTTTCCGGTGTTGCTGCGCTCGTCTTTCGGCGTCCTCGGTTCGAACATCCCGTGTCTGATCCGGGCGTTGGTGGCATGCGGCTGGTTCGGCATTCAAACGATGTTCGGCGGCCTGGCGATTCACCTGTTTCTGGGGTCGGTGTTCGAGGGCTGGAAATCCCTCGGCGGCACGGGTGAGGTGATTGGCTTCATGGTGTTCTGGGCGCTTAACCTGTGGGTGGTGATTCGCGGCGCCGAGTCGATCAAATGGCTGGAAACCCTGTCTGCACCGCTGTTGGTGTTGGTGGGCGCAGGGCTGCTGGTCTGGGCCATGCCCAATGTGTCGATGACCGAATTGCTGGCGATCCCGGCCAAGCGTCCGGAAGGCGCCGGCGTGGCCAGTTACTTTGCCGCCGGGCTGACGGCGATGGTCGGGTTCTGGGCCACGTTGTCACTGAACATTCCGGACTTCAGCCGCTACGCAAAAAGCCAGAAGGATCAGATTGTCGGGCAGATCATCGGCTTGCCGCTGACCATGTTCCTGTTTGCCTCCCTCGGCGTGGTGATGACCGCTGCCTCGGTGAAACTGGTGGGCGTGACGGTGTCCGATCCAGTGACGCTGATTGGCCATATCCAGAGCCCGGTGTGGGTGGCCATTGCCATGGCGCTGATCATCATCGCCACGCTGTCGACCAACACCGCGGCCAACATCGTGTCGCCGACCAATGACTTCCAGAACCTTGCGCCGAAGGTGATCAACCGGACTAAAGCGGTGATCCTCACCGGGTTGGTGGGGCTGGGGTTGATGGCCCATGAGTTGCTGAAAAAGCTTGGCCTGATCGTTTCGGACGTCAGCCTCGAATCGGTCTATTCCAATTGGCTGCTCGGCTATTCCAGTTTGCTCGGCCCCATTGCGGGGATCATGGTGGTGGACTATTTCCTGATCAAGAAACAGCAACTGGACCTTGCCGGGCTCTATCGGGATGACGTGTACCCGGCGTGGAACTGGAATGGTTTTATCGCGTTCGGCGTGCCGGTGGTGCTGACGTTGTTGTCGTTGGGCAGCGATGCGTTCAGCTGGTTCTACAGCTATGGCTGGTTTACCGGTTCGGCACTGGGTGGGGTGATTTATTACGGGTTGTGTGCGATGCGGCCCAGTCACTCTGTTGCGAAATCTGCGGTGTGAGGACTGGCCCCATCGCGAGCAAGCTCGCTCCCACAGGGGATTGCATTCCAAATGTGGGAGCGGGCTTGCTCGCGAAAACGGTGACACTGACACCGACAAATTGCCTGAAGAAATCCATAAGAACAGCCTGAGGAGATCATCATGAACGCGGCCGTAGACGTTCTGCAGTCCACCCATCAGCACATCAACCGCGATCGCTTGTGGCAGTCGCTCATGGAACTGGCCAAGCTCGGCGCCACGGTCAAGGGCGGCGTCTGTCGCCTGGCCCTGACCGATCTCGACCGCCAGGCGCGGGACATCTTCGTCAACTGGTGTGAGGAGGCCGGGTGTACCGTCAGCATTGACGCCGTGGGCAACATTTTCGCCCGCCGTCCTGGCCGCAATCCGAACCTGCCACCGGTCATGACCGGCAGCCACATCGACACCCAACCCACCGGTGGCAAGTTTGACGGCTGTTTCGGCGTGCTGGCCGGCGTCGAAGTGTTGCGCACGCTCAACGACCTGAACATCGAAACCGAAGCACCGCTGGAAGTGGTGGTGTGGACCAACGAAGAAGGCTCGCGATTCGCTCCGTGCATGATGGGCTCCGGCGTGTTCGCGGAAAAATTTACTCTTGAAGAAACCCTGGCCAAGGTCGACGCTGAAGGCGTGACGGTTGGCGATGCGCTCAACGCCATCGGTTACGCCGGGCCACGCAAAGTCAGCGGCCACGCGGTGGGCGCTTACTTCGAAGCGCACATCGAGCAAGGCCCGATCCTCGAAGACGAACGCAAAACCATCGGCGTGGTGATGGGCGCCCTCGGGCAGAAATGGTTCGACCTGAAACTGCGCGGCGTCGAAGCCCATGCCGGTCCGACGCCGATGCACCTGCGCAAAGATGCATTGGTCGGCGCCGCCGTGATCGTCGGCGCGGTCAATCGCGCCGCTCTCGGTCATCAACCCCACGCCTGCGGCACCGTCGGCTGCCTGCAAGCGTACCCGGGCTCACGTAACGTCATACCCGGTGAAGTGCGCATGACCCTGGATTTCCGTCACCTGGAACCGGCACGCCTGGACTCGATGATCGCCGAAGTGCGCGCAGTCATCGAAACCACCTGCGAAGAACACGGCCTGACCTTCGAACTCACGCCTACGGCAGACTTTCCGCCGCTGTACTTCGACAAAGGCTGCGTCGAAGCGGTACGCGGTGCCGCACAAGGGCTGGGCCTGTCGCACATGGACATCGTCAGCGGCGCAGGGCACGACGCAATCTTCCTCGCCGAACTCGGCCCGGCCGGGATGATCTTCGTCCCGTGCGAAGGCGGCATCAGCCACAACGAAATCGAAAACGCCGCACCGGATGATCTGGCGGCGGGGTGTGCGGTGTTGTTGCGGGCGATGTTGGCGGCGTCGGCCGCTGTCGCAAAAGGGGAACTGGCGGCCTGAAAAGTGTCGGAGCGAGCCTGCTCGCGATGGACGTCAACGATAACGCGCCCTGTCTGAATAACGGCGTTATCTGGACGTTCTTCGCGAGCAGGCTCGCTCCTACAAGGTTCTTCGCACGAACGCAAAGCCTGGCGGTCGTAAACTTCACAAGCCCTTCGCCCGTGTGGAGTTGTAATGAGCCAGGACGTCCTGACCACCGAAACCAATCGCCGCCAGTTGCAGCAGATCATCGCCGGTCTGTCCGACGGGGTGATTGTGCTCGATCCCGACCAGAGCATTCTCTGGGCCAATGACGCGGCGCTGGCCATGCACGGCGTCGAGCAGGTCAGCGATCTGGGTGCCGATGCCAAGGCCTATGCCAAGCGCTTTGCCCTGCGCTATCGCAATAATCACTTGGTGCCCGCAGATAGCTACCCCGTCAATCGAGTCGCGCGGGGCGAGACCTTCAGTGACGTGTTGGTGCAGGTCACCTCCTTGGCAGGTGAAGACGAGCGTACCTGGTTCCACCGGGTGCGTAGCCTGGTATTGGCCGACAGCCGTGACGAGCCGGAATCGCTGGTGCTGATCATGGACGATGTCACTGACTGGGCCAGCGCCGAGCAGCGTTTCGAGAAGACCTTCGCCGCCAACCCGGCGCCGGCGGTGATCTGTCGCCTCAGCGATTTGCGCTACATCAAGGTCAATCCCGGCTTCCTCGAAATGACCGGTTATGCCCGCGATCAGGTGATCGGCACGTCCACCTATGAACTGGACGTACTGGAACAGGCCGAAAACAAGGACCTGGCCAAGCAACGCTTGCGCGAAGGCGCGACCATTCCGCAGATGCAGGCCGAGCTGTGCATGGCCGACGGTGGTAGCAAGCAGGTGATCGTGGCCGGTCAGCCGCTGGAACTCAACGACGAGCCCTGCATGCTGTTTTCCTTCGTCGACATGGAGCCCCGGCATAAGGCCGAAATGGCTCTGCGCCAAAGCGAGGAACGCTTTGCCAAGGCGTTCCGCCTGTCGCCGGTGCCGATTCTGTTGTGTGGGGCGGGCGATCAGTTGGTGCTGGACGTCAATGAAGCGTTCCTGGAAACCCTCGGTTATCCCAGCGAAGAGGTCATCGGCGAAAGCATCGCGCAGATCGATTTTATCGATGACAAAGGCGCCCGAACCCGGCTGTTCGCAGCGCTCGAGAAGACCGGAAGCCTGGATCGCATCGATGTGCGGGTGCGTAAAAAGGACGCTGGGTTGATCGATTGTGCCGTGTCGGCGGACACGGTGAACATTCAGGATAATCCCTGCTACCTGTTGGTGCTGATGGATATCACCGAGCGCAAACGAACCGAGCTGGAACTGGTGTCCGCGATTGAAGAGGTTATGAAAGACGCCTCGTGGTTCAGTCGCACGCTGATCGAAAAGCTCGCCAATGTGAAAAACGTCAATTCACCGCAATTGCCCAGCGTGTCCTTCACCGAATTGACGGCCCGCGAGCGCGATGTGCTGGGCTTGATCTGCGAAGGTCTGGCCGACAAGGAAATCGCCGCACGGCTCAAACTGGCTCCGAACACGGTGCGCAATCATGTGGCGACGGTGTATTCCAAGCTCGATGTGCACAGCCGTAGTGAAGCGATTGTTTGGGCGCGGGAGCGCGGTCTGTTTTCCGGCACAGGGCGATCGAAAGGCCAGCGGTAAGGTGCAAATGCACTAATGATCGGGGTGCAATTTAGTGTGTTGCTCTGGTGGGGCGGTTCTTAGGCTGGAAGGGTGCGACAGGTATCTGCTGATCGCCTGTATGCCCCTACGAAGCCGCTGAAGGAACCGCCTGATGAATGTGCAATACGGTGTTTCACGCCGCCGGGGTCAATCGCAATGATGACGCTGGCACAGCTGCGAATGTTGATTGAAAGCAGTTTTTCACCTCGAGCCTGTGACTGCAGCATCACGGGCGATCATTCGTTGACCGTGAAACTCTACCACCCGGTGTCGGGACAGGTGGATCTGGTGGTCAGTGGCTTGAACATGGCGACGCTGCAGTCAGCGGACGCGGCGGCTGCGCTGATTGAAGAACTGCGTTACGAACTCGAGAGTAATACCCTGCATCGTCCTGATCCGGTGATGTAAGAACTGCCAGATTTTCAGGGCACTGCTCAATGATTTCGCTATAAGTGTTCCTTCGATATTTTTTTTATGACAGGTGTGAGGATTTTGCACGCCGGTTCTGTTGTCACAAAAAATGTGTCGTTCACTTATCGCGGGTCAACCTATGAAAACTCTTGGGAAACGCGTTTGTACACCTTTGTCGCTGGCATTCTGCGTGGCGATTCTCGGTGGCTGTGCCAGTCCGCCGCCACCACCTCCCGCCGCGCCGCCGCCACCTCCCGTGCGCACCTGCCAGGACCCTATGGATAAAACCGATGTGATGGGGGATGTGCGTGGCGAAAACGGCGAGGTGACGCGAGTCACCACCACTACGCGCTGCGTCACTCAGTAACGCGGGAAACTGGACAATATCCCTGTAGGACCTGCCGCAGGCTGCGATCTTTTGATTTTGTTTTCAAGATCAAAAGATCGCAGCCTGCGGCAGCTCCTACAAGGGAGGGAATCAGGACAGGAAGCCGCCATCCACGTTCAGCGAAACGCCGGTGGTGTAGCTGGAAGCATCGCTGGCCAGGTACAACACGGCGCCGGCCATTTCGCTTGGGTCCGCTACACGCTTGAGCGGGATCTGTTGCAGCGCAGTGTTCAGGATCGCTTCGTTCTTCACCAGGGCCGAAGCGAACTTGGTGTCGGTCAGACCCGGCAGCAGGGCGTTGCAGCGGATGCCGAACTGCGCGCATTCCTTGGCGAAGACCTTGGTCATGTTGATCACGGCGGCCTTGGTCACCGAATAGATGCCCTGGAAAATCCCCGGCGAGACGCCATTGATCGACGCGACGTTGATGATGCTGCCACCACCGTTTTCGCGCATCAGTTTGCCGGCTTCCACCGACATGAAGAAGTAGCCGCGAATGTTCACGTCGACGGTTTTCTGGAAGGCGCTGAGGTCGGTGTCCAGCACGTTGCAGAACTGCGGGTTGGTCGCTGCGTTGTTGACCAGGATGTCCAGGCGCCCGAACTGTTCCTTGATACCGGCGAAGACCTGACTGATCTGTTCCATTTCACCGATGTGGCAAGCGATGGCAGTGGCTTTGCCGCCGGCAGCGATGATCGCGTCGGCCACGTGCTGGCAGCCATCGAGCTTGCGGCTCGACACGATCACATGGGCGCCTTGCTGGGCCAGCAGTTTGGCGATGGCTTCACCGATGCCGCGGCTGGCGCCGGAAACGAAAGCGATCTTGCCGTCGAGGTCGAACAACTGAGTCTTGGACATGGGATTCCCTTGTTATAAGTCTTGTAATGGAACGGATCAGAGGCTGGATTTCTGGATGACCTGCAGGCTCATCTGCTCCAGCAGTTTGTTCATGTGAATGAACTGCGCGAAGCGTTTGTCCTGGGTCTGACCATGGTAGAAGCGGTAGTAGATCTGCTGCACGATGCCGGCCAGACGAAACAGGCCGTAGGTGTAGTAGAAGTCGAAGTTGTCGATCTGGATGCCGGAACGCTCGGCGTAGTAATCGACGAACTCGCGGCGGGTGAGCATGCCCGGTGCGTGGCTCGGCTGGCGGCGCATCAGTTGCACGGGCGCCGGGTCGCCGGCTTCGATCCAGTAGGCGAGGGTGTTGCCCAGGTCCATCAGCGGGTCGCCGAGGGTGGTCAGTTCCCAGTCGAGCACGCCGATGATCTGCATCGGGTTGTTCGGGTCGAGGATCACGTTGTCGAAGCGATAGTCGTTATGCACGATGCTGGAAGTTGGGTGATCGGCCGGCATCTTGTCATTGAGCCAGGCTTTGACCACGTCCCACTGCGGCGCGTCCGGTGTCAGGGCTTTCTCGTAGCGATCGCTCCAGCCTTTGATCTGCCGCGCCACATAACCTTCCGGTTTGCCGAGGTCGCCCAGGCCATAGGCGTTGTAGTCGACCCGGTGCAGCTCGACGAATTTGTCGATGAAGCTCTTGCACAGGGCTTCGGTTTTCGCTGAATCCAGGCCCAGTTCCGCTGGCAATTCCGAACGCAGGATGATGCCGTTGACCCGCTCCATCACATAGAACTCGGCACCGATCACCGATTCGTCGGTGCAGTGCACGTAGGCTTTCGGGCAATACGGAAAGCCGTCGCGCAATTGATTGAGGATACGGAATTCGCGACCCATGTCATGGGCGGACTTGGCCTTGTGGCCGAAGGGCGGCCGACGCAGGACGAACTCCTGTTCGGGGTATTCGAGCAAATAGGTGAGGTTGGAGGCGCCGCCCGGGAACTGGCTGATCTGCGGCAGGCCGCTGAGCCCTGGAATGTGCGCCTTGAGGTAAGGATCGATCAGGCTGGCATCGAGTTCTTCGCCGGAGCGGATACGGGTGGACTGGTCAGTAAGCGCCATGCTTATCCCTTCTGCTTATTCTGGAGGCCTGAAACTATTGGCTAATCTAATGCGCACACCCGGCACCCACAACCACGAACGGCCCTTATAGGTGATCGTGTTGCCGGGCAATCATTGCTTTTGATACAGCTGTTTGAATTGTTCTACACAACCGCGCTGCTGACGCCCTTCGGCATCTCGATCGGAGTCAATACGGGTTGGCCGGAAAAGAACGCCACGAGGTTGCGGCCCACCAGTTCGACGGTGCCTTGGGTGGCTTCGGGTGACAATCCGGCGACATGCGGGGTCAGGACCGCGTTGGGCAGGGATTTCAGCGCATCCGGTACCTGGGGTTCGTCATCGAATACATCCAGTGCGGCACCGGCGATACGCCGTTGCTCAAGCGCGATGATCAGGTCGGCGGTGACCACCACGCTGGCGCGGGCGATATTGACGAGAAAACCCTTGGGGCCAAGGGCGTCGAGTACCTGGCGGTTGATCAGGTGTTTGGTGCCGAGGCCACCGGGAGTGGCGATGACCAGGAAGTCCGAGGCGCGCGCAAGTTCGGTGGGGGTCGAGCAGAAATCGTAGGGCACGTCACTGCGGTGCTGGCGGTTGTGGTAGCACACGTTCATGTCGAAACCTGCGGCCGCGCGTTTGGCGATGGCCATGCCGACGGCGCCGAGGCCGAGAATGCCCAGGCGTTTTCCCGCGAGGGACGGGCGCATGATTTTCGGCCACTCGCCCCGGCGCACAGCGGCGTCGCAGCGAGGAATATCCCGCACCAGCGACAAAAGCAGGGCCATGGCGTGATCGGCGACGGACGAGGCGTTGACCCCCGCGCCATTGGTGACGGTAATGCCACGGTCGGCGGCCGTTTGCAGGTCGACCATCTCGTAGCCCGCGCCGATCACGCAGATAATCTTCAGGTTGGGCAGGGCGGCGATTTCATCGCCATACAGGCCCAGTGGACCACGGGTCAGGACGGCGTCGATCTGGCCGCTGTGGCGGCTGATGGCCTCGGCGCGCTCGGCGGGCGTTGGGGCCAATATCAGGTGAAAACCCTGATGTTCGAGGATGGGCAGGTAATCATTGATGGTTTCAACCAGTACCAGAACGGTCGCGGGCATGCGTGGCTCCTGTGGGCATCGAATATCGGGCTCGAACGTCGCTTGAGATTGCTGGCTCCGCGACGTTTTGGCAATGATCAAAGCCAAGCGTTTCTGGAGCCGCGCTACACAGTGTAGGAGCTGGCGAAGCCTGCGATATGTTCTCTCGATACCGAATATTCAGCAGGAAGCAGGGGATTCAGGCTTTACGGCTGTCAGAAAACGGCGGGTGGCTTCGAGGATTTCATCCGACAGGGCTTCGCCGCGAGTGGCCCGGGCCAGCGTCAGGGCGCCGACCATCATTGAGTACTGCACCAGCGCTTGCTGGCGGTTTTCCTCTGGATCGTCCGAGTCCATCAGTTTGCCGAAGGAGTCGAGCAGCCGGTTGAGCCCCGCCATGAACGGCTCACGCAAACCGCTATCGGCACTTTCGTGGCACATGTCGCCGGCGAAGGCCACCACCGGGCAGCTCTCACCGGGATTGTCACGGCTGTGGGTGGACAAGTAAGGATCGATCAATGCCTTGCGGGCATCGGCTTTATCTTCACCTGTGGCAGCCCGTTCCCGCCAGCGCTCGCCCACCTGCTTGAACGCCCGCTCGCTGGCCTCCCTGGCCAGCGCTTCCTTGGATTCGAAATGACCATAGAAGCCGCCATGGGTCAGGCCGGCCGCGGCCATCACATCGACAACGCTGATGCCATGCAGGCCGCGCTCTCGGAACAGCCGCGTGGCGGCGTCGACGATGATTTCGCGGTTGAGGTCAGCTTGCTTGCGGGAAACTCGGGGCATTGGCGGCTCACAGGTATCAAAGTTGAAAATCAGAGGGCGTACTGGGCAATGCCATTGCCGAACGACCAATTCTCTTTCTTCACTTCCACCAGATTAATGAAAACATCCTCCGGACGCACTGCCAGTTGCTCATTAAGGCCATCGACGATGGTTTTGTAGAGCAGTTTCTTCTTCTCCAGGGTCCGGCCTTCGCTCAGGGTGATCTGGATGATCACCAGATTGCCGGTGCGCTGGATGCCCAGGTACTGCGGGTCAAAGATGAAATGCTGCTCATCGTGTTCATTGAGAATCTGGAAATTATCGTTTTCCGGCACATCAATGGCGCTGCGCAGGGCGGCGTAGATCAACTGCCCGACGCGTTTGGCGTAGGTGGGGTCCTGCTGTTTCTTGAGATCGACGCGAACCAGTGGCATGTGAAGACTCCAGAAGGGTGTGGGTGTATTCAAAATACATGACGGGAAACCTTTATCAAGCATCAATTACGGTTTGGCGATGAAACGCAGGGGTGACATTGCGAATCAACCTGTAGGAGCCGAGCTTGCTCGCGATAGCGGAATCACATTCAACATTGATGTCAGCAAATACATCGCCATCGCGAGCAAGCTCGGCTCCTACAAGGGTTTGTGTCGATCAATCTCATCGAGTTGGCACCACCGTTCCTCACCTAAGTCTTTGCTTCTGTTCACTAATACTCCAGAATCGCGCCCCTGTTTCGGCCAGGGCGCTGCCTGTCGGGTACTCCGACGCGTTCTGGCCGGGTGGAAAGTGACCGGAATGTGGAGATCCCACCGGATGAATGATCAGGCCAATAGCGTTAACGAACGCTATGTAGACGCGACACCAGCGACCCTTTCGAGCTGGAATCGCCAAGACACCACCTGGATGCTGGGCCTGTTTGGCACGGCGATTGGTGCGGGCACCCTGTTTTTGCCGATCAACGCGGGCCTCGGTGGTTTCTGGCCGCTGCTGATCCTGGCCTTGCTGGCATTCCCGATGACCTTCTACGCACACCGCGGCCTGACCCGCTTCGTATTGTCCGGCCGTGAAGGCGCAGACATCACCGAAGTGGTGGAAGAGCATTTCGGCATCAGGGCCGGCGCGCTGATCACCTTGCTGTACTTCTTTGCGATCTTCCCGATCCTGCTGATTTACAGCGTGGCCCTGACCAACACCGTGGGCAGCTTCCTCGAACATCAACTGCACATCATGCCGCCACCGCGCGCCGTGCTGTCGCTGGTGCTGATTCTCGGCCTGCTGGCGGTGGTGCGTTGCGGCGAGCAACTGATCGTCAAGGCCATGAGCCTGATGGTGTATCCGTTCATTGTCGCGCTGCTGTTCCTGGCGGTGTTCCTGATTCCGCACTGGAACGGCGGCATCCTGACCACCGCCACCACGCTGCCTGAGCCATCGGCATTGCTGCATACCCTGTGGCTGGCGATTCCGGTGATGGTGTTCTCGTTCAACCACTCGCCGATCATCTCGGCATTTGCGGTGGACCAGAAGCGTCGTCATGGCGAACACGCCGAGCAGCGCAGCTCGCAGATCCTGTCCCGCGCCCACGCCTTGATGGTGGTGATGGTGCTGTTCTTCGTCTTCAGCTGCGTGCTGACCCTGTCGCCCGCGCAACTGGCTGAAGCGAAAGCGCAGAACCTGTCGATCCTGTCGTACCTGGCCAACCACTTCAGCAACCCGACCATCGCTTTCGCGGCGCCGTTGATTGCCTTCGTGGCCATTTCCAAGTCGTTCCTGGGGCACTACATCGGAGCCAGCGAAGGCCTCAAGGGGCTGATCGTCAAGAGCGGCAAGCGTCCGTCCGCCAAGGCTCTGGACCGCATGACCGCCGCCTTCATGCTGGTGGTGTGCTGGATCGTTGCCACGCTGAACCCGAGCATCCTCGGCATGATCGAAACCCTCGGTGGCCCGGTGATCGCGGCGATCCTGTTCCTGATGCCGATGTACGCGATCCGCAAGGTGCCGGCCATGGCCCGTTATCGTGGTCAGGCGTCGAACGTGTTTGTGGTGGCGGTAGGTTTGGTGGCGATTTCGGCGTTGATCTACTCGCTGAGTGCCTGATGATTTCTTCGGGGCTGTGAATCCGTTATCGCGGGCAAGCCCGCTCCCACAGGGTTTGCGTAGATCCTGTGGGAGCTGGCTTGCCAGCGATGAACGATAACGCGGTCTTCCTGAAGGCATAAAAAAACGCCGCTCATCTCACGATGGGCGGCGTTTTTTATTGCGGTGTAACGTTAGGCTTGAACGACCGGGATGTTGGCGTTCGCTGCAGCTTCACGGAACTCGGCGATCTGGTCGAAGGACAGGTAGCGGTAGACATCGGCCGCCATGCTGTCGATCTTGCCAGCGTATTCCATGTACTCCTCAACGGTCGGCAGGCGACCCATGATGGAAGCCACGGACGCCAGCTCAGCCGAAGCCAGGTAGACGTTCGCGCCGTCACCCAGACGGTTCGGGAAGTTACGGGTCGAAGTCGACACAACAGTCGAGTTCGGCTCAACACGTGCCTGGTTCCCCATGCACAGCGAGCAGCCCGGCATTTCCATGCGCGCGCCAGCCTTGCCGTAGATGCCGTAGTAGCCTTCTTCGGTCAGTTGGTGAGCGTCCATCTTGGTCGGCGGCGACAGCCACAGACGGGTTGGCAGCTGACCCTTGACCTGTTCCAGCAGTTTACCGGCAGCGCGGAAGTGACCGATGTTGGTCATGCACGAACCGATGAACACTTCGTCGATCTTCTCGCCAGCAACGCTGGAGAGCAGGCGGGCGTCGTCCGGGTCGTTTGGCGCGCAGAGCACAGGCTCGTTGATGTCGGCCAGATCGATTTCGATGATTTCGGCGTATTCAGCGTCGGCATCGGCTTCCATCAGTTCAGGGTTGGCAACCCAGGCTTCCATCGCTTGTGCACGGCGTTCCAGGGTGCGCGCATCGCCGTAGCCTTCGCCGATCATCCAGCGCAGCAGGGTGATGTTGGAGTTCAGGTACTCGGTGATCGACTCTTTCGACAGCTTGATGGTGCAACCGGCAGCCGAACGTTCGGCCGAGGCGTCGGACAGCTCGAAAGCTTGCTCCAGCGTCAGGCCTTCCAGGCCTTCGATTTCCAGGATGCGGCCGGAGAAGGCGTTTTTCTTGCCTTTCTTCTCGACAGTCAGCAGACCGTTCTGGATGGCGAAGTAAGGAATGGCATGAACCAGGTCACGCAGGGTGATGCCAGGTTTCATTTTGCCTTTGAAGCGCACCAGGATCGATTCCGGCATGTCCAGCGGCATAACGCCGGTGGCAGCGGCGAACGCGACCAGACCGGAACCGGCCGGGAACGAGATGCCCATCGGGAAACGGGTGTGCGAGTCACCACCGGTGCCGACGGTGTCCGGCAGCAGCATGCGGTTCAGCCACGAGTGGATGATGCCGTCGCCCGGACGCAGTGAAACGCCACCGCGGGTCATGATGAAGTCAGGCAGGGTGTGGTGGGTAGTCACGTCGATCGGCTTTGGATAAGCCGCGGTGTGGCAGAAGGACTGCATCACCAGATCAGCGGAGAAGCCCAGGCACGCCAGGTCTTTCAGTTCGTCACGGGTCATTGGACCGGTGGTGTCCTGGGAACCTACGGTGGTCATCTTCGGTTCGCAGTAGGTGCCAGGACGAACGCCTTGGCCTTCTGCCAGACCGCAAGCCTTGCCGACCATTTTCTGCGCCAGGGTGAAACCCTTGGTGCTTTCGGCCGGTGCTTCAGGCTTCTTGAACAGGTCGAACGCTGGCAGACCCAGTTCGGCGCGAGCCTTCTCGGTCAGGCCACGGCCGATGATCAGCGGGATACGGCCGCCGGCGCGAACTTCGTCCAACAGGACCGGGGTCTTCATTTCGAAGGTGGTCAGGACTTCGTCGGTGCCGTGCTTGCAGACTTTGCCAGCATGCGGGTACAGGTCGATCACGTCGCCCATGTGCATGTTGGAAACGTCGAATTCGATTGGCAGTGCGCCGGCATCTTCCATGGTGTTGTAGAAGATCGGAGCGATCTTGCTGCCGAAGCAGAAACCGCCGGCACGCTTGTTCGGTACGTAAGGAACGTCGTCGCCGAAGAACCACAGTACGGAGTTGGTTGCCGATTTACGCGAAGAACCGGTACCGACCACGTCACCGACGTAGGCGATAGGGAAACCGGCGTTGCGCATTTCTTCGATCTGCTTCATCGGACCGGTGACGCCTTGTGCGTCAGGCACGATGCCGTCGCGAGCCATTTTCAGCATGGCCAGGGCGTGCAGCGGGATGTCCGGGCGGGACCAGGCATCAGGAGCAGGGGACAGGTCGTCGGTGTTGGTTTCGCCAGTCACCTTGAATACGCGCAGGCTGATCTTGTCGGCCAGGGTAGGGCGGTTCTTGAACCACTCGCCGTCAGCCCAGGATTGCAGCACACCTTGAGCGTGAGCATTGCCTTTCTTGGCGCGTTCAGCGACGTCGTGGAACGCATCGAACATCAGCAGGGTGTGCTTGAGTTCTTTGGCCGCTACTGGAGCCAGTTCGGCGTCGTCCAGCAGGTTGACCAGCGTCACGATGTTGTAGCCGCCCTGCATGGTGCCGAGCAATTCAACAGCGCGCTTCTTGTCGATCAGGGGGGATTTGGCTTCGCCTTTGGCGATGGCGGACAGGAAGCCGGCCTTGACATAGGCTGCTTCGTCCACTCCAGGCGGAACGCGATTGGTGATCAGGTCAACGAGGAATGCTTCTTCGCCAGCCGGGGGATTTTTCAGCAGCTCGACCAGGCCTGCAGTTTGTTCGGCGTTAAGCGGCTGGGGAACGATACCCAGTGCTGCACGCTCTTCGATATGTTTGCGGTAGGCTTCAAGCACAGTTATTACCCTCATCAGTGGTCCCAAATGGGTGTCCGGGACGCTCATCCCGAAATTGCCGTACTCATGCGCTGCATGGCGTTGTGGGCCACTTAGCCAGAATTACCGACAATTCCTTACAGAAGCTGCTTTCAAAGTTTTACGCCTGCAGAACGGGAGCTGATGAGGGTTGGCGTTGGACTTTTCCCCGCTGGAAAAACCCCTCGCCAACACCGCTCTGAAGGAACGACTGTGCTCGTGACGCTTTGAAAACAGCTTCTAACGGACATTGGCGCCTAAAAAGGCAGGCTGATTCTACGGCAAAAAAAAATTAAAGGTAAGTCAGTGTTTATTGGACTTTGGTGGTGGCGCTCAGCAGGGGGCCATTGACCATAACCCCTTAACTTTGAGGGGTGATGAATATCGGACAAAGGGCTAACATGCCGGCCTGTTTTGCTTTTTCGCGTTCTGCCTACTTATGCCCAATCAGACCATCAAGACCCCCTGCGTCGGCCTTTGCTCCACTGTTTACGGTGACCTGGTGTGCCGTGGCTGCAAGCGTTTCCACCATGAAGTGATTCACTGGAACGGCTACAACGAGGAAGAAAAACGCGCGGTGTGGCTGCGTCTTGAGCAGCTGTTGTCCCAGGTAATGGCGGCCAAGGTGGAGATTTTCGATCCGGCGCTGCTCAGAACGCAGCTCGAACAACGCAAGATCCGCTTTGTGCCGCATCAGTCCGAGTATTGCTGGGCCTACCAGTTGATCGCGCGGGGCGCGCGGGTGATCAACAATCTGGAAGCCTACGGGATGGTGTTGCTGCCGGAGTTCCGCGACTGGAACCTGCCGGAGTTGCGCGATGCCATTGATCGGGAGTTTTTCCTGCTCTCCGAGGCGCATTACCAGCGCTATATTGCGCCGGGGTTCCTGAAAGACGTCTTCGGCGGCTGAAAAGATCGCAGCCTGCGGCAGCTCCTACAGGTTGAGCGCGATCTTATGTAGGAGCTGCCGCAGGCTCGGGCCGCGATCGGACGATCTTTTGATCTTGCCTCAATGCTTACCCGCAATCTCCTCCAGATGATCCTCGATCTCCTGCGGCTTGAGCACCAGCACATCGCTCTCCACCGCATCGAGCACCACTTCCGCCGTATTGCCGATCAACGTCCCTGAAAACCCGCTGCGCGCCACAGTGCCGATTACCGTCACCGCCGCCTGCAGCTTGTGCACCATGAACGGAATCAGCACATCGGCCGGGCCTTCCTCGATGTGCAGGTGCTCATCGTCGATATCGAATTCCGCCTGGAACGCCTTGCACTGCTCGCGATAGCGCGCCGCGATGGTGTCGCTGAGTTGAAACGTCGGGTCGGCCGACGACAGCATCGGCGACGGATGGGCGCTGATCACGTGCAAGTGGGCCTTGGCCAGGGTGGCGATGTCATAGCCGTGATCGATGATGGTGTTGTGCAGGTGGCGGTGTTCGAGGTCGGAGTTGCCGACGTCGACGGCCGCCAGAATCACTTTGTCCTTCCACGAGCCGGCGGTTTTTACCAGCAGCACCGGGGTTGGGCATTCGCGCAGCAGCTTCCAGTCTGCGGGGGTCAGCAGAGCGCGTTTTAGCGCACTGTCGGGGAAGTGCTGCTTGACCACCAGTCCGCAGCCTTCGGCCTGCTGCACATCGACGATGGTTTCATGCAGGCTCTCGTTCCAGGCCTGTTCAGTGGTGACGCTGTAACCGTCCTCCAGCAATGCGGCCTTGAGCACACCGAGCATGCCGCTGTGATCATGTTTTGGATCACACACCAGCAGGTGCAAATGCGCCTGGGTCACACCGGCAATCAACTTCGCCCGTTTGAGCGCCAGGCTTTCCGAGTGTTCGGGCTCGATGACCACCAGAATGCTGCGTATGGCTTGCATGATCGGGATCTCCTGAAAATGAAAAAGCACGGCGTTGCACAACTATAGTTGCTGCCCACAGGCCTGGGTGTTGATACATATCAACGGTCGGCGACTGGTGGTCTGCCCGCAGGCCGGTATAATCGGCGCCTTTCGTTTTGAACCTTTTATCCCGTGGGCCCCATGATCCTTCCCGAAATTCACGAATTCCTTGGCTGTCGCACCCCCGACGGCTGGGTCCAGGCTGCGCTGGCCGATCAGGAAACCCTGCTGATCGACCACAAGAATTGCGAATTCAAGGCTGCCAGCACCGCGCTGAGCCTCATTGCTAAATATCACTCCCACGTCGATCTGATCAACATGATGTCGCGCCTGGCCCGGGAAGAGCTGGTGCACCATGAACAAGTCATGCGCCTGATGAAAAAGCGCAAGATCGAGTTGCGCCAGTTGTCTGCCGGGCGTTACGCCTCGGGTTTGCGCAAAGTGGTGCGCAGTCACGAACCGGTGAAACTGGTGGATACGCTGGTGGTCGGCGCGTTCATCGAAGCCCGCAGCTGCGAGCGTTTCGAGGCGCTGGTGCCGCACCTGGACGAAGAGCTGGGCAAGTTTTATTTCGGCTTGCTCAAAAGCGAAGCGCGGCATTTCCAGGGTTATCTGAAACTGGCTTACCAGTACGGCGACGCCAAGGACATTGCCCAGGTGATCGACAAGGTCCGTGCCGCCGAGCAGGAACTGATCGAGTCGCCGGATGTGGAATTCCGCTTTCACAGCGGTGTGCCGGCTGCGGCCTGATTTGTTCTCTCTCCCACATTTGGAATGCATTCCCCTGTGGGAGCGAGCTTGCTCGCGATGAGCCATCAGCAACACCACTGAACTCAGCAGCTCAACCCCAGTCGTTCATGCCATTGCGCAATCGACTCTTCGGGATAAACATCAAACTGTTTATCTCCCGGCCGCACCTTGGCCTCGACCCAAGGCGCCCTGGAACTGAGCATCAAATGCGTATTTTCCGGCGGCACCGGCAACGGCGTATCGATTGCCGATGCAAACGGGTGAATCAGTTCCGGCCATTCCGGGCTGAACAGCCACAGCCCCGAACCGCACACCGAGCAGAAATGCCGCTCGGCACTGCTGCGGTGGGCACGCTGCTCACCTTCGCCCTTGAGCAGCGCATGATAAATCGCGATGTTCTTGCGCCCGCGTACTTTCAAGCTGTTGGCGTCGCCGGCAATGTTGATTGCATAACCGCCACCCCCTTGGGTCTTGCGGCAGATCGAGCAATAGCAGCGTTGATAAGGGTAAGGGTGGGCGCTGGTCAGACTGAACGACACTGCGCCGCAATGGCAGGAGCCTTCGAGTTGCATGGCGACCTCCGGCAGGTCTTGGGATTTATCCCATCAGACTAGACCGGTACCAGAATCGCATCGCCGGTTGCGACCAATTTCTGTTGATCTCCCGTTTGCGCGAACAGTTCGGCGCGAGCAAATACCTGCTTTTTTCCGGCCTTGACGACCTTGCCCCGAGCGATGAAAACCTCGCCGACAGCGGGCGCCAGGCAGTTGACCGTAAAGTGTGAAGCCAACACGTTGCCGGCAACCGTTCCGGCGGCGAAACCGCACGCCGTGTCGAGCATTGCACCGATCAGCCCGGCATGCAGGAAACCGGCATATTGCGCCATGTCCTCTTCACGAAACGCCAGGCTAAGTTCGGCTTCACCGCTCTCGGCACGGGTGACTTCGAAGCCGGCCCAGCGGTTGAAGGCTGAGGTTGAGTTGATTTGCTTGAGTGTGTTGAGCATGTCGAATCCCTCCGGTTGAAGCGTCAACATGCGCCGGGATGGAGAGCGTGTCATCGTTGATCAGGAACGGTGATAGTCAGCCGGGATTGTGGTGAATGGGCCGGCCTCATCGCCAGCAGGGCTAGCTCCCACATTGGATTTGTGGCCTTCACAAATTCCCTGTGGGAGCTAGCCCTGCTGGCGATGAACGATAACGCAGACCCACTGGACGACCATGGTCCATCAGGTCAGCATGAACACCCCCGAATCCCGGACCTGACCCGATGCGACGCTTACCCTCCCTGGCAGCCCTCAGAACCTTCGAATGCGCCGCCCGCCATGCCCATTTCGGCCGGGCGGCGGCAGAGTTGTGCGTGACTGACAGCGCGGTCAGCCATCAGATCCGCCAACTGGAAGAACAGCTCGGCGTGTCGCTGTTTGTCCGCGAAGGCCGGCAGATTCGCCCGACCATGGCCGCCGGGCGCCTGATGCAAAGTTTGCAGCAAGCCTTCGAACTGATCGGCGAGGCCTGCGACGAATTGCGCGATCCGTCGTCCCTCGCCGTGTTGCGCCTGGCCGTGACCGCCGAGCTGGCGCAAAAGTGGCTGATGAGTCGCCTCACCGATTTCTACGCGCGTTATCCGCACATCACCCTGCATCTCTACGAACAACCGATCGACGCCACGGCGCCGGGGGAGGACATCGACCTGGCGATCACCTACGGCACCGGGCCGGTGGACAGCAGCGCGTATTTCGTCCGGCCATTGCCCGCGTTGCAGTTCTTCCCGGTGTGCAGCCCCGGCCTGTTCAACCAGGGCTCGCTGAAAACCCCAAAGGATCTCGCGCGCCATTGCTTGCTGCACGACGATCAGGACGGCAAGACCTGGACCGCGTGGCTCACCAGTCATGCCGGCGATCAGCGCCCCGAACGACAACTGTATTTCGCCCACGCCGGGTTGGCGCTGGAAGCGGCAGCGCAAGGGCAGGGCGTGGCCATGGGCGATAACCTGACGGCGCAGGAAGACTTGCTCAGCGGTCGACTGGTGCGCCCATTCACGTCGAGCATGACTGCGTTGGGCCAATATGCGCTGGTGTGCGAACGCGTGCGGCTGGAGCGGCCGGCGGTGGCGCAGATGCTGGATTGGTTCAACGATCAACTGATCGATTGATGAGTTTAATTCAAGTGTTCCGAAATAATCATCGTTGGCGAGGAGGGCGCCGACAACCTTAGCCTGTGGTCATTCCAATCCCCGCTGATGAGGTTTGCCCATGGCACGTTTGCTCGATTCCACTCCCAAACTCGACGGTTTCCGCCTGCCCGGCGAATTCGAATCCAAGTCCGGTTGCTGGCTCGGCTGGCCGGAGCGTACCGATGTATGGCGCAACGGTGCCAAGCCTGCGCAGAAAGTCTGGGTACAGATCGTCTCGGCGATTTCCATGAGCGAACCGGTGACCGTGTGTGCCTCCGCCGCGCAATTCGCCACTGCACGTCGACAGCTGCCGCCGCAAGTGCGGGTGGTGGAGATGACCTGCAACGACACCTGGTTCCGCGACAGCGGCCCGTGCTTCGTAGTCAACGACCAAAGCGGCGAGGTGCGTGGTGTCGATTTCGAATTCAACGCCTATGGCGGACTCGACGGTGGCTTGTACTACCCGTGGGACAAGGACGATCAGATCGCCAGCAAGATCCTCGAAATCGAACGCTTCGACCGTTATCGCGCACCGTTGATTGCCGAACTCGGCGGCATCCAGAGCGACGGTCAGGGCAGTATCCTCACCACCGAGCAATGCCTGCTCAACCGCAATCGCAACCAGCATCTGGGCAAGGATGAAGTCACCCGCCGCCTGACCGATTACCTCGGCGCCGAGCAAGTGATCTGGCTGCCTCGCGGCTGCAAGTTCGACGAAACCGATGGCCACGTCGACGACCTCGCCTGTTTCGTTCGTCCCGGTGAAGTGGTGCTGCAATGGACTGACAATCGCGATGACCCACAGTGGGAAATCTATCAGGAGGCCTACGACATCCTGCGCAGCACCCGCGACAGCCGTGGCCGCGAGTTGACCGTGCACAAACTGCCGCAACCGGATGTGCTGGAGTGGACCGCCGAAGAGGCTGAAGGTCTGGACCAGCAGGACAGCACCCATACCCGTCAGGCGGGAACGAAAATCTGCGCGTCGTACATCAACTATTACGCCGGCAACAGTTCGATCGTGGTGCCGCTGTTCGGTGATCGTAACGACAAAGTGGCAATGGCGACCCTCGCCGAACTGTTCCCACGGCACAACATCGTCGGCATCGAAAATTCCCGGGAAATTCTCCTCGGCGGCGGCAACGTCGCGTGCATCACCATGCCGCAGTACGCGGGCACCGCCAGCAACCAAAAGGGAGCGTAAATCATGGGCCTGCACAAACTGACTCAAGCGTTAATGCTGGTGCTTGCACCCCTGTGTGTGCAGGCCGCTGACACCGCGAAACCGGTGGTCAATCTTTACATCTGGGGCGAGTACCTGGCCCCGGACACCCTGAAGAATTTCGAGGCGAAAACCGGCATCCATGTGGTAGTCGATCACTTCGATTCCCTGGAAACCGTCGAGACCAAACTGCTCACCGGTCGCAGCGGCTATGACTTGGTACTGACGGCGGGGCAGCATCTGTCCCGGGCGATTCAGAGCGGCGCGATCCAGACCGTTGACAAGCAGCAGTTGCCGCACTTTGCCGGGGTCGGCGAGGAATTTCGCCAGCACATGGCGGTGTTCGATCCGGGCAATCGTTACGCCGGAATCTACGCCTGGGGCACCACCGGCGTGGGCTACCAGCAGGAAGCGGTCAAGCAGCGTCTGGCCGATGCGCCGACGGACAGTTGGGCGATGTTGTTCGACCCGGCCGTGGTGTCGAAATTCGCCGATTGCGGGGTCAGCCTGCTCAACGATCCCAACGAAGTGTTCGCGGCGGTCATGAAGTACATGGGCCTGGACATCAACCGCCAGAGCCTCGACGACCTGAAACTGGCCGAGCAGCAACTGGCGAAGATCCGCCCGTACATCCGCTATTTCGACAACGACTTGAACATCAGCGACCTGGCCAACGGCAACACCTGCGTGGCAATGTCGTGGAACGGCAACGTGGCCATCGCTGCCGGCCAGGCCGAAGCGGCGAACAAGCCGTACTCGCTGAAATACCGGATTCCGAAGGAGGGCACGTTGATCTGGTTCGATGCCATGGTCATTCCCAAGGACGCGCCGCACCCTCAGGCCGGACTGGCATTGATGGACTACCTGATGACCCCTGAAGTGATCGCGCCGATCACCGACACCATCCACTACGCCAATGCGATCACGGCGGCGGATGGCTTGATCGACCCGGCGATTCGCGACGATCCGGGGACCTACCCCGCGCAGGCGGTGCGTGCGTCGTTGTATAGCAAGAATGACAATGGCAAGGCCTTCAACCGGGCATTGATCCGGGCGTTCAGCCGGTTGAAATCGGGGTTGTGAGTTCACCCCGATCCCTGTAGGAGCTGCCGAAGGCTGCGATCTTTTGATCTTGATCCTGGAAAAGCAAAATCAAAAGATCGCAGCCTTCGGCAGCTCCTACAGGGGTGAGATGCGGTCTATCGAGTGGACACCCGCCACAAATACCACGCAGCCACAGTCCGATAAGGGCTCCACGGCAACCCGATCTCAATCATCTGCTTGCGCGTCGGCTGCACCTCCAGCCCCTTGAGCCGTCGATACCCCTCACGCACGCCAAAGTCATCGGCCGGCAGAATGTCCGGCCGTTCCAGGCTGTAGATCAACAGCATCTCGACGGTCCAGCGACCAACACCACGCAGGGTAATCAATCGCTCGATCAGCACCTCATCGTCCATGGCCAGCGCCGTGGCGTAATCCGGCACCACGCCATCCAGTGTCGCTTGGGCGATGCCCTGGATCGTCGCGATCTTGCTGGCGGAAAAGCCGCAACTGCGCAGTCGGTCGAAATCGGTGGCGACGATTTGCTCCGGTCGCGGGAACGCGCTCGATGGAAACAACGCCAGCAGCCGACCGACAATCGCATCCCCGGCCTTGGCGTGCAGTTGTTGATAGGCAATCGCCCGCACCAGCGACTCATAGGGATCACGTGCCGCGTGGGGTTGATGCAGGCACGGGCCGACGGCGGCGATATGCCGACGCCAATCGTCATCGATAGACGCCAGGAATTTCGTCGCGGGCAAATAAAGGTCGGACATCAAGCATCCTTGAGTGCTGACGAAGATCAGAGTGCGAGTTGTTCAGTGATCTGCACCGCCGCATTTTCCAGCCTGAGCAGAAACGCCTTGCGCGGCTGGCCACCAGCGTAGCCCGTCAACGAGCCGTCGGCACCGATTACCCGATGGCAGGGCACGACAATCGAGAGACGGTTGTGCCCGTTGGCCAGCCCCACGGCGCGACTGGCGCCAGGCTTGCCGAGGGTCACTGCGATAGCGCCGTAGGTGGTGGTTCGGCCGTAGGGGATTTTTGCCAGCTCGGCCCAGACCTGGCGGGAGAACTCGCTGCCGGGCATATGCAGGGCCACGCTGAATTCAGTGCGGCGACCGGCAAAATACGCGGCCAGTTGCTCTTCGATTTGCTGCAAATGCCCGTTGTGTCCCGGTGCTACGGCGTAGCCATAGCGATTCTGCAGGGCATCCACTTCGCGGGTCAGCGAAGGCTGGTCGAGAAACTCCAGCAGCACCAGTCCACGGCGTTCGGCCATGGCGATCATCGGCCCCAGCGGCGTGGTCAGCCGGGTGAACAGCAAGGGCTCACTGTTGGCGGCGCGGCCCGGAGTGATGTGGAAGGACTTTTGAAACGCATCGCGAAACCCGCTCAAGGATTCGTAACCTGAATCGAACGCCGCGCTGTCGATCGAATCGCCCTGTTTGATCCCGCCCAACGCCATGCCCAGCCGTCGGGTGCGCAGCCAGGCATGAAAGGTCATGCCGAAATGCTGCTTGAACCAGCGGCGCAATTTCAGCGGCTCGATGCCTTCGGCCTGCAACTGGGCATCGGTCCAGCGCAGCTCGGGATCAATGTCTACCGATCTGAGCAGCTTCTGCACCCATTCTGGAGCGATCGCGGCGGCGTCCATGGGTTTGCAGCGCAGGCACGCGCGGTAGCCTGCCGCCAGGCACTCATCGGCGTGGGCGAAGAACTCGACATTCTCCGGTTTCGGGCTGCGAGCGGTGCAACCGGGACGGCAGAAAATCCCGGTGGTCTTGACCGCTGTAAAGAACACCCCCTCGTAGGCAGTGTCTCGTTCGAGCATGGCGCGGACCATCTCGGCGTGGGGCGGCAACAGCGTGTTTTGTAGGTTCATGGGCGCAGCATAGAACGCGTCATGGCCGGCCTCCACCGGAAAATCGACAGGGAATTCAGGCCCGCCGCGCCATCAGCAACACCGAGGCCGCGGCCGACAACAACCCCGCGCAGCAACGGTTGAATATCCGCTTGCCCGACGGCTTGGCGAACCAGCGGCGCATGTGCAGGCCCATGTAGGCGTAGGCTGCGATGGCGATCCATTCCAGCACCAGGAACATTGCGCCCAACACCGCAAATTGCGGGGTGATGGCGCGGGTCGGATCGACAAATTGCGGCAGGAACGCGGTGAAGATCAGGATCGCCTTGGGATTGCCCGCCGCCACCAGAAACTCCTGTCGGGCCAGCGCCAGCAATCCGGCTTGCGCGCCGGTCGATACGTTTTCTACACCGGGGTCAGCTCGCCACAGTTGCCAGGCGAGGTAGAACAGGTACGCGGCGCCCAGAATCTTGATTCCGTAGAACAACAGCTCAGAAGTTTGCAGAACCACCGCCAGGCCCGCCGAAGCGAGTGCGATCATCCCGGCGAACGCCAGCAAACGGCCGACGCCGGCCACACACGCGGTGCGGTAGCCGTAGCGGGTCGAGTTGCTGACCGACAGCAGGTTGTTCGGCCCCGGCGCCATGTTCAGGGCGAAGCAGGCCGGCAGAAAGAGTGTGAGGGTGGCGAGGTCCATGGGGGCGGCTCCTGTAGCGAGAACCGTATTTTTATCACGACTTTCGGGGTGCCCGACCCATACAGTCACGGGAAGAAATCGCCGTACAAGGGGCTGTTTCCTTGCGCCGGTACTGTCCTTGTGAGGCCGGCGGTCTCGTACTATCGTCAATCAGCCGACGTTGGTCCGCGCGGCCCAGTCCTGAGACGAGGGTAGTGCACATGAAACAGGTTCTTGCGTATTTCATCAAACGGGTGATCGCTGGTCTGCTGGTGATCATCCCGATCTACCTGGCCATTCTGGTGTTGCTCAAGGGCATGAAATCCCTCGGGCAACTGGTGCGTCCCTTCACCAAAATCCTTCCGGAGTGGCTGCCTGCCGAACAATTCTTGTCGTTGATCCTGGTGTTGTTGATCTGCTTCCTGATCGGCGCAGGCCTGCGTACGCGATTGGGTAGAGCGGCCCGCGAACGAGCGGAAAAGGGTTTGTTCGAACGCATTCCCGGCTACGGACTGTTCCGCAGCCTGACGCAGCAGGTGGCGGGAGACAGCCACCAAACGGTGTGGAAACCCGCGCTGGTCGAGATCGAAGAGGCGCTGGTCCCGGCCTTCATCATCGAGGTGTTCGAGGATGGCCGCTACACCATTTTCGTGCCGTCGGTGCCCACGCCACTGGCTGGTGCGATCTACATCCTCGAAGCCAGCCGCGTGCATCCGCTGGACGTGTCCTTCACCGACGCCTTCAAGGTCATTTCGAAATGGGGCTCGGGCGCCAAGGACCTGGTGGCGGCCATGGAAAACGCCCGACGGGACCCCGCAGTGACGACGCACAAGGTCGACACGTTGCCTTGAATGTCATTTGGCGAATCGCTTCGCTGCGGCGACGCAGAGGATCACCGCGAGCGTGACGCCAAGCATGCCAATGCTGACGTGTTCGTGCAGCAAGGTCGCCGCCAGTGCCAAACCAAAAAACGGTTGCAGCAATTGCAATTGGCCGACGGCGGCAATCCCGCCTTGGGCGAGCCCGCGATACCAGAACACGAAACCGATCAGCATGCTGAACAGCGACACGTACGCCAGGCTGAACCACGCTGGCGTGCTGATCCCGCTGAACGACGCCGGCATGCGCCACCACGTCAACGCCGCCATCACCGGCAATGCCAGCACCAGCGCCCAGGAAATCACCTGCCAACCGCCGAGCGTGCGCGACAACTTCGCGCCTTCGGCATAACCCAGGCCACAGGCCAGGATCGCCAACAGCATCAGGATGTCGCCCTGCGGTGAGGCGGTCAGGCCTTGGGAGGCGGCGAACCCGACCACCAGCAGACTGCCCAGCACCGAGAAAATCCAGAACACCGGCCGTGGGCGCTCGCCGCCGCGCAGTACACCGAACACCGCCGTCGCGAGTGGCAGCAGGCCGACGAAGACGATGGAGTGCGCCGATGTCACGTACTGCAACGCCAGCGCGGTCAACAGGGGAAAACCGACCACCACACCCAGAGCCACGATGATCAACGGCACAATTTGACTGCGCGCAGGACGTTTTTCCTTGAACAACAGCAGCAGGCACAGCGCCAGAATCGCCGCGATGGTGGCGCGGGCCACGGTCAGGAATACCGGGTCGAATTCGAGCACCGCCAGCCGGGTCGCCGGCAGCGAGCCGCTGAAGATCACCACACCGATCAGGCCGTTGATCCAGCCGCTGGTATTGCTGTCCAGCACTTGGTTTTGCAGGTTCGAAGTCCGTTCCATTTCGCTCACGCTCACTTATTGATTGCACGAAAGCCATCGTATGGCTGAGTATCAATACAATCAAAAAATTGTCATGGATACATCTCGATATGCCCCGTTCCCGCTACAAGACCCTGGTTGACGCCTTTGCCGCCGACATACGCTCGGGGCAACTGCCGCCCGGTACGCGCCTGCCGACGCATCGGCAACTAGCCACCGAGCACGGTCTGGCGCTGGTTACCGCAAGCCGGGTGTATGCCGAGCTTGAGAGCATGGGCCTGGTCAGCGGCGAAACCGGGCGCGGGACGTTTGTCAGGGAAACTTCGCTGCCACCGGGGCAGGGTATTTCGCAATCGGTGATGGCAGCGGGCATGATCGATCTCAATTTCAACTACCCGTCATTGCCCGGTCAGGCCGACCTGTTGCGTAACGCGCTGCGTCAACTCGCGTTGTCCGGCGATCTGGAAGCCCTCCTGCGCTACCAGCCCCACGCCGGGCGTCTGCACGAGCGCGCTTCGGTCGCGCGGCATTTGGGCGAGCGGGGTTTGAGTGTGCCGGCTGAACAGGTGTTGATCGTCAGTGGCGCCCAGCATGGCTTGGCGGTGGTGATGATGACGCTGCTCAAGCCCGGCGACGTGATCGCCGCTGACGCGTTGACCTATCCGGGATTCAAGACGCTGGCCGAGACTCTGCACCTTGAAGTGTTGCCCATTCCCGTGACGGACAACGGGCCTGATTTGGCAGCACTGGAGAAACTCTGTCGCAGCCGTCCGGTGCGCGCCGTTTACGCGATGCCGACTTTGCACAATCCGCTGGGCTGGGTGATGGATGTCGAGCAGCGCGAACGGTTGGTGGCGATTGCGCGCCAGCATGACCTGGCGATCATCGAGGACGCGGCCTACGCGTTTCTCGCCGAAAACGTACCGCCACCGCTGGCTGAAATGGCGCCGGAGCGAACCGTGTACGTCAGCGGTTTATCGAAGAACATCGCCACCGGTTTGCGCGTCGGCTTTATCGCCGCGCCGGTGCAAAGGATTGCCGGGTTTGAACGCACGATCATGGCGACCACCTGGAACACGCCGGGCGTGATGACGGCGATTGCCACGGCCTGGCTCGACGACGGCACCGTGCTCAAACTGGAAGCGCAAAAACGCGCGGACGCTCAGGCGCGGCAAGCGCTGGCGCGCGAAGTATTGACGGGCCTCAGGACCATCAGCCATCCGTCGTCGTATTTCATCTGGCTGCCGTTGGCCGAAGACGCCCGTGCCGACCAGATCGCTATGGCGTTGATGCGTGAGCAAGTGTCAGTGTCGCCCGCCGAACCCTTTGCCATCACCACCCATGTACCGCACGCGATCCGACTGGCGCTGGGCTCGGTGGACATGGACTCGTTGCGCCAGGCGTTGGTGAAGGTGAAGAGGGTGGTTGGCTATTACTCGTAGCGGACGCGCTCAGGGCAGTTTTCTTCAATACGTGCACCACCGGGCTCTTTACCGTGGGGCCTGGTTCAATTGACTAAGAGTAGGTGTGCGATGAGTTTGATCATGTCCATGGCCGCGTTTGCGCTGGCCGCTTCAATCACGCCGGGGCCGGTGAACATCGTGGCATTGAGTTCGGGAGCGCGTTTCGGCTTCAAGGCCAGTCAGCGGCATGTGGCCGGGGCGACCCTGGGGTTTGTGTTGCTGTTGGTGCTGATGGGGCTCGGCTTGCATGAGTTGTTGCAGATTTGGCCGGCGATGACCCAGGTGGTGCAATGGGCCGGTGTGGCGTTCCTGTTGTACATGGCGTTCAAACTGGCGGCCGACAACGGGCAACTGGAGGCGAAGGACTCGGGCCGCGCGCCGTCGATGCTCTATGGCGCGGTCATGCAATGGCTGAATCCGAAGGCCTGGCTGGCTTGCGTGGCCGGTATGGGCGCGTTTGTCGCCGATGGCGAGGCGCGTTTGGTCTGGCAATTCGCGGCGGTGTATCTGGTGATTTGCTACGTCTCGGTCGGGTGCTGGGCCTATGCCGGGACGTTTTTGCGCGGCTATTTGAACAACCCGGCGGGCATGCGCTGGTTCAACCGGGTCATGGCGTTGTTGCTGGCGGTGAGTGCGGTGTATCTGTTGTTGCCTTAATCAACCGCGATACTGTCCCGGCGTCGCCGCCAGATGCTGTTTGAACGCCCGTTGAAAATGCGCCTGATCGGCAAATCCTGCTTCGAGTGCAACATCGGCGATCAGCTTGCCGTTGCGCAATTGATCCCGGGCGAACTGGATGCGCCGGTTGACCAGGAAGGCGTGGGGCGTCATACCGTAATGCTGCTTGAACGCACGGATCAGGTACGACGGCGACAACTGCGCCGCCTCGCAAATGTCTTCGAGCTTGAGCATCTGCGTGCAGTGTTCGCGGATGAAATCGGCGGCGCGTTCCAGTTTGAAATTCGGCTCGCGCAACGGCTGATCGATCGGGTTCAGCCGTAGCTGCACTTCGCTGAAAAACTCCACTGCCGCGCTGTGTTTGCGCAGCACATCCTGCTGCGGATCGACCAGCACTTCATACAAACCCTCCAGCCCCGCGAACAGGTCAACATCAGCGGTATGGGTGATCGCAAATCGGCGAAACGCCAGGTCATCGCTGAAGCCAAGTTGATGCTGCAAATCAGTGAGCCACGCGGTATCGACGTACAGCATCAGGTACGACCAGGGCTGGTCGTCGATCGGATTGCAGGCATGCACATCACCGGGATTCATCAGCACCACGGTGCCGGCGCTGACCTCGAACTGTGATTGCTCGTGGACATAAGTGCTGCGCCCGGCGGTGATCGCACCGATGGAAAAGTGCTCGTGGGAGTGCCGGGTGTAGCAGACCTCGCGCCCATCGGCGATGGCGCGCGCCTCGATGAAGGGCAGGGCGTCATCGCGCCAGAAACGCGGGGCCTTATCGGTGTCCCTGGGCTTGGAGAGCTTCATGGTCAGTCCTTGGCAGATCAGCGTCGAAGTGTATTAGCTCTCGCCATTAAAGGCTCGTTGTAGCTCGGCGATATTCAGTTTTTTCATTTGCATCATCGCCGCCATGGCGCGCTGGGATTTGGTTGTGTCGGGGTCTTTGAGCATCTCCATCATCGCCACCGGCACGATCTGCCACGACACGCCGTATTTATCCTTGAGCCAGCCGCATTGCTGCGCCTCAACCGGCCCGCCAGCGGACAACCGTCCCCAGAAGTGGTCAACTTCTTCCTGGGTCTGGCAGTTGACCTGGAACGAGATCGCTTCGTTGAACTTGAAATTCGGACCACCGTTGAGGCCGGTGAACGTCTGCCCGTCGAGTTCGAAGCTGACCGTCAGTACCGAACCCTCCGCGTGACCGTGAACCTCTTGGCCAGCCTTGCCGTAATGCGTGATGGCGGTGATTTTTGCGTGATCGAAGATCGCACAATAGAAATTCGCAGCCTCTTCGGCCTGACCATCGAACCACAGGCAGGGCGTGAGTTTTTGAGCGTGGAGCATGGCGGGTCTCCTTGGCAGGTTTTTGCATGCTGGACTATCAGCGTAGCCAGCCTCGGCTTGTCTGGTTGTGCCGTAGATCGCCAAGTGTGTTGGGAGATGTGTAAAAAAGAGTCAAATTGACTTCCGCTTTTGTCAATGCGACTAGTTTTTCTTGGAGTCGATATGACTCATGTTTTATCAAGTGATTAATTTATAAGGATTAAAAAACTGGCACGGGACTTGATACACCTTACGTACAACTGAACTGCGACAGGAGTACGGAAAATGTTCCATTTCTTCAGCAATCCTCAGAATGTTCTGCAACTCTCAAGCCGTGTACTCGGCGTCGGCCTGGCGATGCTGCTGGCCGGGATCTACGGCGCTTACCTTTACGAAGGTCACCTGTCGATCATCGCGCTGGTGTCGTTGCACGCCATGACCATCGTCGGTCCGACCTTGCTGAAAATCGGCTATGTGATGCGCCTGTTGTCCCAGCACCGGTTGAGCAAGCCTCTGAAAGTGGCGCTGGCCTGATGCGCAAACTGGCCGCCGCCCCCGTCTTCAGTCTCGGCTTTCGTCCGTTCTTCCTGGCGGGAGCCGCGTTCGCCGCACTGGCGGTAGCGATCTGGGCGCTGTGGCTGTACGGCCGATTACCCGGCGCGCAACCAGTAGGCGGCATGCTTGCGTGGCACCGGCATGAAATGCCGTTCGGGTTCGCCGCAGCGATCATCGCCGGGTTCCTGCTGACGGCGGTGCCGAACTGGACGGGTCGACCGGGGCTCAAGGGCTGGCCGTTGATCGGGCTGGTGCTGGTTTGGCTGCTGGCACGGATCGTCTGGTTGTTGCCGGTTTCTACTGCGGTGTTGCTGTTGCTGCAAGTACCTTTCCTGCCGCTGTTGGCCGGGGTGCTGGGCCGCGATCTGGTGGCTGCACGCAAGCGCGACAATTATCCGATTCTGTTGATGGTCACGTTGCTGGCCGGGTGTCAGGCCATGACGCTGTGGGGGATCTGGCTCGACGACGCCGGCCTGCAACGGCGTGGTGCGTTGGCCGCGCTGTGGTTGGTGGCTGCGCTGATGAGTGTGATTGGCGGGCGGGTGATTCCGTTCTTTATCCAGCGTGGTTTGAATCGTCCGGCTTCACCGATTGCCAATCCATGGCCGACGCGGGTCCTGATGGTGGGTGGTTTTTTTGTTGCGCTGACATTTGCCCTTGGCTCGCACGACGTGCCCAGGCTTTGGCTGGCGGCGGTGTTTTTGTTGATGGGTGTTTTGCACGTATTTCGTCTGTGGCGCTGGCATGACCGCGGCATGTGGGGGGTGCCATTGCTGTGGTCGCTGTATCTGTCTTATGTGTGGCTGGTGGTGGCGGTTTTTGCCATGGCGTTGTGGCACCTGGGCGTGATGCCACAACAGAGTCTGGCGACGCATTCGCTGGCGGTGGGTGGTGTGGGTGGGTTGATTCTGGCGATGATTGCGCGGGTTAGTCTGGGGCATACCGGGCGCGCTTTGGTGCCTTCGAAAGCGATTGTTGCGGGGTTTGTTCTGGTGTTGTTTGCGGGGGTTTTGCGGGTGGTGTTAGTGCCGTTTTCGGGGTTGGGAGTTGCTATGTCGGCGTTGTTTTGGTGTGTGGCATTTGGATTGTTTTTGTTGCGCTATACCGGGATTTTGCTTGGGCCAAGAGATTAGTCAGTTGAAACGCGATACCTGTGGGAGCCAGCCTGCTGGCGATGACGACCTGACAGCCGACCAGAATTTTGCGGATGCGCCAGACCAAAAGATCGCAGCCTCGTTGCACTCGACAGCTCCTACAGAGAAGCGTGGATGCATCAAGAGTCAGCCCGGCCGGTAGGCCGCCTCGCGCCGCCATAAGGGCGGAACCATAACTCGCCGTTACAAAAACAACGGATATATACACCTTCAAAACAACCACCGCCGGCGGCTTAAGTGACCGGTGGTCGATACACCCCAGCCACCCGATCAATTTGCGCTTAGCTGTAGGGATAACCCGAGGCGCGCGTAGGTTCCAGATCACCACAGCGACGCCCCCTTCAGAACACCGTGAGTCTGAGGACCTTCGCAATGTTGACCCTGAACATCAATGGTCAGGACCAGGAGCTGGATGTCCCTGCGGACATGCCGTTGCTCTGGGTCTTGCGCGATGTCGCGCACTTGACCGGGACCAAATTCGGCTGTGGCATGGCCCAATGCGGCGCCTGCACCGTGCACGTCGATGGCGCTCCACTGCGCTCTTGCATCACCCCCGCCACGGCCGTGGCCCATGGGCAAAAAATCCTCACCATCGAAGGCCTTTCAACCGACGGCTCGCACCCGGTGCAACAAGCCTGGGCTGAGCTCGACGTGGTGCAGTGCGGTTACTGCCAGTCCGGGCAGATCATGTCGGCAGCTGCCTTGTTGGCGAAGATTCCGCAACCGACCGACAGCGACATCGATCAGGCGCTGTCGGGCAACATCTGCCGTTGCGGCACTTATCCAAGAATCCGCGCCGCGGTCAAACGCGCCGCCGAATTGGGTTGAGGTGTCCATGAACAGTCTCAACCCGTTATCGCGTCGCGGTTTCCTCAAGGGTTCTGCCGTGTTGGGCGGTGGGCTGGTGGTGGCGTTTGTCATTCCCGGTGCCCATCGTTTTGCCGGGGCGGCCGAGAATCAGGGCAACGTGTTCGCCCCCAACGCCTTCCTGCGCATCGGCAATGACAACAGCGTCACGGTATTGCTCGGCCATTCGGAAATGGGCCAGGGCATCTGGACCGGCCTGACCATGCTGATCGCTGAAGAGCTGGACGCCGACTGGTCGAAAATAAAGGTCGAACATTCGCCAGCCTCAGCCGCCGATTACGGTCTGGCCGGTTTTGGCGGGATGCAGATTACCGGCGGCTCGACCTCGACCTGGATGGAGTTCGATCGCTATCGCCAGGCGGGTGCGGCAGCGCGATTGATGTTGATCGAGGCGGCGGCCAAGCGCTTCAACGTGGCGCCTTCGCAGATTCGCACCGATTCGGGTGTGGTATTCGCCGGTGACCAGCGCGCCACTTTCGGCGAACTGGCCGATGACGCCGGCAAGCTGCCCGTGCCGGACCCGGCGACGATCAAACTCAAAGACGCCAAGGATTGGACCATCATTGGCAGGCCCACCAAACGTCTGGACACACCTGAGAAAATCACTGGTCGGGCGAAGTTCGGCATGGATGTGCAGTTCGACGGCCTGATGACCGCGATGGTCGCGCGCTCGCCAGTGTTCGGCGGTAGCGTCAAATCCTTCGAAGGCGCGGAAGCGTTGGCGGTGCCCGGCGTGCACAAAGTGGTGCAGGTGCCGACCGGCGTGGCGGTGATCGCCGATCACTATTGGGCGGCGAAGCTGGGGCGCGATGCACTGCACGTCGAGTGGGACCTGGGGCCGAACACCGGGCTTGATAGTCAGACACTGCTGGAGGACTTTCGCAAACTCGCCGCCACTCCCGGTCTGCCGGCCAGCAAGGCAGGGGATACTCAGGCTGCGCTGGCAAAAGCGACAAAGAAAATTGACGTCGAATACAGCGTGCCGTACTTGGCCCACGCGCCGATGGAACCGCTCAACTGCACCGTGAACATCACCAAGGATAAATGCGAAATCTGGACCGGCACCCAGTTCCAGACTCTGGACCAGATGATCGCCGGGAAAATCACCGGACTCAAACCCGAACAGGTCGAGATCCACACCGAGTTTCTTGGCGGCGGTTTCGGTCGGCGGGCCAATCCGACGTCGGACTTTGTCGCCGAAGCGGTATACGTCGCCAAAGCGGCCGGTGGACCGGTGAAAACCGTTTGGGCGCGGGAGGACGATATCCGTGGCGGCTACTACCGCTCGGCCTTCCTGCATCAGGCGCAGGTCGGTTTGGGAGCCGATGGCATGCCGGTGGCGTGGAAGCATGTGATGGTCGGCCAGTCGATCATGGCCGGCACCATGCTCGAAGCGGCCATGGTCAAGGATGGCATCGACAAGACCTCGGTCGAAGGTGTGGCGGACAGTCCCTACCTTGAGGGGATGGCCAATCATCAGGTTGAACTGCACTCACCGAAAACCGGCATCAGCGTGCTGTGGTTGCGTTCGGTGGGGCACAGTCATACGGCGTTCGTCATGGAATCGTTGATCGATGAACTGGCCAGCGCGGCGGGCAAAGACCCTGTGGAGTACCGGCGAACACTGCTCAAGGAGCATCCGCGTCATCTTGGTGTGTTGAACCTGGCGGTGGAAAAAGCCAATTGGAAAGCGCCGCTGCCGGACGGCCATGCCTTGGGCGTGGCGGTGCATGAGTCGTTTGGTAGTTACGTGGCGCAGGTCGCCGAGGTGTCCCAGGACAACCTGGCGATCCGCGTACATCGCGTGGTATGCGCAGTCGATTGCGGGATCGCGGTGAATCCGCAGAGCATCGCGGCGCAAATGGAATCGTGCATTGCGTTCGGCCTGGGCTTTACCTTGCACAGTCACCTGACGTTCAAGGGCGGCCAAGTGGTGCAATCCAACTACCACGACTATCAAGTGTTGCGGCTCTACGAGATGCCGGTGGTTGAAGTGCACATCGTGCCCAGCAGCGATAAACCCGGAGGCATCGGCGAGGCCGGCGTGCCGCCCACGGCGCCGGCGGTGGCCAATGCGGTGTTCGCCCTGACCGGTCAACGCCTGCGTGAGCTGCCGTTGCAGCTGTCGGGGGTGTGAGATGAAACGACATCATTGGTTGCTCGGTTCGGTGCTGCTGCTTTGCCTGTTCATCTACGCAACGGAGCTGTTTGCCGATGACAAGTCGGCGCTGAAAGCCTTCGACACCGTGCGTCAGGTCTTCCAGAGCCCGCGTTGCCAGAACTGCCACATTCCCGGCGATTCGCCATTGCAGTTCGATGCCGGAACGCCCCATGCGATGAACGTCGTGCGCGGCATGGATGGCAAAGGCGCGGCCGGTTTGCCCTGCGCCAGTTGCCACGCCAAAGCCAATCCACCAGCCAGTTACGGACCCAAGGCGCCGCCAGGTGCGCCACATTGGAGCCTGCCGCCGGCGGCGCACAAAATGGCCTGGATCGGTCTGCCTCCGGACAAGCTGTGCAGCATGATCAAGGACCGCAAGGCCAACGGTGACCGGGATTTTGCCGCGCTGATCAAACATGTCAGCGAAGACAAACTGGTGCTGTGGGGCTGGAATCCGGGCGGTAATCGCGCGCCAGTGCCGGTGCCGCATGACATTTTCGTCACGCAATTCAAGCTCTGGGCGAATGCCGGTGGGCCGTGTCCGGTGGTGGGTAGCTGACCAACGGCCCGTAAACAGGGAGTCAAACCCGGTATCGAGGGCTCTAAAGAACATACCCACACTGGAGTTTGTGATGCTGATTTCAGGCAAGCCGCACAAAAAAGGCGTCGGCGCAGACCCTTTGCGCACGCCGTTACAGGAACGCGACCTGCTGCGCGACCTGGCCCGCAAGGCTGAAAAAGAGCTGACGGGCGTGCAGATGGCAAGCATGGATGAGCTGACGCTGTTACCCAATCGCCACGGCTTCATTGCGTTGGCGCAAATGGGGCTGGAGGCCTGCGCACAACTTGAGCGGCCGGCGACGCTGCTGTTTTTCAACCTCGATGAGTTCAAACGCATCAACTACCTGTTTGGCCGCGCCGAGGGCGACGATGCCCTGAAAACCTTCGCCGACGTGCTGCGCATTGGTTTCAGGGAAAGCGATGTGATCGGCCGGCTGGAAGGCGCGACCTTTGTAGCGTTGTTGACCGGCTCCGGCAGTATGGATCTCACGGCGATCAAGGCACGGCTTGAAGAGATACTCGATGAACGCAATGCCACGGTGCATCGCGGGTTTGATATTCGTTTCAGCATTGGGCAGATCGAGTTTGATCCGACGCTGCATGGTTCGGTGGAAGAACTGTTGGCTGAGGCTGAAAGGGTGATGGGCCGGTAGCCGTGTGATGCTGCACTGGTCTCATCGCGGGCAAGCCCGCTCCCACAGTGATTTCTGTCGATCACATAGTTTGTGTACACCAAAGGACCTGTGTGCGGGCTTGCCCGCGATGAGGCCCTATCAGGCACTCACTTGGCAAACAACTGCCCAATATCCTTGAACGCCTTGAACTCCAGCGCATTCCCGCAAGGATCGAACAAAAACATCGTCGCCTGTTCGCCCACCAATCCCTGAAAACGAATTCCCGGCTCAATCACGAAGCGCGTCCCCAGCGACTGCAAGCGCTCGGCCAGCGCTTCCCATTCCGTCATCCCCAACACCACACCAAAGTGCGGCACCGGCACATCATGGCCGTCGACGGCGTTGGTGTGCGCGGCTTCTTGTGAGGCGTTTTTCGGCGCCAGGTGAATCACCAGTTGATGACCGAAAAAGTTGAAATCGACCCAATGATCGCTGGAGCGACCTTCTTCCAGGCCAAACACCGAGCCATAAAAGTGCCGCGCGGCGGCCAGGTCGTAGACAGGAATGGCCAAGTGAAAAGGAGAGAGTTGCATCAGGCGAGCCTCGATCATGGGAAGTTGAGTCGAGTTTAGCTCTGTGCATTTTGATTGAAAGGCGATAGTTTTTGCGCCGAGCTCAAATTATTTCGATCAATCGAGGTGTGGCCATGCTGCGCGAGTTGAAGACCTTTATCGCCGTAGCACGCTACGGCACGTTTGCGGCAGCGGGCATGCACATCGGTTTGACGCAGTCGGCGGTCAGCGCGCAGATCCGCAATCTGGAACAGGCACTCGGCATTCGTCTATTCGATCGCACCGGGCGCCAGGCGCTGCTCAATGCGGCGGGTCAACGTGCGTTGCCGATGGCCAAAGAAATGCTCGAGACCTTCAGCCGCATGGCGGTCAGCGATGACGTCAGCGAGTACCGTGGCGAACTGAAGATCGGCGCAGTCGCAACCGTGCAAACCGGGCTGCTGCCCCAAGCGCTGCTGCGATTGCGCCAGCAAGCACCATTGCTGGAACCGAAACTGGTGCCCGGCGTGTCGCTGAATCTGTTGAGCCAGGTGGACACCGGCGAAGTGGACCTGGCGATCATGATCAAACCGCCATTCGAATTGCCCAAGGAATTGTCGGCACAGGTGATCCGTCGCGAACCCTTCGTGCTGATCGTGCCGGCCGATCTTGAAGGCGACGAGCCGTTGCAGTTACTCGCCGCACATCCCCACGTGCGCTACGACCGCAATTCGTTCGGCGGGCGGCTGGTTACACGGTTTCTGCGTGAGCAACAGATTGATGTGCACGTTGCCCTGGAACTGGATGAGCTTGAAGCGATTGTGAAAATGGTTGAGTGCGGTTTGGGTGTTTCGCTGCTGCCCGAGGCCGGGTTGTGGCTTGAACATGGGGCAAAGGTGAGGGTAATCCGTTTAGGCGAATTGACCTTTTATCGGGAGATCGTCTTGTTGCAGCGCTACAGCCAGCGACAACAGCCGATTCAGCAGTTGTTTGCAAGTTGCCTGACGCCGTGAAATCCCAGGCACAAAAAAACCCGCCAAAACAGGCGGGTTTTTTATTGGCTAACCGAAGATCACTCTTCGATGTTGCCCATGGCCGTGGTGTTGAAACCACCGTCCACGTACATGATTTCGCCGCTGATGCCGGAAGCCAGGTCCGAGCACAGGAAGGCGCCGGCGTTGCCGACTTCGTCGATGGTGACGTTGCGACGCAGCGGGGTTTGCGCTTCGTTGGCGGCCAGCATCTTGCGGAAGTTCTTGATGCCGGAAGCAGCGAGGGTGCGGATCGGGCCGGCCGATACGCAGTTTACGCGGGTGCCGTCCGGGCCCAGGGAGCCGGCCAGGTAACGGACGCCGGCTTCCAGGGAAGCCTTGGCCATACCCATTACGTTGTAGTTCGGCATGGTGCGCTCGGCGCCCAGGTACGACAGGGTCAGCAGGCTGCCGTTGCGGCCTTTCATCATTTCGCGGCCGGCTTTGGCCAGGGCCACGAAGCTGTAGGCGCTGATGTCGTGAGCGATGCGGAAACCTTCACGGGTGGTGGCTTCGGTGAAGTCGCCGTCCAGTTGGTCGCCCGGTGCGAAGCCGACGGAGTGAACGATGCAGTCCAGGCCGTCCCACTTCTTGCTCAGTTCTTCGAAGACCTTGGCGATTTCTGCATCGCTGGCCACGTCGCACGGGAAGCACAGCTCAGGGCTCGAACCCCAGCCTTGTGCGAACTCTTCGACACGACCCTTGAGTTTGTCGTTCTGATAAGTGAAGGCAAGCTCAGCGCCCTCGCGATGCATGGCGGCAGCGATGCCGGATGCGATGGACAGCTTGCTGGCGACACCGACGATCAGTACGCGCTTACCGGCGAGAAAACCCATGTGTTGCTCCTCTTTTCAGGTTATTGCGCAGTGGCTGGTGCCAAAAAAGCGGCTTCCAGCAACTGCTGTGTATACGGATGTTGGGGGGCGGCAAAAATGCTTTGCGCGTCTCCCTGTTCGACCACTTGGCCATGCTTGACCACCATCAGCTGGTGGCTCAGCGCTTTCACCACAGCCAGATCATGGCTGATAAACAGATACGTCAGGTTGTACTTGCTTTGCAGTGAACGCAAAAGCTCCACCACTTGGCGTTGCACGGTGCGGTCGAGGGCCGAAGTCGGCTCGTCCAGCAGAATCAACGCCGGTTTTAGCACTAATGCCCGGGCAATGGCGATTCTCTGCCGTTGCCCGCCGGAAAATTCGTGGGGGTAGCGGTTCCGGGTTTCCGGATCCAGACCTACCTCCTTGAGTGCCGCAATGATCGCTTGTTCCTGTTCCGCCTCGGTGCCGATCTTGTGGATCCGCAGGCCTTCGCCAACGATCTGGCTCACGCACATCCGTGGGCTCAGGCTGCCAAACGGGTCCTGAAACACCACCTGCATCTCTCGACGCAGCGGCCTGACCTGTTGTTGCGTCAGGCAGTCTAGCTGTTTGCCTTCAAAACGGATCGCGCCTTTGCTGCCGATCAACCGCAAGATCGCCAGCCCCAGCGTCGACTTGCCGGATCCGCTTTCACCCACAATCCCCAACGTCTGGCCCTGGGGCAGGCTGAAATTGATGCCGTCCACCGCTTTGACGTAATCCACCGTGCGCTTGAGCAGGCCTTTCTTGATCGGGAACCAGACCTTCAGGTCCTCGACTGCCAGCAGTGGCGGGCCGATTTCATTGGTCGCCGGCGTCCCGCTGGGCTCCGCTGCCAGCAGGATCCGAGTGTACGGATGTTGCGGCGCGCGGAACAACTCTTCGCACGATGCCTGTTCGACGATGCAACCGCGCTGCATGACACATACGCGATGCGCAATTCTTTTCACCAGGTTCAAATCGTGACTGATCAGTAGCAGCGCCATGCCCAGGCGGGCCTGCAATTCCTTGAGCAATTCGAGGATTTTCAGCTGAACGGTCACGTCCAGTGCGGTGGTCGGTTCGTCGGCGATCAGCAGCTCCGGCTCGTTGGCCAGGGCCATGGCGATCATCACGCGTTGACGCTGACCGCCGGACAATTCGTGGGGCAGGGCCTTGAGGCGCTTCTCCGGCTCGGGGATGCCGACCATCTCCAGCAGCTCCAACGTACGCTTGGTCGCGACTTTGCCAACCAGGCCTTTGTGGATGCCCAGCACCTCGTTGATCTGCTTCTCGATTGAGTGAAGCGGGTTGAGCGAGGTCATCGGCTCCTGGAAGATCATCGCAATCCGGTTACCGCGGATGTGGCGGATGGTTTTTTCTTTCAGGTTCAGCAGGTTTTGTCCGGCATACTCAATGGTGCCGGACGGATGACGGGCGAGCGGGTAGGGCAGCAAACGCAGGATCGAGTGCGCGGTCACCGATTTGCCGGAACCGCTTTCGCCCACCAGCGCCAGGGTTTCACCGCGCTTGATGTCGAAACTGACGCCTTCGACTACGCGCTGACTGTGATCACCGACGACAAATTCGACGGCGAGGTCGCGCACTTCGATCAGATTGTCCTGATTCATTTCACTTCCTCGGGTCGAAGGCATCGCGAGCGGACTCGCCGATGAACACCAGCAAACTCAACATCAATGCCAACACCGCAAACGCGCTCATGCCGAGCCACGGCGCCTGCAGGTTGGATTTGCCCTGGGCCACCAGTTCACCCAGCGACGGGCTGCCGGCCGGCAAGCCGAAGCCGAGGAAATCCAGGGCGGTCAGCGTACCGATGGCGCCGGTCAGGATGAACGGCATGAAGGTCATGGTCGAGACCATGGCGTTGGGCAGGATGTGGCGGAACATGATCGCGCCATTCTGCATGCCCAGTGCCCGGGCGGCACGTACGTATTCGAGGTTACGCCCGCGCAGGAACTCGGCGCGCACTACGTCCACCAGGCTCATCCAGGAAAACAGCAGCATGATCCCCAGCAGCCACCAGAAATTCGGCTGAACGAAACTGGCGAGGATGATCAGCAGGTACAGCACCGGCAATCCGGACCAGATCTCCAGAAAACGCTGCCCGGCCAGATCGACCCAACCGCCATAGAAGCCCTGCAACGCACCGGCAATCACGCCGATGATCGAGCTGAGCACGGTCAGCGTCAGGGCAAACAGCACCGAAACGCGGAAACCGTAGATCACCCGGGCCAGCACGTCGCGGCCCTGGTCATCGGTGCCCAGCAGGTTGTCCGCCGAGGGCGGCGCGGGGGCCGGGACTTTCAGGTCGTAGTTGATGCTCTGGTAGCTGAACGGAATCGGCGCCCACAACACCCAGGCGTCCTTGGCCTTGAGCAGTTCGCGGATGTACGGACTCTTGTAGTTGGCTTCCAGTGGGAACTCGCCGCCGAAGGTGGTTTCCGGGTAACGCTTGAGCGCCGGGAAGTACCAGCCGTTGTCGTAGTGCACCACCAGCGGCTTGTCGTTGGCGATCAGCTCGGCTCCGAGGCTGGCGCCGAACAGGATCAAAAACAGCCACAGCGACCACCAGCCGCGCTTGTTGGCCTTGAACAGTTCGAAGCGGCGGCGATTGAGAGGGGACAGGTTCATCTCAATGCTCCCGGCTTTCGAAGTCGATGCGCGGATCGACAAAGGTGTAGGTGAGGTCGCCGATCAGTTTCACCACCAGCCCTAGCAGGGTGAAGATGAACAGCGTGCCGAACACCACCGGGTAATCACGGTTGATCGCGGCTTCGAAGCTCATCAGGCCGAGACCGTCGAGGGAAAAGATCACTTCCACCAGCAGCGAACCGGTGAAGAAAATCCCGATGAACGCCGACGGGAAGCCGGCGATCACCAGCAGCATGGCGTTGCGGAATACGTGGCCGTAGAGCACGCGGTGATTGGTCAGGCCCTTGGCCTTGGCGGTAACCACGTACTGCTTGTTGATCTCGTCGAGGAAGCTGTTTTTGGTCAGCAGGGTCATGGTCGCGAAGTTGCCGATCACCAACGCGGTCACCGGCAATGCCAGGTGCCAGAAGTAGTCGAGGATCTTGCCGCCCATGCTCAATTCATCGAAGTTGTTCGAGGTCAGCCCGCGCAACGGAAACCAGTCCAGATAACTGCCGCCGGCGAATACCACGATCAGCAGGATTGCGAACAGGAACGCCGGGATCGCATAGCCGACGATGATCGCCGAACTGGTCCAGACGTCGAAGTGGCTGCCGTGTCGCGTGGCCTTGGCGATCCCCAGCGGGATCGACACCAGGTACATGATCAGCGTGCTCCACAACCCGAGCGAGATCGACACCGGCATCTTTTCCTTGATCAGGTCGATGACCTTGGCATCGCGGAAGAAGCTGTCGCCGAAATCCAGCGAAGCATAGTTCTTGACCATGATCCACAAACGTTCCGGCGCCGATTTGTCGAAGCCGTACATGTGCTCGATTTCCTTGATCAGCGCCGGGTCCAGGCCTTGGGCGCCGCGATAGGCGGAACCGGCCACCGACACTTCGGCACCGCCGCCGGCAATGCGGCTGGTGGCGCCTTCGAAGCCTTCGAGCTTGGCGATCATCTGCTCCACCGGCCCGCCGGGGGCGGCCTGGATGATCACGAAATTGATCAGCAATATGCCGAACAAGGTCGGAATGATCAGCAGCAGTCGCCGAAAAATATACGCCAGCATCTGATTACTCCGTGCCCGCAGGGTCGGCTTGCAATTTGGTTTCGATCTCTATCGCCGGTTTCGCATCGGGCTTGACCCACCACGTGGCCGTGCCGATGTCATATTTAGGCGAGACCTTCGGATGGCCGATGTGGTTCCAGTACGCCACGCGCCAGGTCTTGATGTGCCAGTTGGGGATCACGTAATAACCCCATTGCAGCACGCGGTCCAGTGCACAGGCGTGGGCTACCAGGCTTTTGCGCGAATCGGCGTTGATCAGTTGCTCGACCAGTTGGTCCACCACCGGGTCTTTCAGGCCCATGGAATTACGGCTGCCGGGTTTGTCGGCGGCCGCAGTCATCCAGAATTCACGCTGTTCGTTGCCCGGCGAGTTGGACTGCGGGAAGCTGCCGACGATCATGTCGAAGTCCCGCGAGCGCACGCGATTGACGTATTGCGAGACGTCGACGCGGCGGATCACCAGTTCGATGCCCAGGTCGCTCAGGTTGCGCTTGAACGGCAGCAGCACCCGCTCGAACTCGGTCTGGGCCAGCAGGAATTCGATGCTCACCGGTTTGCCGGTGGCGTCGACCATCTTGTCGTCGACGATGCGCCAGCCGGCTTCTTGCAGCAACTGATAGGCCTTGCGTTGCTGGGTGCGGATCATGCCGCTGCCGTCGGTGACCGGGTTCTGGAACGCCTCGGTGAACACTTGCTCGGGGATCTTGCCGCGGAACGGGTCAAGAATCGCCAGTTGATCGGCGTCCGGCAGGCCGGTGGCGGCCATTTCCGAGTTCTCGAAATAACTGCGGGTACGCGCGTAGGCGCCGTTGAACAATTGTTTGTTGGTCCATTCGAAGTCCAGCAACAGGGTCAGTGCCTGGCGCACGCGCACGTCCTGGAACACTGGGCGGCGCAAGTTGAAGACGAAGCCTTGCATGCCGGTAGGGTTGCCGTTGGGGATTTGCTCCTTGATCAGCCGGCCCTCGGTGACCGCCGGAATGTTGTAGGCGTTGGCCCAGTTCTTCGCGGTCATCTCCAGCCAGTAATCGAACTGCCCGGCCTTGAGGCCTTCGAGCGCCACGGTGTTGTCGCGGTAATAGTCGGTGGTCATCACATCGAAGTTGTAGAACCCGCGATTGATCGGCAGGTCCTTGCCCCAATAGTCCTTCACCCGTTCATAGCGCACCGAACGCCCGGCCTTCACTTCGGCGACCTTGTACGGTCCGCTGCCCAGTGGCATCTCAAGGTTGCCCTTGTTGAAATCACGGGTCGCCCACCAGTGTTTGGGCAGCACCGGCAACTGGCCGAGGATCAACGGCAACTCCCGGTTGTTTTTATGCTTGAACCTGAACAGCACGGTCAGCGGATCTTCGGCAACCACATCTTCGACGTCGTTGTAGTAACCGCGGTACATCGGCGCACCGTCCTTGATCAGCGTCTGGAAGCTGAACACCACGTCTTCGGCGCGCACCGGATGGCCGTCATGGAAACGCGCTTCGGGCCGCAGATAGAAACGCACCCAGTCGTTGTCCGGGGCTTTTTCGATCTTGCCGGCGATCAGGCCATATTCGGTGAAGGGTTCGTCCAGGCTCTGCCTGGCCAGGGTGTCGTAGATCAGGTCGATATCGTTGGCTGACACGCCTTTGCTGATGAACGGGTTGAGGCTGTCGAAACCGCCGAAACCGGCCTGCCGGAAGATGCCACCCTTGGGCGCGTCCGGGTTGACGTAATCGAAGTGCTTGAAGTTGGCCGGGTACTTCGGCGGTTCGTTGTACAGGGTCAACGCATGTTGCGGGGCGGCACTGACCAGCCCGGCGAACAATAGGGCGCTGGCCTGCAAGAGCAGGGCGCTGATGGGTTTCATCGATCTTTCTCCGAAGATTTCAACCACCACGCGCTCAGGCCCAGGGTATAGGGCGGCGTAGTGACGAAGGCGAACCGGTTGCGGTACGCCAGGCGGTGATAATTGAGATACCAATTGGGAATGATGTAGTGCTGCCACAGCAGCACCCGGTCGAGGGCCTTGCCGGCGGCGACTTGCTCATCGCGGGTCTTGGCTGCGAGCAGTTGTTCGAGCAGATGATCGACCACCGGATTGGCAATGCCCGCGTAGTTCTTGCTGCCCTTGACCCCGACCTGACTGGAGTGAAAGTACTGCCACTGTTCCAGACCGGGGCTAAGCGTCTGGTTAAGGGTCATCAGGATCATGTCGAAGTCGAACTGGTCGAGACGCTGTTTGTACTGGGCGCGATCGACGGTGCGCAACCGGGCGTCGATGCCGATGCTGGCGAGGTTCTCGACGTAAGGCTGAAGGATGCGTTCCAGGTTCGGATTGACCAGCAAGATCTCCAGGCGCAACGGTTGCCCGGCCGCGTTCTGCAAGCGCTGGCCGTTGAGCTTCCAGCCCGCCTCGGCGAGCAGGCTCAAGGCCTTGCGCATGGTTTCCCGAGGAATGCCCTGGCCCTGGGTTTGCGGCAGGCTGAACGGTTCGGTGAGCAATCGGGCGGGAAGCTGTTCGCGGTACGGCTTGAGCAGTAGCCATTCATGGCCGACCGGCAGGCCGGTGGCGGAGAACTCGCTGTTGGGGTAGTAACTCATGGCGCGTTTGTAGGCGCCGCTGAACAGCGTGCGGTTGGTCCACTCGAAGTCGAACATCAACCCCAGTGCTTCGCGAACCCGGGCCTCGGCAAACGTCGCGCGGCGGCTGTTCATGAACAGGCCTTGCGTCTGAGTCGGGATCTGGTGCGGGATCTGCGCCTTGATCACCTCGCCACGGCGTATCGCCGGGAAGCCATAACCGTTGGCCCAGTTCTTTGCCTGATGCTCGATGTAGATGTCGAACTCACCGGCCTTGAACGCTTCGAACGCGACGTCGCTGTCACGATAGAACTCGACTTCCATGCGGTCGAAATTGTACTTGCCACGGTTGACCGAGAGATCCTTGCCCCAGTAATCCTTGACCCGCTCGAAGACGATCTGCCGGCCCGGTGTCACCGAGGTAATGCGATACGGCCCGCTGCCCAGCGGCGGTTCGAAGGTGGTCGCCTTGAAGTCGCGACCTTTCCAGTAGTGCTGCGGCAGCACCGGCAACTCGCCCAGACGCAGGATCAGCAAAGGATTGCCGGCGCGCTTGAACACGAACCGAATACGCTGCGGGTTGAGAATGTCGACCCGCAATACTTCCTGAAGATTGGTGCGGTACTGCGGATGGCCTTCCTTGAGCAGCAAACGGTAGGAGAACGCCACGTCGTACGCGGTGATCGGCGTGCCATCGTGGAAGCGCGCTTCGGGGCGCAGGTTGAACACCACCCAGCTGCGATCCTCGCTGTACTCCACCGATTGGGCGATCAGGCCATAACTGGAGGTGGGCTCGTCGCCCGACGGTGCGTACTGGCCGGTGCCGACCATCAACGGTTCGTTGAGCTCGTTGATGCCGTATTGCAGGAAGTTCGGCGTGGCAACCGGGCTGGTGCCCTTGAAAGTGTACGGGTTGAGTGTGTCGAACGTGCCAAACGCCATCACCCGCAACGTACCGCCCTTGGGCGCTTGCGGGTTGACCCAGTCGAAGTGGGTAAATCTGGCCGGATACTTGAGCGTGCCGAACTGCGCATAACCATGGCTTTCGCTGATCGTCGCGCTTGCGTTGGAACTCAAGGCCAGGCTGATCAGGAGCAGGAGCAGGGGACGCTTCAAATAAGAAATCCGATCCGGGCGGCTTGGGCTTGGTGGCCCGTACAGTAACAGCTTGTATGGACAGGAAAAAGACGGCCTTCGAAAGCACTGTTTGGACATAAAAAAAATCGCAGCCTTCGGCAGCTCCTACATGGAATGGTGTTCATCCTGTAGGAGCTGCCGAAGGCTGCGATCTTTTCGGCGCGACATTATTTTAGTGCGGGTTCGATACCGTGAGCATCTGCCCCGGCTTCAGCGCTTGGCCGACCCGCGGATTCCAGCGCTTGAGGTGTTGCATTTCAACGTTGAAGCGCTTGGCCACGATGTACAGCGAATCGCCTTGCTGAACCTTGTACTGCGATTGCGACTTCTTGGCTTTGGTCTTGGAATTGGCCGCAACCACGGTGTTGACGCGACCCGGGCTGCGCTTGCTGGTGTCCTGCAAGACCAGGGTCTGGCCGGGCTTGAGGTTTTTGCCCGACAGCTTGTTCCAGCGCTGGATATCCTTGACGTCGACATTGTTGGCCTTGGCGATGGAGCCCAGGTTGTCGCCGCGTTTGACCCGGTAATTGCGTTTGGCACTGGCCACTGCCGTGTTGTCTGCACCATCGAACACAGGCTTGAGCGGCTTCTTGCTGATCAGCTCTTCCGGACGCATGGTTTGCAGGCTGGTGGTCAGCAACTGCGCCTTGGACGTCGGCACCAGCAAATGCTGGGGGCCGTCGATGGTGGTGCGCTGCTTGAAGGCCGGGTTGAGCTGGAACAGTTCGTCTTCGTCGATGTTGGCCACCGCGGCAACCTTGGACAGGTCCATGCGCTGGTTGATTTCGACGACCTGGAAATACGGTTCGTTGGCGATCGGGTTGAGATTCACCCCGTAGGCTTCCGGCGCCAGCACCACTTGTGACAGGGCCAGCAACTTCGGCACATAGGCCTGGGTCTCGGCGGGCAGCGGCAGGTTCCAGTAGTCGGTCGGCAAGCCCAGCTTTTCATTACGCTCGATTGCGCGGCTGACCGTGCCTTCACCGGCGTTGTAGGCAGCCAGGGCCAACAGCCAGTCGCCGTTGAACATGTCGTGCAGACGGGTCAGGTAATCCATCGCCGCGGTGGTCGACGCGGTAATGTCGCGACGTCCGTCATAAAAGCGGGTTTGACGCAGGTTGAAGTAACGCCCGGTGGACGGAATGAACTGCCACAAGCCAACCGCATCGGCCCGGGAATAGGCCATCGGGTTGTAGGCGCTTTCAATCACCGGCAGCAGTGCCAGTTCCAGCGGCATGTTGCGTTCTTCAAGGCGTTCGACGATGTAGTGAATGTAGAGGCTGCCGCGTTCCCCGGCGTTTTCGAGGAACGAAGGATTGCTGGCGAACCACAGGCGCTGTTGCTCGATGCGCGGGTTGACGCCCACGTTGTCCTGCAACTGGAAGCCCTGGCGCATGCGCTCCCAGACGTCCTGCGGGATCTGCGGGCTCGGCTTTTCGCTGAGCCAGACAGGCTTCTGCTTGGCGCGGGCAGCAATGTTCGGCGTATGTGTCGCTTCAGTCTGCGGAGCATGGCTGGAACAACCCGCCAGAGTGGCGGACACAGCCACCGCTATGGCTTGAGCCAAGCGGGTCAATGCGTCTGAATTGATGGACTTACGTATGGATGACGACATTGGCTGGAAGTAAGTTCCGGGCAAAAATGTCGGGCGATTCTAGAAAGCGCACCCTCTGCGGTCAACCTTTCAGCGTTTTAGGACCATCGTGCAAGCTGTTTAGAACGTGTCTTTCCACGCCCTTAAAGCAGCAAAAACCATATCGGGCGCGGAGTTATCGGTGCCGGTCCGTTCATCCGCTTTTTCTTTAACGGATGTTTCGCCGGTGCGCAAAAACGGATTTGTGCGCTTTTCCAGGGCCACCGTGGAAGGCAGCGTGATGATGCCGGCTTCCCGTTGTCGGGTGACGGTGGCCAGGCGTTCGAGGGTGTCCGGATTACCCGGCTCGACAGCAGCGGCGAAGCGTAGATTGCTCAGGGTGTATTCATGGGTGCAGTACACCCGCGTATCCTCGGGAAGCGCCGCGAGACGCGACAACGAGGTGTACATTTGCTGGGGCGTGCCCTCGAACAAACGGCCGCAACCGGCAGCGAACAGGGTGTCGCCACAGAACAGCAGACCGGGGTGATGATAGGCAATGTGCCCCAAGGTGTGACCGGGTACGGAGATAACATCAAAGTCATGGCCGAGCACGTTGATGCGATCGTTGTCCTTGAGGGCCACGTCCCGCGCCGGGATGTTTTCGCTGGCCGGGCCATAGACTTTTGCGTCCGTCGCTTTCTTGAGCTGTTGGACGCCGCCGACATGGTCATGATGGTGGTGAGTGATCAGAATATCACTGAGTACCCACGTCGGATTTGCCGCGAGCCAGGCTTGTACCGGCGCGGCATCGCCCGGATCGACCACCACGCAGCGCCGGGTGTCGGGGTCTTGTAACAACCAGATGTAGTTGTCGGTGAAGGCGGGCAGGGCAGTGATCTGTATCATCGTCGGATTCGCCAAGCGGAAAACAATGGCGCATCTTAGAACTTCCTGGCGCGTTGGAGAATGCAATGACCGATAAAGCGTTCGCTCAGGCCGATCCTGACTGGCTGGAATTGATCAGCGAGGCCCGCGAGTGGCTGTCCGGTCCGATCGGGCAATTTTTGCTGGATGAAGAACGGCGCATGCTCGAAGAAGAGCTCGGGCGCTTTTTCGGCGGCTATCTGGTGCATTACGGCCCGTCCGCGCAAACTCCGCCGTCGGCACCGCAAGTCCAACGCAATGTACGCCTCGGCGCACCGTTGCCGGGGGTCGAGATTGTCTGCGAGGAACAGGCCTGGCCGTTGAGCGAGCATGCCGCCGATGTGGTGGTGTTGCAGCACGGCCTGGATTTCTGCCTGTCGCCCCACGGTTTGCTGCGCGAAGCCGCGAGCAGCGTTCGGCCCGGCGGGCATCTGTTGATCATAGGCATCAATCCCTGGAGCACTTGGGGCCTGCGTCATGTGTTTGCTCATGACGGGTTGGGCAAGGCGCGCTGCATTTCTCCGTCACGGGTGGCTGACTGGTTGAACCTGCTGGGCTTCGCGCTGGAGAAACGCCGCTTCGGGTGCTATCGTCCGCCGCTTGCCTCGCCTGCCTGGCAGACCCGTCTGGCCGGTTGGGAACGCAAGGCCGGTGACTGGCAATTGTCCGGCGGCGGCTTCTATTTATTGGTCGCGCGCAAGATTGTCGTAGGGCTGCGACCGGTCCGCCAGGAACGCCGCGAACCGATGGGCAAGCTGATTCCGTTGCCGATGGCCAAGGTCAACCGGCGCAATATCGAACCGTAATACCCAATTTCAATTTCCGACCGGGGTTGCCCCGGTCTCGGGCGTTGTCGATCAGCGATCGGCGGGCCACCGCATTTTCTGGATAGATTGGCATGAGCGATAGCGTAGAACTGTTCACTGATGGCGCCTGCAAAGGCAATCCCGGTCCTGGTGGCTGGGGCGCGTTGCTGGTGTGCAAGGGCGTTGAAAAAGAACTCTGGGGCGGCGAAGCGAATACCACCAACAACCGCATGGAGCTGATGGGCGCGATTCGCGGCCTGGAAGAACTCAAGCGTTCGTGCGATGTGTTGCTGGTGACCGACTCCCAGTACGTGATGAAAGGCATCAACGAGTGGATGGCCAACTGGAAAAAACGCGGCTGGAAAACCGCTGCGAAAGAACCGGTGAAGAACGCTGACTTGTGGAAGCTGCTCGACGAACAGGTCAACCGCCACAACGTCACCTGGAAATGGGTGCGCGGGCACATTGGCCATCACGGCAACGAACGGGCCGACCAATTGGCCAACCGTGGCGTGGATGAAGTGCGTGGCTACAAGCAAGACTGATTTTGATCCTGTAGGAGCTGCCGTAGGCTGCGATCTTTTGACTGTGCTTTTCAGGATCAAAAGATCGCAGCCTGCGGCAGCTCCTACGGGGAGCATGTTAATATCCGCGTTTTTTGCACGATTGACCCGTTGAGAGCTGAGCACTGATGGCCACCAGATCCGTTGTACTCGATACCGAAACCACCGGCATGCCGGTGACCGACGGCCACCGGATTATCGAAATCGGTTGTGTCGAGTTGATCGGTCGGCGCCTGACCGGCCGGCATTTTCACGTTTACCTGCAACCGGACCGCGAAAGTGATGAAGGCGCCATCGGCGTCCACGGCATCACCAACGAATTCCTGGTGGGCAAGCCGCGCTTCGCCGAGGTGGCCGAAGAGTTCTTCGAGTTCATCAAGGGCGCGCAACTGATCATCCATAACGCGGCGTTCGACGTTGGCTTCATCAACAACGAATTTGCCCTGATGGGCCAGCACGAACGTGCGGACATCACGCAACACTGCTCGATCCTCGATACCTTGATGATGGCCCGGGAACGTCACCCGGGGCAGCGCAACAGCCTCGATGCGTTGTGCAAACGTTATGGCGTCGATAACTCCGGCCGTGAACTCCACGGCGCCTTGCTCGACTCCGAAATTCTCGCCGACGTCTACCTGACCATGACCGGCGGCCAGACCAGCCTGTCCCTGGCCGGTAACGCGTCCGACGGCAATGGTTCCGGTGAAGGCGCGGACAACTCCGCCACTGAAATCCGTCGTCTGCCGGCCGATCGCAAGCCGGCCCTCATCATTCGCGCCAGTGAAGACGATCTGGCGCAACACGCGACGCGTCTGGAAATCATCAGCAAATCCGCCGGCGCCCCGGCGTTGTGGTTGCAATTGGCCGAGGCGGAAGCACAGGCGTAGGACTTTCGAAAAGATCGCAGCCTCGTTTCACTCGACAGCTCCTACAAGGGAATGCGTAATCCTGTAGGAGCTGTCGAGTGAAACGAGGCTGCAATCCTTTGATCTCCAATAAACCGCACCACTGGCATGCGACGAATGACCCATTTCAGGGCATCACACTCGCCACATCCGCTTCAACCCTCTACCCTGAGGTGATTGGCAGGCTCTGGTCTGCCGCCTCGGGACACTGAGCCTCATGTACAAAGATCTGAAATTCCCGGTCTTGATTGTCCATCGCGACATCAAGGCCGATACTGTCGCCGGCGATCGCGTGCGGGGTATCGCCCGGGAGCTGGAACAGGAAGGTTTCAGCATCGTCTCGGCGATGGATTACACCGAAGGGCGGCTGGTCGCGTCGACGCATCACGGCCTGTCGTGCATGCTGATCGCAGCGGAAGACGCCAGCGCCCATTCTCATTTGTTACACAATATGGCCGAGTTGATCGGACTGGCGCGTGTGCGTGCGCCGGATTTGCCGATCTTCGCCCTGGGCGAACAAGTGACCCTGGAAAACGCGCCCGCCGACGCCATGGCCGAGCTCAATCAGCTGCGCGGGATTCTTTACCTGTTCGAGGACACCGTGCCGTTTCTAGCCCGGCAAGTGGCGCGGGCTGCGCGCAAGTATCTGGACGGACTGCTGCCGCCATTCTTCAAGGCGCTGGTGCAACACACCGCCGATTCCAATTATTCCTGGCACACCCCCGGCCATGGCGGCGGCGTGGCGTATCACAAGAGCCCGGTGGGGCAGGCGTTTCACCAGTTCTTCGGGGAAAATACCCTGCGCTCGGATCTGTCGGTCTCGGTGCCGGAACTCGGCTCTCTACTCGATCACACCGGGCCACTGGCGGAAGCCGAGGCGCGGGCGGCGCGCAACTTCGGCGCCGACCATACCTTCTTCGTGATCAACGGCACCTCGACTGCCAACAAGATCGTCTGGCACTCCATGGTGGCGCGCGATGACCTGGTGCTGGTGGATCGCAACTGCCATAAATCGGTACTGCACTCGATCATCATGACCGGCGCCATTCCGTTGTACTTGTGCCCGGAGCGTAACGAGTTGGGCATCATCGGCCCGATTCCCTTGAGCGAATTCAGTCCGCAGGCGATCAAGGCCAAGATCGATGCCAGCCCGCTGACCAAGGGCCGGGCACCCAAGGTCAAACTCGCAGTAGTGACCAATTCCACCTATGACGGCCTCTGTTACAACGCCGAGCTGATCAAACAGCAGCTGGGCAACAGCGTCGAGGTGCTGCACTTTGATGAAGCCTGGTACGCCTACGCGGCGTTCCATGAGTTTTTCGCCGGGCGTTACGGCATGGGCACGTCCCGCAGTGACGATGGCCCGTTGGTGTTCACCACCCATTCCACCCACAAACTGCTGGCGGCGTTCAGCCAGGCGTCGATGATTCACGTGCAGGACGGTGGCGCCCGGCAACTGGATCGTGACCGCTTCAACGAAGCGTTCATGATGCACATCTCCACCTCGCCGCAGTACGGCATCATCGCTTCGCTGGACGTCGCGTCGGCGATGATGGAGGGCGGGGCCGGGCGTTCGCTGTTGCAGGAAATGTTCGACGAAGCCCTGAGCTTTCGTCGGGCGCTGGCCAATCTGCGTCAGCACATTGCGGCGGATGACTGGTGGTTTTCGATCTGGCAGCCGCCGTCGGTAGAAGGCATCGACCGGGTGGTGACTGAAGACTGGTTGCTGCAACCGGAGGATGACTGGCACGGCTTCGGCGATGTGACCGACGATTACGTGTTGCTTGATCCGATCAAGGTCACCCTGGTGATGCCGGGCCTGACCGCGGGCGGCGCTCTCAGTGAACGCGGGATTCCCGCAGCGGTGGTCAGCAAGTTCCTTTGGGAGCGCGGGCTGGTGGTGGAAAAGACCGGGTTGTATTCGTTCCTTGTGCTGTTCTCCATGGGCATCACCAAGGGCAAATGGAGCACGCTGCTCACCGAGCTGCTGGAGTTCAAGCGCAGTTACGACGCCAATGTCAGCCTGGCGAATTGCCTGCCGTGTGTGGCGCAGCAGAATGTTGCACGCTATCAGGGCATGGGGCTACGCGATCTGTGCGATCAACTGCACGCCTGCTATCGCAGCAATGCCACGGCCAAACATCTCAAGCGCATGTACACCGTACTGCCGGAAATCGCCATGAAGCCGGCGGACGCCTATGATTACCTGGTGCGCGGCGAAGTCGAAGCGGTGTCGATCGATGCTCTGGACGGGCGGATCGCTGCCGTGATGTTGGTGCCGTATCCCCCGGGCATTCCGTTGATCATGCCCGGTGAACGCTTTACCGAGTCAACCCGCTCGATCGTCGACTACCTGGCGTTTGCTCGCACATTCGATAGCAGTTTCCCGGGGTTCGTCGCCGATGTGCACGGATTGCAACATGAAGACGAGGGCAATGGGCGGCACTACACCGTCGATTGCATCAAGGAATGAGGACCTTTCCCAGTATGCAACCGGTCATGAATCCAAATTATCCAGGACTGTCGGTGCGGGTTGCCGACGAAGGTTTTGCCGCTTACATCTGGGGCAGTGATTTCAGTTTTGAAGTCGCTGTCTACGGTGCGCCTGAAATAGGCCAGCCGGTGGAGCAATGGACAGTCACGCCGATTACGCCGTACCGCAAATGCTATGGCATCGATCCTGAAGAGTTCAGCAGTTTCCGCGACGCCGCCGACAGTGCGATTTTCATGGCCTATCTGGATGACGAACCCGTCGGCCATCTGGTGATCAGCACCAACTGGAACGGTTTTGCCCATATCGACGAACTGGCCGTACATGCTCCGGCGCGACGCCATGGCGTGGCCAAGGCATTGCTGGATGTGGCGCAGTTCTGGAGCCGCAAGAAAAAACTGCCGGGCATCATGCTCGAAACCCAGAACAACAATCTCGGCGCGTGCCGGTTGTATGAGCGGTGCGGCTACGTGATCGGCGGCATCGACCACATGCGCTATCGCGGCATCGATCCCAATACCGCCGAGGTGGCGCTGTTCTGGTATCGCGTGTTCGATAACCCGTTGGAAAACCCGATCAGTTCCCCAGCATCGCCGCGGCTTGTTCCGTGATGATCGCCAGCAAGGTCTGGACGGCGGGCGAAGGCTCGCCATTCTTCAAGGTCAAGGCGTAGAGGCTGATCGGAACGGCGGGGGCCAGCGGGCAGGCATCGAGCCCGGCGGATTTGGCGCCGAGGGCGGTGAAAGGGTCGACGATGGCCAGGCCTTCGCCGGCCTCGACCATGCTGCGCATCATTTGATGGGTCTGGACCCGGGTCTGAATCACCGGCGCCGGGCGCAGCGCGTGCAGTTTGTGCTCAAGGGCCGGGCTGAGCGGGTCATGACCTTCCAGACCCACCATCGCCTGACCGGCCAGATCCTGCAGCGAGATGTACTTCTGTTTCGGTTGCAGCCAGCCGTGCGGCGCGAGCAGTTGCAGTTTGCCCTGGGCAATCACCTGGCAATCAATCTCGGCACGGTCCGGGTCATGCAGGCTCAGACCCAGATCGCTTTCGCGCAGCAACAGGCTTTTGACGATATCGCGGGTGGGTTGGCTGAGAAGGGTGCAAGGCGCATCGGGCACGCGTCGACGCAGTGCTGCAATGCTGTGCGGCAACAATTGCTGGGCCAGCGGCGGGGTGCAGATGATACGTAGTGGAGGGGCGAGGTATTGCTTGAGGCTATTGGCCAGACGCTGCACCGGTTCGAGCGCCTCATAGACATGGGCGATTTCAACCTGCAATTCCCGCGCCTCACGCGTCGCCTGCAAGCGCCCGCGCACGCTGGAGAACAGCATGAAGCCCAACTGATCCTCGGCGTCGCGCAAAATGCGCTCGACCTCGGTCACCGGCAACTGCAGCCATTCGGCGGCGGTGCCCAGGTGACCGGTCTGCAGGAGCGCCTGGATCACTTCGATATGGCGTAAGCGCATGCGTGAAGTCCATGTTCAGCAGGTGAAGGAGTCAGTGGCTGAATCCTAACCCAAGTCCGCGCATATGACTTCTGCTCATAACATCGAGTTATGAAACGGCGTTCGTTTCCGGTTCACGGGTCAGGGTGACGCCGGTTTGCACCAGTTGAAACTCGTTTTCATCGAGTTTGTTTACGCGATCGCCAATGGCCAGCTTGTAGGTGGTAACAGGCCCCGAACCTGTCGCCGGGGTGGAATCCTGGAACTCATGCACGGAATAAATGCGGCCTTCCGCGTCTCTTGCATGGAACTGACCGACGAGTACTGCTGCCATCTGCTTAGAACCTCTGGAGATAAAACGCTTGATTTGCGGCTTTGTAGACCGCCATCGAGCACGGTAAGTTTTCCTACATAAAAAAAATAATCAGGACGCAGATATACCTGTGTTCACTGGTTGAACTGTCGTCTGATCATCTATAACTACAGGCTCCCCCCACGGACAATCGAGAGTCTTCCATGAGCAATGTCTATAACGTCGCCGTAGTGGTTGGCAGCCTGCGCAAAGCATCGATCAACCGCAAGATTGCGCTGGCCCTGGCTGATCTGGCGCCGGCCAACCTCAAACTCACTATCGTCGAAATCGGCGACTTGCCGCTCTACAACGAAGACATCGATGGTGATTCACCGCCGGCAGCCTACAGCACTTTCCGACAACAAGTGAGTTCATCCGACGCGGTGCTGTTCGTGACCCCGGAATACAACCGTTCGGTGCCCGCGCCGATGAAGAATGCTATTGACGTGGGCTCGCGCCCTTATGGCAAGAGTGCCTGGAGCAACAAGCCGGGAGCGGTGATCAGTGCATCGCCGGGTGCGATTGGCGGGTTTGGCGCCAACCACAACTTGCGCCAGTCCATGGTGTTTCTCAACGTGCCGTTGATGCAGCAGCCGGAAGCCTATCTGGGCGGTGCCGGTTCGGCGTTCGATGAGGCAGGCAAACTGTCGGAATCGGTCAAGCCGTTCCTGCAGAGTTTCATTAATGCCTTCGGGCAGTGGGTCGAGCAACACAAAAAGATGTGATTGCCGGTTTCCAGCGCTCCAGGCTACGGAGCGCTGGCCAGTCGGCTACAGATCGTCGTTTCCATTTCCGACAGCCAGGCGGCGGTTTGTGCCGCCGTTGGTTGCGCGGTAACGCAATAACGTCGGCCACCCCACGCCATGATCACCCAGGCATCGATGGTCGCTGGCGAGGGTTGCGCTGGCAGGTCGTCACAGGCAGCGAAGGCTTCACGCCATTTTTGCGCCAGCTCATCGAACACTCTTCGATGATGTTTAGGTTCGGCGATCTGGTGTTCGATGAGCAGCACGGCGTGGTTGAACAGGGGCTGGCCTTCATCGTCGGGGTCGCAGGTCAGTCGAATCAGGCGCTTGATTCGGGTTGACCAGTCCTGGTCGTTGGCCTGTACGACAGATTCATCCAGTTCCTGTAGCAGGATATCCAGACGATGGCGGATGTAACCGGATAGCAAGGCTTCCTTGCTCGGGAAGTAGTCGTAAAGCGTGCCGATCGCAACACCTGCTTCCAGTGCCACCTCGCGGGTGGTCAGGCCTGACCAGCCGTCTCGCTGCCAAATCCGAACAAATGCCTCATAAATCGCGTCGACGGTGAAAATCGCCCGGGCCTGAGTCGGCCGTTTCAGCGGTTTTGCGCGGGGATTGACGGTGGGCAACCGGCCCTTGCTGTTTCCGAACCCGTTCTTCATCGGCGGCCACTACGCTGGTGCTACCCGCCACTGTGTCGCAGCAGGAGATTGAAGGATGCAAATCACAAGCACGGTAACACGACTGATTACCCGTAAAGATGCCCTCGACCAAAGCCGCATCGAGCAGATTTCGCGCAGTTTCGTTCCCGCCGCGGGGGAAGTCATTCTGAAGATTGATCGTTGTGCACTGACCACCAACAACATTACCTACGCCGCTTATGGCAATTCGATGAACTACTGGGGCTTCTTTCCTACAGGGTTGGCGGAATGGGGTCACGTTCCGGCCTGGGGTTTTGCCGATGTCATCGCCTCGGATGTCGCAGGCATCAAGGTCGGAGAGCGTTTCTACGGGTATTTCCCGATTGCCAGCCACCTGTGGATGCGCCCGGAACGGGTTACCGAGCGCGGTTTCTACGACGGCGCCGAACACCGGCAAGGTTTGACGTCGGCCTATAACCAGTACACCCGCTGCAGTTGGGACACTTACTACAGCCCCGTTACCGAAAACCTGCAGATATTGCTCAAGCCGCTGTTCCTGACGTCTTCGATGCTCGCCGACTTCCTGCAAGACAAGCAGTTCTTTGGTGCGACTCGGCTGGTTTTCTCCAGTGCATCGAGCAAAACCGCCTACGGCACGGCCGTTTGCCTGGGAAATCATCCTGGTCTGGAAAGAGTGGGGTTGACCTCGGCCGGCAACAAAACCTTTGTCGAGCGTTTTGATTTGTACGAACGCACGGTGTCGTACGAGGAGCTGCTGAACCTGCCCAATGACCGTCCAACGCTGTACGTGGATTTTTCCGGCGACCTGGATCTGCGTGACCGGGTACACCAGCATTTCTCCGGACAGTTGATCTACAGCTGTTTCGCCGGTTCAGCGCAAAGCACCCATGAGGCTCGGCTGACCGCAATCGAGGGCCCGCAGCCGGTATTCTTTTTTGCACCGATCCAGATTCGCAAGCGCAATGCCGATTGGGGGCCGGAAGGGGTCAGTCAGCATATCGGTGAGGGCTTGCTGAAATTTTTCCAGAAGGTCACGGCCACTGAAAAGCCGTTGCTCAAGGTAGTGGAAAGTCGCGGGTACGAAGCGGCGCAGGCCGTTATTTCCCGCCTGTATCATGGCCAGATCAAGCCTGTCGAAGGGCATGTCATAAGCTTGTGAGTTTCAGTTGCATGGCGCTGTGATTTCCAGACAGCGCTTTACTGCATATTCGAAATTCCATATATTCACGCCTCGTTTGTTCAGAGGCGTGTTCTTCATGTCCGACTCCCGCAGTCCCGTCGATGTTTTCAAGGCTTTGGCCGATGACACCCGCAGTCGTGTTGCGTTGCTGATCGCGCGCGAAGGCGAACTGTGCGTGTGCGAACTGACCGCAGCGCTGGACCTCAGTCAACCGAAAATCTCCCGTCATCTGGCGCAATTGCGCAGCAATGGCCTGTTGGCGGATCGGCGACAGGGGCAGTGGGTTTATTACCGGTTGCACCCGCAGCTGTCACCTTGGGTCACCACGATGTTGCAAGAGGCGCTGACGGCCAACGTCGAGTGGCTTGCCGCCGATGTGACGCGTTTGCAGGCGATGGTCGACCGACCGGTCCGCTGCTGCTGATTCTTTCCCATTTTCCGTAAGGCAGTCGCCCATGCTGGTAGCGTCACTGATTTTCCTGCTGACCATCACCCTGGTGATCTGGCAACCCAAAGGCCTCGGCGTCGGCTGGAGTGCGGTGTTCGGCGCAGTGCTGGCGCTGATTTTCGGTGTGGTGCACCTGACTGACATCCCGTTGGTGTGGCAGATCATCTGGAACGCCACCGGCACCTTTGTTGCGTTGATCATCATCAGTCTGTTGCTGGACGAAGCCGGTTTTTTTGCCTGGGCCGCGCTGCACGTGGCTCGTTGGGGGCGAGGCAACGGGCGCAAGCTGTTTGCCTACATGGTGCTGCTCGGTGCGCTGGTCTCGGCGTTGTTCGCCAATGACGGCGCTGCGCTGATTCTTACGCCCATCGTGATTTCCATGCTGTTGGCGTTGCGTTTCTCCAAGGCGACAACCCTGGCGTTCGTCATGGGTGCCGGTTTCATCGCCGACACCGCGAGCCTGCCGCTGGTGGTGTCGAACCTGGTGAACATCGTTTCCGCAGACTTCTTCAACATCGGCTTCAACCGTTATGCGGTGGTGATGATCCCGGTCAATTTGGTGAGCGTGGCCGCGACCCTGGCGATGCTGATGTGGTTTTTCCGGCGCGATATTCCCAAGGCATACGATCCCGAACAACTGGAGCACCCGGAAACCGCAATCCACGACAAGGCGACGTTCTATGCCGGTTGGGCGGTGCTGGTGATACTGCTGCTCGGTTGTTTCGCGCTGGAACCGCTGGGCATTCCCATCAGCGCGATTTCAGCGGTGTGCGCTGCCTTGCTGTTGGCTATCGCGGCCCGCGGCCACAAGATTTCCACGCGCAAAGTGATGAAAGACGCGCCGTGGCATATCGTGATTTTCTCGTTGGGCATGTATCTGGTGGTCTACGGCCTGCGTAATGCCGGGCTTACCGGCTATCTGGCGGGTTGCCTCAACGGCTTTGCCGAGTACGGCGTCTGGGGCGCGGCGATGGGCACTGGCGTATTGACCGCGTTGCTGTCGTCGATCATGAACAACTTGCCGACGGTGCTGATCGGGTTGTTGTCCATTGATGCCAGTCAGGCAACGGGCGTGGTGAAAGAGGCGATGATCTACGCCAACGTCATCGGCAGTGACCTGGGGCCGAAAATTACCCCGATCGGCAGTCTGGCGACGTTGCTGTGGCTGCATGTGCTGGAGCGCAAGAATATTCAGATTGGCTGGGGCTATTACTTCAAGGTGGGGATCGTGTTGACGGTGCCGGTGTTGCTGGTGACGTTGGCGGCGCTGGCTGTGCGGTTATCCCTCTAGACTGTTGAAGAGCAAGATCAAAAGATCGCAGCCTGCGGCAGCTCCTACATTGGAATGCGTACACCTGTAGGAGCTGCCGAAGGCTCGGGCCGCGATCGGACGATCTTTTCGCTACACCTACAAAGTCCGAATCAACCTTGCCCCGGCACATTCGGCCAAAGATCCGCCACCAGAAACAACCGCTCGGCTTCTTCCCAGTCGCCCTTGGCATTTTCGGTTAACCGTACCAGCAATTGCGCCGGGGCCAGCGGGTCGAGGTCGCTCATCCATGCCTTCAGTTGTTCGGCGCCCCAGGTGTGCTCCGCCGTGTAGTGCGCCGGCGCCAGCCAGGCGTGGCGGGGCAGGGGTTGCCAGCGGCCGGGCGGACTTTGTTCGACAAACTCCGGCCAGTCCTTTTGATGCAGCCAGCGACCGCGCAAATGCTGCGGATGTGCGCCACGCGGAGACGCCGCCGGCCCCGGCCATGGATAAAGCAAGTAACCACCCAGCCACAAATGCGCGCTGAACTGGCGGATATCCAGCGCCGCCAGCACTTCGCGGCTCTCCGGGCGCGCCGAAATCGGCAGCTGATGCTCGCTCAGATGGGCCAGTTTGCGGTCCAGCCGATCATGGCAGCCGGGACCGAGCCATTGCGCGGCGTCGTGCCCGTCGCCCTGTTGCGGGCCGAGATACAGCTTGATCGCCAGTTCCAGGTGATGCACGCCGTCGCGATCGCGCAGCAGCATGTCCAGTTCGCCCAGCGTGTGGCCTTCGCGGCGGATCGGCATGTTGGCGGCGATCAGTTCGATGCCGGGCGCGTGCTGCACGGCAAACTGCCAAAGGCGTTCGTAATACAGGCCAAGTCGGCGGGTGCGGGCCTGGGCCAGCCAGTGCAGCAGGCCGTAGCTGTCCTGGTCCAGCCGACGCAGCCAGTGTTCCAGGTGCTCCGGTGCCTGCACCCAGTCGCTGCCGGCCAGCGGATGGCGTTGCGGCCACGGCGTGTCGGCGAGCATCGGCGGCGCGAGGATGACCCACGCCAGGTCGCGCACCTCGGGGTGGCGCAACTGGTGGGGCAACTGCAGCAAATCTGGAAATAGGATCATCTTGCGAGCATAGCCTCAAACAGGAGTACATCCTTGGCGCTGAAAGGATTTTGTCTATCCGCCGCTTTCACCCATAATCGTGTTTTTCGTCGTCGCACAGATCCCCAGCAGGAGCCCCATGGAGCAATTTCGCAATATCGGCATCATCGGACGCCTGGGCAGTTCCCAGGTGCTGGATACCGTCCGCCGACTGAAACGCTTTCTGCTCGATCGTCACCTGCACGTGATCCTCGAAGACACCATCGCCGAAGTCCTGCCGGGCCACGGCCTGCAAACGTCTTCGCGCAAGATGCTCGGCGAAGTCTGTGACATGGTGATAGTGGTCGGCGGGGACGGCAGCCTGCTGGGCGCCGCCCGGGCCTTGGCCAAACACAATATTCCGGTGCTGGGCATCAACCGTGGCAGCCTCGGGTTCCTGACCGACATCCGCCCCGACGAGCTGGAAGTCAAAGTCGCCGAAGTGCTCGACGGCCACTATCTGGTGGAAAACCGCTTTCTGCTGCAGGCCGAAGTCCGTCGCCACGCCGAGGCCATCGGCCAGGGCGATGCGCTGAACGACGTGGTGCTTCACCCCGGCAAATCGACGCGGATGATCGAGTTCGAGCTGTACATCGATGGCCAGTTCGTGTGCAGCCAGAAGGCCGACGGCCTGATCGTCGCCACACCGACCGGTTCGACGGCGTATGCGCTGTCCGCCGGCGGCCCGATCATGCATCCCAAGCTCGACGCCATTGTAATTGTGCCGATGTACCCCCATACCTTGTCGGGCAGGCCGATAGTGGTCGATGGCAACAGTGAGCTGAAAATCGTCGTGTCCAAGGATATGCAGATTTACCCGCAAGTCTCGTGTGACGGGCAGAACCACTTTACCTGTGCGCCCGGCGACACCATCACCGTCAGCAAAAAAGCGCAGAAATTGCGGCTGATCCATCCGCTCGACCACAACTACTACGAAGTCTGCCGGACCAAGCTCGGCTGGGGCAGCAAGTTGGGTGGTGGAGGCGACTGATGCTCGATCCCGCGCGTAGCTACGACCTGATCGGTGACGTGCACGGTTGCGCTCTGACCCTTGAGCATTTGCTCGACCGGCTCGGTTATCACAAACAAGGTGGCGTCTGGCGCCATGCCTCGCGCATGGCGGTGTTCGTCGGCGACATCATCGACCGCGGCCCGCGGATTCGCGAGGCGTTGCATATCGTCCACGACATGGTCGAGGCCGGTCAGGCGCTGTGCATCATGGGCAACCATGAATTCAACGCACTGGGTTGGGGCACGCCCGCGCTGCCTGGCAGCGGCAAGCAGTTCGTGCGCGAACACACGCCGCGCCATGCCCGTTTGCTGCATGAAACCCTGACCCAGTTCGAACACCATCCGGGTGACTGGCATGACTTCCAACAGTGGTTCTATGAACTGCCGCTGTTCCTCGATGCCGGGCGTTTCCGCGTGGTGCACGCCTGCTGGGATGCCGGCCTGATCGAACCGCTGCGGGCGTTGTTCCCCAACGGTTGCATCGACGAGCATTTCCTCCAGGCTTCGGCCGAGTCAGGGTCCTTTGCCTGTACCGTGTTCGACCGCTTGCTGCGCGGCACTGACATGCGCCTGCCCCATGGCTTGACCATGACCAGCGGCGATGGCCTGGTGCGTTCGTTCTTCCGCACCAAGTTCTGGGAAGATGACCCGAAAACCTATGGGGATATCGTGTTTCAGCCAGACGCCTTGCCTGAGCCGGTAGCCCAGACACCTCTGACTTCGACGGAAAAGAACAGCTTGTTGCGCTACGGCGTCGACGAACCGTTGCTGTTCGTTGGCCATTATTGGCGCAGCGGCAAACCGGCGCCGATCCGCCCGAACCTTGCCTGCCTGGACTACAGCGCCGTGCTCTACGGCAAACTGGTCGCCTATCGCCTGGATCAGGAAACGCGGCTCGATCCGCATAAATTTGTCTGGGTCGATGTCGAGCGACCGGAGGTGTTGCAATGAGTTCTGTGGCGGTATTGCGTCTGCCGCTGGCGGTGGACCTGAGCGGCTTCGTCAAATTGCTGCAACGCATGCAAGTGCCGCATCGGGTCAGCGAAGAGGCGGGCGAACAGGTGTTGTGGGTGCCGGACAACATCAGCGAGGACGTTCGCGCCTTGTATGAACGTTTTCCGGCGGGCGATCCCGACCAGCAACTGGACATTCCGGTGGCGCAAACCAGGAAGCGCCCGGGTTTCGTCGAGCAAGTGCGTTATGCCAAGGCGACCGCCGCGATACTCCTGCTGAGCGTGCTGGTCGGTGCGCTGACGATGCTCGGCGACAACCTCAACGCAATGCGCTGGCTGACCTTCCTCGACTTCCGCATCGTCGGCGAATACATCCACTTCACGCCACTGGCCGACAGCCTGGCGGCGGGGCAGTGGTGGCGCCTGGTCACACCGATGCTGATCCACTTCGGCATCCTGCACCTGGCCATGAACGGCATGTGGTACTGGGAGCTGGGGCGGCGCATCGAATCGCGCCAGGGCAGCATCAACCTGGTCGGCCTGACCTTGCTGTTCAGCCTGGTTTCCAACTACACCCAATACGTTTTCAGCGGCCCGAGCCTGTTTGGCGGGTTGTCCGGCGTGCTGTACGGCTTGCTCGGACACTGCTGGATCTTCCAGCTGCTGGCGCCGAACCCCGCTTATCGCCTGCCCCGTGGGGTGCTGGTGATGATGCTGGTGTGGCTGCTGCTGTGCCTGTCCGGGCTGGTCTCGATGATCGGCTTCGGCGAAATCGCCAACGCGGCCCATGTCAGCGGGTTACTCATCGGATGCTTCACCGGTTTGTTGGGTGGTTTGTACAACCGCCGTAAACTGGCCGCCTAATTTCAGAACATGCAATAAAGAGACGGAGACCCAATGTCCTCTTTTAACGAAATGATCAAGAACATCACCCCGGACATCTACCAGAACCTGAAACTGGCGGTGGAAATCGGTAAATGGGCCGACGGTGGCAAACTCACCGCCGAGCAACGCGAACTGTCGCTGCAAGCGATGATCGCCTGGGAAATCCAGAACCTGCCCGAGGAAGAACGCACGGGTTACATGGGCCCGCAGGAATGCAGCTCCAAATCGATCCAGGTGCCAAATATCCTGTTCAAGTCGGATGCCATCCATTGATCGAGATTGGCCGCGGTGCAATCAGCAAAATGTCGGCGCGCCTGGACGGGCCGAACGTGCAATACGCATTTCGTCTGGGTGATACCGAGGTTCCGGTCAATCCGTTGATCGGCACCACGGTGCGCCTGGAATACCTGGGTGCGATCCACTGCACCCATTGCGGGCGCAAGACCAAAACCAGTTTCAGCCAGGGTTACTGCTACCCGTGCATGACCAAACTGGCCCAGTGTGACGTGTGCATCATGAGCCCGGAACGCTGCCATTTCGACGCCGGCACCTGCCGGGAACCGGAGTGGGGCGAGAAGTTCTGCATGACCGATCACATCGTCTACCTGTCGAATTCATCCGGGGTAAAGGTCGGGATCACCCGTGCCACCCAGCTGCCGACGCGCTGGATCGATCAGGGCGCCAGCCAGGCATTACCGATCATGCGCGTCTCGACCCGCCAGCAATCGGGTTTCGTCGAGGACCTGTTCCGCAGTCAGGTGGCCGACAAGACCAACTGGCGCGCCTTGCTCAAGGGCGATGCGGTGTCGGTGGATCTGCCGCAGGTGCGCGACCAGTTGTTCGACAGCTGCGCCGATGGCCTGCAAACATTGCAGGAACGATTTGGCCTACAAGCAATCCAGACAGTTACCGATGTTGAACCGCTCGAAATCCGCTATCCGGTCGAGCAATACCCGGCCAAGATTGTCAGCTTCAACCTGGACAAGCAGCCGATTGCCGAAGGCACGCTGATGGGAATCAAGGGCCAGTACCTGATCTTCGACACCGGCGTGATCAATATTCGTAAGTACACGGCCTACCAGCTCGCCGTGCATAGTTAAGGACTCCAGCATGCGCACCGAACAACCGAAGATGATCTACCTCAAGGACTATCAGGCCCCCGAGTACCTGATCGACGAAACACATTTGACCTTCGAGTTGTTCGAGGACCACAGCCTGGTCCACGCGCAACTGGTGATGCGCCGCAACCCCGAGCGTGGCCCGGGCCTGCCGCCGTTGGTGCTGGATGGTCAACAACTCGACCTGCTGTCGGTGACCCTGGCTGACCGCGAGCTGAGCGAAGCTGACTACCAACTGACCGAGAACCACCTGACGCTGCACCCGACCAGCACCACGTTCACGGTCGACACCAGCGTGCGCATCCACCCGGAAACCAACACGGCGCTGGAAGGCCTGTACAAGTCCGGCACGATGTTCTGCACCCAGTGCGAGGCCGAAGGCTTCCGCAAGATCACCTATTACCTCGACCGCCCGGACGTGATGAGCAAGTTCACCACCACCGTGGTGGCCGAGCAGCACAGCTACCCGGTGCTGCTGTCGAACGGCAACCCGATTGCCAGCGGTCCCGGTGAAGATGGCCGGCACTGGGCGACCTGGGAAGACCCGTTCATGAAGCCGGCGTACCTGTTCGCGCTGGTGGCCGGTGATCTGTGGTGTGTCGAAGACACGTTCACCACCATGACCGATCGCACTGTAGCGCTGCGCATTTATGTCGAGCCGGAAAACATCGACAAGTGCCAGCACGCCATGAACAGCCTGAAGAAATCCATGCGCTGGGACGAAGAGGTCTACGGTCGCGAGTACGATCTGGACATCTTCATGATCGTCGCCGTGAACGACTTCAACATGGGCGCCATGGAAAACAAGGGCCTCAACATCTTCAACTCCAGCGCCGTGCTGGCCCGCGCCGAAACCGCCACTGATGCCGCGCACCAGCGGGTCGAGGCAATCGTCGCCCACGAATACTTCCACAACTGGTCGGGCAACCGCGTGACCTGCCGCGACTGGTTCCAGTTGTCGCTGAAGGAAGGTTTCACCGTGTTCCGCGATTCGGGCTTCTCCGCCGACATGAACTCGGCCACGGTCAAGCGTATCCAGGACGTGGCCTACCTGCGTACCCACCAGTTCGCCGAAGACGCCGGCCCTATGGCCCACGCCGTGCGCCCGGACAGCTTCATCGAGATTTCCAACTTCTACACCCTGACCGTGTACGAAAAGGGCTCGGAAGTGGTCGGCATGATCCACACCTTGCTCGGCGCCGAAGGCTTCCGTAAGGGCAGCGACCTGTACTTCGAACGCCACGACGGCCAAGCCGTGACTTGCGATGACTTCATCAAGGCCATGGAAGACGCCAATGGCGTGGACCTGACCCAGTTCAAGCGCTGGTACAGCCAGGCTGGTACACCGCGTTTAGCGGTCAGCGAGTCCTACGACGCGGCGGCAAAAACCTACAGCCTGACCTTCCGTCAAAGCTGCCCGCAAACCCCGGACAAGGTAGAAAAACTGCCGTTCGTGATTCCGGTCGAACTGGGCCTGCTCGACAGCAAGGGTAACGAGATTGCCCTGCGTCTGGCCGGTGAAGCTGCTGCCCAAGGCACGACCCGGGTGATTTCGGTAACCGAAGCCGAGCAGACATTCACGTTCGTCGACATCGCCGAACAACCACTGCCGTCGTTGCTGCGTGGTTTCTCCGCGCCGGTGAAACTGAGCTTCCCGTACAACCGCGATCAGTTGATGTTCCTGATGCAGCACGACAGCGATGGTTTCAACCGTTGGGATGCCGGTCAGCAATTGTCGGTGCAGGTGCTGCAAGAATTGATCGCCCAGCAACAGAAGGGCGAAGCGCTGGTGCTGGATCAGCGTCTGGTTTCGGCCTTGCGCACCGTGCTGTCCGATGAGTCGCTGGACCAGGCGATGGTCGCCGAAATGCTCTCGCTGCCGAGCGAAGCGTACCTTACCGAAATCAGCGAAGTGGCGGATGTCGACGCCATCCACACCGCCCGTGAGTTTGCCCGCAAACAACTGGCGGATGCGCTGTTCGAGGGTTTGTGGCTGCGTTATCAGGCCAACCGCGACTTGTCCAAGCAAACTCCGTACGTGGCCGAGGCCGAGCATTTCGCCCGCCGTGCCTTGCAGAACATAGCGCTGTCGTACCTGATGCTCAGCGGCAAGCCGGAAGTGTTGGCCGCGACGCTGGAACAATTCGACGCGTGCGATAACATGACCGAGCGTTTGACCGCGCTGGCCGTGTTGATCAACTCGCCGTTCGAAGAGCAGAAGGCCACGGCGCTGGCCAGTTTTGCCGAGCACTTCAAGGACAACCCACTGGTCATGGATCAGTGGTTCAGCGTTCAGGCCGGCAGTGGGTTGCCGGGTGGGCTGGAACGGGTTCGTCAGTTGATGCAGCATCCTGCGTTCAACATCAAGAACCCGAACAAGGTGCGTGCGTTGGTCGGTGCGTTTGCCGGGCAGAACCTGATCAACTTCCATGCGGCGGATGGTTCCGGGTATCGCTTCCTGGCGGATCTGGTGATCAAGCTGAACGGGTTTAATCCGCAGATTGCTTCTCGTCAGTTGGCGCCTCTGACTCGCTGGCGCAAGTATGACGCTGCGCGTCAGGCGTTGATGAAAGGGGAGCTGGAGCGGATTAGGGCTTCGGGGCAGTTGTCCAGTGATGTGTTTGAGGTGGTTAGCAAGAGTTTGGCTTGAGTCTGCTTGCTGTTGACCTTGGCGGCCTTTGGGCCGACCAAGGCCTTGGCTGATTGAGTACATATCCGTTGCTGCGGTAACGGCGGCTTATGGTTTCGCCCTTACGGCGACTCACTTTTTTGACAAACGCCTCAAAAAAGTAAGCAAAAAAACGCTCGCCCCGAGCGTCCGGCCCCTCGCTGGGGCTCGGCGTTCCTTCGCTCCGGCATCCATCCGGGGGCATCGCCTCCGGTTGGCTTCGCTTCAACCTCCTCTCGATGTATGCGGCTTCGCCGCACGGCGCTGCGCGCCTCCCCCCGGATGAACGCCTCCACTCAGCCTTCCGAAGGGGCGGGTGGATCAAGATCAAGAGCGGCAGGCGAGCTAACGCTCGGCCTGTTGAGTGGTGAAGAGCGTGGGTGTACGCCGATCCATTGTAGGAGCCGACAGCCGACCTGATTTTTCGGCTGTATCACGTCCAATGTAGGAGCTGCCGCAGGCTGCGATCTTTTGATCTCGCTTGTAAAAAACAAAATCAAAAGATCGCAGCCTCGTTGCACTCGACAGCTCCTACAGGGAAATGCGCACGAACTAACGACCAGGCCGGCCGGTCGGCCGCCTCGCTTTTGCTTTTGATCTTTTGCCCCTTCGGCAGGCCGAGCGTAGGTGTTCATCAGGGGGTTAGGCGCGTAGCGCCGTGCGGCGAAGCCGCACACATCGAGAGGAGGTCGTCGCGCAGCAGACCGTAGGCGATGCCCCCTGATGGACACCGTAGCGAGGGAACACCGAGCCCCAGCGAGGTGCCGTACGCCGGGGCAAAGCCTTTTGCTTACTTTTTGCTGGGCCGGCACTCCGGCGTTTGAAAAAGTGAGTCGCTGTAAGAGCGAAACCGCCAGCGGCCGTTACCGCCGAAATGGATATGTACACCGAACCCCGAACCCCGAACCCCTAATCACCCCACCTAATACCCAATCATTCAGAGAAAACACATACCCCCCCGGTTAACAAAACATAACGTGCCGTCGATTGTCAGCCCTTCAAAAACACCGATAGGATAAGCCAGCTTCCGAAGGGGCTCTGGATTGCGGGTTTCAGGACTATGCTCTGAAACAGGTGATCCCGGTCAGCACCCTAGCGGCGCCCAGAAAGGTTGAACGACCTAACAATAATAATGGGGGAAGGTCTATGAGTGAGCCTGTCATGGGTGTGGGTATCTGCCGCCCGCTGGCATTACGCAAGTTCGCGTTGCTGGCTACAGCGCTCTCGCTGTTGGGCTCTGCCATGCTGTCAGCACCTGCGCTGGCCGCGGCTGCGCCGGCATCCGACGTTGTTTATTCGATTGAATCGGCCAAGGCCAGCAAAAGCCTGATGCTCGATGTCGTCCACGCAGGCAAGCGCCTGGTGGCGGTCGGGGATCGTGGGCACATTCTGTATTCCGATGACCAGGGCGCAAACTGGACTCAAGCCAAGGTGCCAACCCGGGCACTGCTGACCTCAGTGTTTTTTGTCGATGACAAACACGGCTGGGCCGTCGGTCATGACGCCCAGATCCTCGCCAGCGAGGACGGCGGCGTCACCTGGACCAAGCAATTCGAAGATCTGAAACGCGAATCGCCGCTGCTCGATGTCTGGTTCCAGGACGTCAACAGCGGCTTTGCCGTGGGCGCTTACGGTGCTTTGATGACCACCACCGATGGTGGGAAAAACTGGGAAGATGTCAGCGACCGGCTGGACAACGAAGACCAGTTCCACCTCAACGCCATCGCTGCGGTCAAGGACTCCGGTCTGTTTATCGTTGGCGAGCAGGGCAGCATGTTCCGCTCCGCCGATTGGGGCCAGACCTGGGAAAAACTCGAAGGCCCGTACGAAGGTTCGCTGTTTGGCGTGATCGGCACCGCACAACCTTCTACGCTGTTGGCTTATGGCCTGCGCGGCAATCTGTATCGCTCCACCGATTTCGGTAGCAACTGGGAACAAGTCGAACTCAAGGCCGAACGCGGTGACCTGGAGTTTGGCCTGTCCGGTGGCACGCTGCTCGAAGATGGTTCTATCGTGATCGTCGGTAATGGCGGTTCGGTGATTCGCAGCAGCGACGATGGCGCAACCTTCGAAGTGGTCAACCGTAAGGATCGCATTTCCGTCTCGGCGGTCACGGCGGCAGGCAATGGCAATCTGGTTCTGGCAGGACAGGGCGGCGTTCGCGTCACTTCGCCGAACGGCACCGAGTCGGGCAAATGAGCCGGGTTAATAATAAGAAGGCGCAGCTATGACTTCCTTGAGTACTCATCACCAGGAAAAGGCGACACTCCTAGAGCGCCTGATCTTCAACAACCGCCCGGCAGTGATTGTCATCTGCCTGTTGGTCAGCATTTTCCTGTTCTGGCAGGCGACGCTGATCCGGCCGTCCACCAGTTTCGAAAAAATGATCCCGCTGGAGCATCCCTTCATCCAGAAGATGATGGAGCACCGCAACGATCTGGCGAACCTGGGCAACACCGTGCGGATTTCGGTGGAAGCCACCGACGGCGACATCTTCTCCAAGGAATACATGGAGACCCTGCGCCAGATCAACGACGAGGTGTTCTACATCTCCGGCGTCGATCGTTCCGGCCTCAAGTCGCTGTGGAGTCCGAGCGTTCGCTGGACCGAAGTGACCGAGGAGGGCTTCGCCGGTGGTGAAGTGATCCCGCAGAGTTACAACGGCTCCCAGGCCAGCCTCGACCTGCTGCGCAACAACGTGCTCAAATCCGGTCAGGTCGGGCGTCTGGTGGCAAACGACTTCAAGTCGAGCATTGTCGATATCCCACTGCTGGAGTCCTATCCGGACCCTCAGGACCAAGGCAAGTTGCTCGCACTGGACTACCGCAAGTTCTCCCATGAACTCGAAGACAAGATCCGCAACAAGTTCGAAGCGCAGAACCCCAACGTCAAGATCCACATCGTCGGTTTCGCCAAGAAAGTCGGCGACCTGATCGATGGCCTGGTGATGGTGGTGATGTTCTTTGGCATCGCCTTCGTCATTACCCTGATCCTGTTGCTGTGGTTCACCAACTGCCTGCGCAGCACCGTGGCGGTGTTGAGCACGACACTGGTCGCGGTGATCTGGCAGCTCGGGTTGATGCACTTCTTCGGTTTCGGACTTGATCCGTATTCAATGCTGGTGCCGTTCCTGATCTTCGCCATCGGTATTTCCCACGGTGTGCAAAAGATCAACGGTATTGCCCTGCAATCCAGTGAGGCCGACAACGCCCTGACCGCAGCGCGCCGCACCTTCCGCCAGTTGTTCCTGCCGGGGATGATCGCGATCCTCGCCGATGCCGTGGGTTTCATCACGCTGCTGATCATCGATATCGGCGTGATCCGTGAACTGGCCATCGGCGCGTCCATCGGCGTGGCGGTGATCGTGTTCACCAACCTGATCCTGCTGCCGGTAGCGATTTCCTACGTCGGCATCAGCAAGCGTGCCGTGGCCCGCAGCAAGAAAGACGCGACCCGCGAGCATCCGTTCTGGCGCCTGCTGTCGAATTTCGCCAGCGCGAAAGTCGCACCGGTCTCGATCCTGCTGGCGCTGGTCGCCTTTGGTGGCGGCCTCTGGTACAGCCAGAACCTGAAGATCGGCGACCTTGACCAGGGCGCACCGGAACTGCGTCCGGACTCGCGCTACAACAAGGACAACAACTTCATCATCAGCAATTACTCCACCAGCTCCGATGTATTGGTGGTGATGGTCAAGACCAAGTCTGAAGGCTGCTCGCGTTACGAAGCCATGGCGCCGATCGACGAGCTGATGTGGAAGATGCAGAACACCGAAGGCGTGCAGTCGGCGATTTCCCTGGTGACCGTGTCCAAGCAAATGATCAAGGGCATGAACGAGGGCAACCTGAAATGGGAAACCCTGTCGCGCAACCCGGACGTGCTGAACAACTCGATTGCCCGTGCCGATGGCCTGTACAACAACAGTTGCTCGCTGGCACCGGTGCTGGTGTTCCTCAACGACCACAAGGCTGAAACCCTGGATCGTGCGGTGCATGCCGTGCAGGAATTCGCCAAGGAGCACAATACCGAAAACCTGGAGTTCATCCTGGCGGCTGGTAACGCAGGGATCGAAGCGGCCACCAACGAAGTGATCAAGAAGTCCGAGCTGACCATCCTGATCCTGGTGTACATCTGCGTGGCGGTCATGTGCATGATCACCTTCCGCTCCTGGGCGGCGACCTTGTGCATCGTGCTGCCGCTGGTGCTGACCTCGGTACTCGGCAACGCCCTGATGGCCTTCATGGGCATCGGCGTGAAAGTCGCGACCCTGCCGGTCGTGGCGCTCGGGGTCGGAATTGGCGTGGACTACGGCATCTACATCTACAGCCGTCTGGAAAGCTTCCTGCGTGCCGGTCTGCCGTTGCAAGAGGCGTACTACCAGACCCTGAAGTCCACCGGTAAGGCGGTATTGTTCACCGGTCTGTGCCTGGCCATCGGCGTGTGCACCTGGATCTTCTCGGCCATCAAGTTCCAGGCCGACATGGGCCTGATGCTGACCTTCATGCTGCTGTGGAACATGTTCGGTGCACTGTGGCTGTTGCCGGCACTGGCACGGTTCCTGATCAAACCGGAGAAACTGGCGGGGCAGAAGGGCAACTCGCTGTTCGCTCACTGATCCCGGCGTAAAACAGAAAAGCCGCAACCCAGGTTGCGGCTTTTTTATGGGTCAAATGGCTGGTCCGGGATTACTTGCCCATGGCCTGACGGTATTGCCGGGTGCGCCGGGTGATGTGCAAACGATCGAGAATCAACGCCCAAACCGCTGACACCTGCGGCCGTGTCGTACGCCCGCGACTCAACCGAGCCAGTTGGAATTTCACCACCGCCATGGTCGCCAGCGATGCCAGTGCTTTGCGTTTCCAGCGAATCGGCGGTAGCTGCGGATGGCTGTTTTGGCCTTCGCACCAGTGTTTGACCAGCAGCGGTTCAACGGCCAGCGCGGTGCCGATACCGGCCATGGCGATGCCGCTGTCGAGCACCTGTTCAACGATTGCCAAGCGGCGGATTCCGCCCGTGACCATCACCGGCATCCGCGCCACGCTGGCCAACTCGCCAGCCATTTCCAGAAAGTAAGCTTCTCGCGCCAACGTGCGGCCGTCGCGAGCTTCGCCTTGCATCGCCGGTGCTTCGTAGCTGCCGCCAGAGAGTTCCAGCAAGTCGATCTGCTGTTCGTTGAGCCACTGGATCACTTGCCTGGAGTCGTCGGCGTCGAAGCCGCCGCGCTGGAAATCCGCCGAGTTGAGCTTTACCGAAACGCAAAACTGCGGCGATACGGCTTTACGCACCGCGCTGACCACGGCCAACAGCAATCGAGCACGATTCTCCAGCGATCCGCCCCACTGGTCATTGCGGCGATTGGTCAGCGGCGAAAGGAACTGGCTGATCAGGTAACCGTGCGCGGCATGGATCTGCACACCAGTGAAACCGGCCTTTTCGGCCAAAGTGGCGCTGGTGGCGAAGCGCTGGATCACCTCTTCAATGTCGGCTTCGCTCATGGGTTTCGGTTCGGCGAACATCTTCGAAAACGACCCCAGATCCAACGCCACCGCCGACGGTGCCAAGGCTTGTTGACCGAGGTTGGCCATGGTCTGGCGGCCGGGATGATTGAGTTGCACCCAGAACTGCGCACCACCGGCCCGGCCAATGTTCGCCCATTGCCGAAAGCGCTCAAGGTGTCGTTCATCCTCCAGCACCACGCCGCCGGGGCCGGTCATCGCGCGGCGGTCGATCATCACGTTGCCGGTCAACAACAGACCGGTTCCGCCCTCGGCCCAGGCCTGGTACAAGCGAAACAACGCGTGGTCGGGCGCCTGATCGAGGTCGGCGAGATTCTCCTCCATCGCGGCTTTGGCGATGCGATTGCCGATGGTCTGGCCGTTGGGCAAATTCAACGCTTGGAAGGGCGACATGCTTGACTCCTCATCAGTGATGAGCGGAGGCTAAGCTTAAAGTTAACTTTAATGTCAAGCAGGAAAACGAGGGCACTATGAAGATTGGTGAACTGGCGCAGTTGAGCGGACTGACCGCTTCGCGCATCCGCTTTTATGAGGCTCAGGGCTTGATCCAGCAGGTGCAGCGCTCGGCCAACGGCTATCGGCGCTATCCGCAGCAGGTTCTGCAAACCTTGCAGATCATCCAGTGCGCGCAGCAGGCCGGGTTCAGCCTGGAAGAACTCAAGAATCTGTTACCGGACAATGTGACGGGCGCGTTCAAGCACGATGAACTGATGGTCAGCCTGCAACGCAAAGTCGAGCAGATCGAAGCGATGCAACTGCACCTTGCTCAGAGCAAAGCGCAGTTGCTGGGCTTGATCGAGAGCATCCAGGCACGCCCCGAGGGCATGGCCTGCGATGCGAACGCCGAGCGGGTGCTGGCGTCATTCAAGCACTAGGGACCGTTGGGGCGCAGGAATCGGGTTGCGCATCAGCGTGCCCACCACCAACGCACCGAGTAATGCCGCAAGCCCCGCGACCCACAGCAACAGACTGAAACCTGCGACAAAAGCCTGCCGCGCCAAAGGTTCGACCAGCGTTCGCGCCGCTTCGGGCAGCAGGCTCATTGCCGCGCTCATGTCACCGGCCACCACCCGCGAGGCGACATCCTTGGATTGTTCGAGCAGCGCCGGAGCCTGGCTCGACAGGCCGGTGTGCAGCTGTTGTTCGGTATGACCGGCGAGCAGGGCGCCATAAACGCCGATGGCCAGCATCACCGCACTGAAGCGCATGGTGGTGCTCATGCCCGAGGCCATCCCGGTGCGCTCCCGAGGCACGCAGGCCATGATGTTTTTCTGCGTGTCACCGTTGAGCAGGCCGGCACCGGCGCCGGTCACGGCAATTGCCAGGGCGAAGAGCGGGTAACCGCCGCTGTTGACCGCCCAGGCGCTGAGCAGGTTACCGCTGCCGACCAGCGTCAAACCGATGGCCATCATGTTTGCCGGGGTTACGCGTCCTGTCAGGCGTGCGCCGATTCGCGGGAAGATCAGCATGGTCACCGCAAACGGCAACATGCCCAGCCCGGCCGAAATCGCAGTAAAACCCAAACCGTTCTGCAGATAAAACGGCAGCATCGTCATCATCACCTGGGCGCACGCGGCGTAGGAGAACATCCCGAGCAAGGCGCCGATGAAGCGTGGGTGGCGGAACAATTGCAGGTCGATCATCGGCCGCTGCTGCATCCGCTCGATGATCACGAACAACCCCAGCAGCGCCGCGCCGCCAATCAGGCGCGCATATGTTGCCGGGTTGTTCCAGCCGATGCGGTTGGCTTCGATCAGGCCCCAGATCAGGCATAACAGACTGGCGCTGAACGCGAGGCTACCCCAAGGGTCGAGGCGTGCAGCCTGGGCGTCGCGGGATTCCGGCACCGCGCGCCAGACCATGTACATCAGGAACAGGCCGACCGGCAGGTTGAGGTAGAAAATCCAGCGCCAACCCACGTACTCGGTGATCAATCCGCCCAAGGTCGGCGCCGCGGTCATCGCCACGCCCATGCAGCCGCCCCAGAATGCCCAGGCTTTGGCCCGTTCGACTTCATCGTGGAAGGTGTGGCCGATGGACGCGAGCGCCGAGGTCAGCAGCAGTGCGGCGCCGACGCCCTTGATGGCGCGGGCGATATCGAGAAACAGTGCATTCGGCGCGGCACCGCAACCCAGCGACGCGAGAATGAAAATGCCCAGCCCCCACATCAGGGTTTTCTGTCGGCCAAAACGGTCGGCGAGGCTGCCGGCAGGCAGCAGCAACGCGGCGAAGGCCAGCATGTAGGCGCTGACGACCCATTCGATGTCCGCAAAGTTCGCCCCCAGATCCCGAGCGATGCTGGGCAAGGTAACGGCGACGATGTTGGTGTCGAGCACGATCAACGAGCACACGGCGGATGCGGTGAGCAAGGTCAGGCGTGGGCTTACCTTGGGTTTGACGGACATGGCAGGGGTTCTCTACTGTGGCGGTTCGTGCAGCTTATCGCTCGCTGACGATGTCTTTGTTAGGCGCGCTTCATCACTTCATTACCTTTGAGCTAATGCAAAAATGGACATCCGTCACTTCCGCTACTTTCTGGCCGTCGCCCGGCAGCGCAATTTCACCCGTGCCGCCGAGCAACTGGGCATTGCGCCGCCGACACTGACCCGGCAGATCCAGGACATGGAAACGGAACTGGGCACGCGGCTGTTTTTGCGTCAGGTGCGGGACGTCAACCTGACCGAGGCTGGCGCAGCGCTGCTGATTGAGGCTGAAGCCACGGTGCGGCAATTCGAATCGGCGCAGCGCAATGCCCAACGTGCCGGTCGCGGTGATATCGGTCATATCGAATTGGGCTATGTGGCCTCGGCGGTGTACTCGGGGATATTGCAAAAACAGGTGCAGGGTTTTGCAAGCGAATACCCGGATGTCAGCCTCAACGTGCGGGAAAGCCCCATGGCCAGCCTGCCGAACATGATCCTCGAAGGGCGCTTCGATCTCGGTTACATCCGCTGTCCGATGACCTTGCCTGAGGGCGTCGAAGGCGTGCGCCTCAATGATGAGGGCTTTGTCCTGGCGCTACCGGTCGACTCGTGGCTGACTCGCTTGCCGGTGATCACTTCTGCGCATCTGCAAAATGAGAACTTCATTCTTCCGGAGCAAGTGATTGGCACTTTGCAAGTGGCCGCGCAGGGTAAGTTCGTACCGAAGCTGGGTGCGCAACCGGGTGGATTGGTGGCGGTGATTGCGCTGGTGTCGCTGGGGCAGGGCGTCGCGGTGGTGCCGGAGTCGGTGGTCGGGCATGTCAGTTTGCCGAATGTGGTGTATCGGCAGGTTTCGGACTGCAATTCGTCATCGTGGCTGGCGTTGGTTCATCGGCGGTTTGAGAAATCGCCGGCTGTGGTTCGGTATATCGAGCGTGTGAAAAAGAGTTAAAAGCATCGCGAGCAAGCTCGCTCCCACAGGGATTACGCAATAACCTGTGGGAGCAGCTACAGATCTTGAAATGATTTCCGGCTGTAGGATTTGTCGCTATCACCTGTACGATTCAAGTCCTTTTTTCCTTTCAGGACTTGCATGAACACCCTCACGGAGCCTCCCAGTCATCCTTCCTCCTCGCGCCAACGCGCGGTCTTGATGCACGCGAAACATCCGGTCTTTCGGCTTCTGAACACCCATGACATTGCAGCTCCACGGCCTCTGCGCCGCGCCTTGCCGTGCCCGGCATTCTGAATTCACTGAAGAGATCGAGACGTTTTTATGGAATGGTTAGCTGACCCCACCGCATGGCTGGGCTTGTTGACGCTGATTGTGCTGGAACTGGTGCTGGGCATCGACAACCTTGTGTTTATCGCGATCCTGGCGGACAAGTTGCCGCCGCATCAGCGCGACCGTGCGCGGATCATCGGTTTGTCCCTGGCGTTGTTGATGCGTTTGGGCCTGCTGGCGAGCATTTCGTGGCTGGTGACCCTGACCCAGCCGCTGTTCGAGGTGTTCGACAAGAGCTTCTCCGGGCGAGACCTGATCATGCTGTTCGGTGGTGTGTTCCTGTTGTTCAAGGCCACCATGGAATTGCACGAACGGCTCGAAGGCCATGTCGGTGAACGTTCGTCCAATTCGGCCTACGCGCTGTTCTGGCCAATCGTGGCGCAGATCGTGGTGCTGGATGCGGTGTTCTCCCTCGATGCGGTGATTACCGCCGTGGGCATGGTCGACGAACTGGCGGTGATGATGATCGCTGTGATCATTTCCATCGGCCTGATGATCGTCGCCAGCAAACCGCTGACCCGTTTCGTCAACGCGCACCCGACGGTGATCATGCTGTGTCTGGGTTTCTTGATGATGATCGGCTTTGCGCTGACCGCCGAAGGCCTGGGCTTCCATATTCCCAAGGGCTATCTGTATGCGGCCATCGGTTTCTCGATCCTGATCGAGGTGTTCAACCAGATCGCCCGAGCCCGGCGCAAGCGTTCGATGCAAGGTCTGCGACCGATGCGCGAACGGACTGCCCACGCGGTGATGCGTTTGCTCGGGGGGCGCAAGATGGCGGTGGAGGAGGTGGGTGAAGAAATCGCCGACATGCTCGACAACGGCGAGGCACCGAACGAAGAACTGTTCGATCGCCGTGAGCGGGTGATGATCAGCGGCGTCCTGCAATTGGCGGAACGGCCGATCCGCACGTTGATGACCGTACGCGCCGATGTCGATCACATCGACCTGGCCGATGACGCCGAGGCGATTCGTACGCGGCTGATGCATTCGTCCTACTCGCGCCTTCCGCTGATTCGCGACGGCGCGGTGGATGAGCCGTTGGGCTTCGTACACAAGAAGGAACTGCTCAAGGAGTTCCTGGCCGGCAACGAACCTGATCTGGCGCATCTTGCACGCCAGACGATCAACTTGCTGGAGAGCTATTCGATCCTCAATGCCCTGGAGCAGATGCGCAAGGCGTCGACGCACATTGCGTTCGTGGTCAACGAGTTCGGCGATTTTGTCGGCGTATTGACCATGACTGACATCCTTGAGTCGATTGCCGGTGAGCTACCCGATGCCAGCGAAATCGAAGGCCCGGACGTGATCGAGGAGAAGGGCGGGTTCGTGGTCAGCGGCGCATTGAACCTGGCGCGGGTTCGACAGCACACCGGGTTTGCCGCAGAACCAACCGACGACTATCAAACCTTGGCCGGGTTGGTCGTGAGTCTGCTGGATCGATTACCGATGATCGGTGACAGCCATGAGTGGGAAGGCTGGCGCTTGACGGTCATGTCGGTGGAAGAACGGCGGGTGAAGCGGGTATTGCTGGTGCGCATCGGCGGGTGATTTAGTGGTGGGTTTGAGGGCCCCTTCGCTGGCTTGCCAGCGAAGGCAATGGATCAGGCGACAAAAAACTCAAGCCTGATGATGAAAGGTAAACCGATCCTTCCCCGTATGTTTTGACTCATACAACGCCGCATCGGCCTTGACCAGCGCCTGATTCAAGGTGTCGTCATCCAGTACCCGCGCGAGCCCGATACTGATGGTCACCGGATGCTGTGTCGATTGCTCGCGTACCACCCGGCAAAGCTCCCCGGCCAGCACCTCGACCTCTTCCCGGCGTACCCCCGCCAGATAAATTGCAAACTCCTCACCGCCCAGGCGCGCGTATTCGTGGTGGCTCATTACCGCTTTGATGTCCTGCGCGATGCGCTTGAGTACTTCATCGCCGATGTCGTGGCCGTAGACATCGTTGACCTTCTTGAAGTTGTCGATATCGATCATGGCCAGGTAGTGATCGTGTTCACGTGGCGTGGCGTGCAATTGCTTGTCGGCGCGGGTCATGAACGAACGCCGATTGGGGATTTCAGTCAACGTGTCGATGTACGCTTGATCCAGCAGCAACTTGGACATGATGAAGTTGTAGAGTTTGGCCTTGCGCAAGGTGAGGAAGCTGTAGATGGTCAGTGCGCAAATGAACGTTGTGTAACTGAGCGCCATCACCCCACCGAGCGCCTGCGTTTCGATGCCGGTATCGTAGAAGGGGTTGAGAAATGCCCAAGTGATGAGTTGGGCGGCAAAGAATGCCCAGCGATTCAGGGGCAATACCGATGCGGTGAACAACGTGGTTGATGCCGCCAGCAGCAGCCAGGCGGGTTGGTGGTCTTCGGATACACCTTCGATCAACAAACGCGTGCCTAGGGCGATGGTGAAAATGAACAACAGGTTCAGCTTCTGGAAATGCCGGGCGTCGCGAGTGAACAGCAAGATGATCACCAGGATCGTGAAGACGCCGACAAACATCACTGAACGCCACGTGAAGCTCTGGTTGCCGACAAAGCTGAGAACCAGGTCATAGGTAATCCACACCGCGATACTGGCGATGTAAATCAATACGCAGAATTTGTGCAGGCGGTCGAACTCATGCTGGAGAAACTCGGCTTTCATCGCTGCTGGCGCGGTTTTTTTCAGCACTTCATCTTCAATGGTTTTGTACATCGCTGACCTTGTTCTTGTGTTGATTGTCGAGAATCACCTTGCCCCAAGGCCGGTAACGCAGGGAAAAAACCGCTGTTGGGTGGCAACCCGGCGATGTTTGCAAAATGGCTGGCTCGGCGCGGAAGGGTTGCCCGGCAGCGCTGACCTGATGGAACGCTTCCTGGACGATGCCGATGGAGCAGGGCAAGGCATTGGCGTAGCCGTTGCGCACCAGTGCCGGCAAACGCCCGGTGCCAACCCCGTCCTGCCACCAGACCTGAATCCCGGCGCTTGCCAGCTCACCCAGCCACTGGGCATTCACCTGCGGCGCCAGTTTGCCGACGCTGAAGACGCTGACATGCAGCGGCGCATCGAGTTTGCCGGCGAAGTCCTTGAGTTGGCGTTGCAGGGTTTGCCTGCGGTCAGGTGCCAGAAAGTGCAAATCATCCAGCTCCATCGGCAAGTACCAGCCGTTGACCGGTAGCTTCCATTCTTTGCGCAACTTCTGCTGCTGGGCCAGCGATTGCCCCAATTGTGCCTGCCAGTAACTGGCCAATCCGGCGCTGTCGAGTTCATTGGTGCGTTGGTAATAGGCCGGGTCCATGCTCAAGCCCAGCACCAGGTTCAGGCCTTGCTCGCGGGCGAGTTTCAGGCTGTTGACCAACCAGCCAGTGGCGCCGCCGAAGTCTGAGTCGCCATAAGCGGTCCATTGCACGATCAGCGTGTGGGCACCCTGTTTGGCGGTGTCTCGCCAGATCGTGCGCCATTGGCTTTCGCTGAGGCTCGCGTCGACGTTCAGCGGTTGATAGAAGATTCGCTCGTCAGCTTGGGCCACCGCTCCGCCCAGCAATAGCCACATGATCAGTAAAAATCGCCTCATCAGAAATTCAACTCCACGCCCAGCAGCACGCCGTTGCCGCCCTCATACAAGTTGCCGCCCAACGACTGCTGATACTCGGTGCGGACGGACAGGTGAGCGCGGTAGGCATTGTAGATATCGTCGTCGAACCACCATTGCCAACGCAGGCCGATACCGGTGCGCAGGTCCTGACGCCAGTCGTTGCTCGGGTCCTGACTGGCGAACTCGAGGAAGCCGTAGGGCATGAGGGTTTGTGCACCGTTGAACGGCAGTTTCCAGGCATGACCTTGTTGAAAACGTGAAAGCCATTGATGGTCGCCAGCCTTGGTCCACCAGGCCGCATCGAGGTAGAGGAAACGCTCTTCCCAATCGCTTTCGTCGACGCGCCAATCGTTGCGGAATCGCCCCTGATCGAGAAACGAAGCGGTGGCGCGCAGCAGGTAATCGGTAGTGGTATGGCCGTCCTTGCGGTGATCTTCGACCTGATCCCCGAGTTTTTCCGGAACCAGCATTTGACCCAGGCTCAAGCCGTGGTTGTCCTGATCATCGAACTGACTCTGCTTGTAGATTTCGCCATAGAAGTTGATGTTCGCCGTGCCCCAGGGCTTGTAGCGCAGGCCCACGCCGGTGCCGAGGGATTCGGCGTAACTTGAGCGGCCGACGCCACCGAGCAACACGCGCCCGTAGACCGACAGCGTGCTGCCGGCGCGAGTGGGTTCCTCGCCGAGTGCGTGGTCCCACATGGCCAGTTGCACGTTTTGCGAAGTCGAGCGGCGTCTGGAACCGGTGGTGTCGTCCGGCAGCAGGAAGTCGTTGGTCGAGACACCGGCCGGTGACCAGGTGCTGGCGATGGTGCGTGTGTCGCGGCGGGACAAGGTTTCGTGGGCACGGCGCTGGCGGTAGCGCCGGGCTTCCATGCTGCCGTCCTCGTCGTCGGCGGCTACCGGGTGCTGTTCCAGATCGATCACGCGGCGCAATTCCTTGCGGGCCGAGGCGCTGTCTTCGGCTTCGTCGTAGCGCCAGGCCAGGGTTTCGCCGAGGCGATAGTCTTCCGGAAAGTCTTTGGTCGCGCTTTGCAAATAGGGGATGGCGCGAGCGCGTTCTTCCCGGGTGTCTGCACCGGCCAGGCGCATGCCGTAATCGGCGCGATAACGCGGGTTGTCCGGTTCAAGGCGCACGGCTTCGGCCAGCCACGCGGTGCTCTGTTGCAGGTCGCCGGCCTTTTGCGCGGTGACCGATGCGGCGTAGAAGTGTCCGGCGTCCGCTGACTGTTGCAGAGCGGAGCGCTGGCGCTGCAAGGCGAGGGTGTGATCGCCCCGGGCATCGGCAATCGCCGCGCCCAAAACCCATTCATTGGCGCCACGGCTGCGGCTTTGCTGCCAGTAGCGTTCGGCGGTCTGCGCGTCGCCGGCATTGAGTGCGCTGCGGCTGGCGGTGAGTCGTGCGTTGTCGCTCAGTTCGGACGCCGGGATGCTGCGCCAAATGGCCAAGGCACCGGGTGAATCCCCGGCAGCTTCCAGCGCGTAGGCCAACGGCAGGCGACTGCCACGGTCGCCGAGTTGGTAATACACCACCGCTTCGCCGGGACGCTCCGGCATCGCACAACGACCCAGGGCGCGGTAGTCGCCGGCGCTTTGCGGATGATCGCCGATCGCCTGTCGCACCGCCGTGCACTGGCCACTTTCCGCCAGTTGCGCCAATAGTTGACCGCGAGTTGCGGGGTCGACGCGATTGAGCAGCGACACCATGCGTTGTTGCTGCGCCGGGGTCGGACTCGACGAGGCATACAACCCGGCCAGGCGTTGCAGCAGGGCGGCTGGCAGTTTGCCGTTGTGGCGTTCGTACGCGTTTTCGAGCAGTTGTTGCGCCTGCTCACGCTGTCCGGCATTCAGTGCCAGATAGGTGGCCTGATCGAGAGAACTCAGGCTGCCGGTCTGCTGGTAATGCCGCTCCCAGAGCTGTTGCGCCTCTGCATTGCGCCCCAATGCCTGCACCAGTTCGGCCCGGCGCTTGACCACGTCGGCGGTCTGCGGTTGACCGGCGAGCCAGGCCATGACCTTGTCGCTGCGGCCCTGTTGTTGCCAGACGTTGAGCAATTGCGCTTGTCGACGGCTATCCCACGGCTCGGGCAATCGTGTGCTTTGCAACAGATCGGTGGCTTGCAGGCGCTGGGCGAGGACCAGCCAGGTTTGCGGGTCTTTGTCGGGCCGGCATTTGCGCAGTTGCGTCAGCGCGGCGGGCGGGTCACGCCGGGACAACCACTCGGCTGTCTCCAGGCATGGCCGCTGCAATTCGTCACTCAGGCGCTGGACCGTTGCGCTGTCACCGGTTTCCCTCGCCAGTTCCCACAAGCGCTGGCGCTGGGCCGGATCGGCAAGGTCTTCGGGTGGTAGCGATTGCATCCAGCGCTGCGCCTGCTGGATATGCCCCATGGCAATCGCCCGGTCGACCATGGCCAATCGAGCCTTGCGCGCAGCTTCCGGGCTGGGCGCCTGTTGCAGCAATTGCTGCAAGGGTTGATCGTCGAGGCGTTGCACATAGGCGTTAGCCAGCCGTTGCCAACCTTGGGCATCCAGTTGATTGCTCGCGGCCAGGGGCGCCAGTTCCTTGATGGTGCCGTCCCAGTCGCGCAACTGTTCGGACCAATTGGCGCGGGCCATTTGCAGGATTCGTTGATCACCCTTTGGCGCGAGTTGCGCCAGCCAGTCGTGGGCCCGCGCCGCGCCGCCGAACTTGGCCAGGCTCAAGCTGTAGGCCTGCCAAAGGCGTATGCGCTGGGTCATGTTGCTTGTGGCGATCCACTGTTCTACCTGCTCACTGCCCGGTGGATCCTGTTCGATCCAGGTCAGGCGCAGGTTGAGCAGGGCATCGCTGTTTTGCGGGTTGTCCGGCAGCGCTTGCACGGCGTCCTTGTAGCGCCTCTGTTTGGCCAGCGCCTCCACCAGCAGGGCGCGCGCTTCATCGTTGTTCGGCACGATGCCGAGCAGGTGGCGCATCAATCGTTCGACTTCGGCCCAGTTACCTTTTTTCGCTTCGCGATAGCTGCGGTCCATGTAAGGGAAACTGCGGAACTGCTCAAAATCGGTCAACGGTTCGGCCTGCACCCACGCTGCGGTGCAAAGGCTCAGCAGCAGGCTGCCGACCAGCAGGGCGTGACGCTTGCCTGGCTTCATTCGACCTCCCGGGCAATGCCGAAGGCGGCTTGCTGTTCAGCGGCCTGATCCTCAAGCGCCTGTTCGAGCACTTGCTGGGTAATGATGCCGCGCGAGATCAGGTGTTCGCCCAGCGACATGCGCTCGGCATCAAAATCGATCAAGGCCTGATTGAACAGCGACGGCGGGACCATTCCTCGTACTTGCAGCAAATTCCCCAGCAGCACTTGATGGTGACTGACACGCTCAAGCAAGGCTTCATCGTCCTGATGACGCTCAAGCACTTCAAGCATGTGGTGCACGTCTGCGCTTTGCCGGGCGCTGGGATACCAGAACCGGATGCCCAATGTCACCCGGCCCTGAGGTGCGAGACGGCAGCGAACCGGGCGCTTCAACTGGCGGCTGATGGCGCCCAGCGACACCTGACTGACCGGGCCTTCGGAGGCCAGCACCAAGGTGTTGCCTTCTTCGGCGGCGGGCAGCACGCCGTAGTGGGTGGCAACCTTGCGCGGCACCGCGTCGATCAGGCGTTTGTCGAGTTTGAACGGATTGAGCGGCGCCCATTCCATGTCCAGTTGTTCGGCCAGGGTCTGCACCAGTTGCGTGGTGTCGATGTGGCCGCGCAGCAGCAGCTCGTGGCCGAGGCGCCGACGCACCGGGTTGGTGATCGCCGCGTCCAGTTGTTCTTCACTGAGCACGCCTTTTTCAACCAGCCGATGGCCCAGCGGGGTGCGTTGCGCCTGGGCCAGGGCCGGGAATTCATGGGTGGTCTTGTCCCACGCAACGCGGCGCGAATCGCCCATTTCCATGACTTGCCGCAAGGCCCGCAGATTGGCGAAGAAATTGACGAAATTGCTCCACATCATCCGCGGCGCCGACAGCAGGCCTTCAACGATTCCGTAATAGCGGGTGACGAACCAGCCACGCTGGAACAACCGGTTGAGCAGCATCAGGCCGTTGAGCCAAAGCAGCGTCGTGAGCAGGGTGCTGTCGGTGAGGATCGACGGGTAACGCCAGGCCTCGGGGAAAATAACCGTCACCAGCCACATCGCCAGCAAGACCAGCAACAGCAGGTTGACCAGGAAGCTCAGCAGGTACGCGATCAGTCCGCGACGATCACGCCAGAGGAAATAATTGAGCAGGCCGGTGGGGCTCCAGCCGAGGTTCTTGGTGCCCTGGAACACGATGCCGACGATCCAGCGGGATTTCTGCCGGATCGCGTGCTGCAAGTCGCGGGGGAAATGTTCGCGTACGCAGATCACCTGGGAAAAGGCGCGGTTCATGCCGAACACCCAAGGCTGTTGGAGTGCCAGTTTCGGGTCGCTCACCGAGTAGCGGGCGAAGATGCACTTCATGCCTTTCTGCTTGAGGCGGAAGCCGATGTCGTAGTCCTCGGTCAGGCTCTGCACATCGAAGGCAATGCCATCGCCATCCTCGAGCAAGGCACTGATGGCCTTGCGGCTGAAGCAGGTGCCAACCCCGGCACTGGGAACCTGGCCGGTCAGCGCCTCGCGGACAATCACATCCTTGCCGTGATTTTCGGCGAACTCGTCGACGTAATGACCTGCGGTGAAACCTCTCCATTCGGGTGCATAGGGGTAGACCGGAATCTGGATCAGGTCCTTGTTCGGCAGCAGGTAGTTGAAGAGGCGCAGCTCCATCGGCGAGATCACATCTTCGGCATCGTGCAGGATGAAACCGGCAAACTGGATTTTCGCATCGCTTTCAAAACGCAGGATGGCGTCGATGATGTTGTTCAGGCAGTCGGCCTTGCTGGTGGGGCCGGGGCGGGCGCAGATCACCTTGTGCACATTCGGGTAGTGCTGGCAGACCGCGTCGACGTCGGCCTGGGTCTCGGCATCATTGGGGTAGGTGCCGACGAAAATCTGATAGTTCTCGTAATCGATGGTCGAGGCCGCCAGCCGCGCCATTTCACCGACGACACCGACTTCATTCCACGCCGGGACCATGATCGCCAGCGGCTTTTCGCTGATGGTGTAGAGCCGCTGTTCATCGGCGCGCTTGAATTTTTCATAGTAGCGCCAGCGGCGGATCAGCTTGCGGGTCCAGTAGACGACGTCGATGAACAAGTCATCGAGCCCCAGCACGAACATCAACAGCGCCAGGGCAATTGCGAGGTATTTGAGGCCGAAGAGCACATAGGCGAAGAAATCGACCAGGCCCAGACTCATGCTCCTTTACCCGCTACGGCGCGGTGTTTGAGCCACACACCGAGCCGATTGGCGATCCGTTCGCTGGCATGACCGTCGCCGTAGGGGCTGTGGATGCGGCTCATGCGCTGGAAGGTTGCGTCGTCATCGAGCAACAGGCTGGCTTCCTTGACGATACGGTCGGTGTCGGTGCCCACCAGCAGCACCGTGCCGCCTTCGAGCACCGACGGCCGTTCGGTGACATCGCGCAGCACCAGCAACGGTTTGCCGATGGCCGGAGCTTCTTCCTGGATGCCGCCGGAATCGGTAAGGATGAAATGCGCGCGATCCATCAGCCAGACAAAGTGTTGGTAATCCTGCGGCGCCACCAGATAGATGTTGGGTTTGTTGGACAGCACGCTGTACACGGCATTTTGCACCTGCGGGTTGAGGTGCACCGGGTAGACGAATTGCACATCCGGGTAACGCTCGGCGAGGGTGGCCAGGGCCAGGCAAATATTGCGAAAGCCGCCGCCGAAGTTCTCGCGGCGATGGCCCGTGATCAGTACCATGCGCCGCTTGTCGTCGAGCACCGCCAGTGGAGAATCGGCCGCCGGATGCCACTGGATCTGCTGTTGATGGGTGCGCATCCACACCAGTGCATCGATCACCGTGTTGCCGGTGACTTCGATGTTGGCCTTGGGTACGCCCTCGCGCAGCAAGTTGTCTTCGCTCTTGGTGGTCGGCGCGAAGTGCAGGTCGGCGATGACGGCGGTCAGGTGCCGATTGGCTTCCTCCGGCCACGGGGCGCGCAAATTGCCGGTACGCAAACCGGCCTCGACATGGCCGATGGGCAATTGGCGATTGAAGGCGGCGAGGGCGGCAATGAAGCTGGTGGTGGTGTCACCATGGACCAGCACAATATCCGGCTTCACCCGCTCGTAGGCTTTGTCCAGATGTTCCAGCAACTGCTCGGACAGACCATTGAGGGTCTGGCCCTGAGTCATCACTTGCAGGTCTTCGTCGACCACCAACTCGAAGGAGTCGAGCACCTGCTTGAGCATCTCCCGGTGCTGGCCGGTCGAGCAGATGTTCAGTTCGATACCGGGCCAGTTACGCAAGACTCGAGCAAGGGGTGCCATCTTGATGGCTTCCGGTCGTGTTCCGAACACCACCATGACTTTGAAGGACATGAACCCTCCCGGGACAACACACGCCACCACGCGTCGCCACTGTTAAGACTGTTTATCACTTGTAGATTGAATAAAGCAGTCGGATGGGGGGTTGTCCAATGCCATTGGCTCCGGGAAAGTTTTGGTGTCGGACTGCACCTTATTCGTTCACCGAAGCACACATTGTGAACTTGATACCCGTAGGCTGTAGCCATCGGTAGCGGGTTCTTGCCTGTGCGTTTGGTAACGCATTTTCCGTACGATCGCGCATCCCCCTGATTCAGAACACTTTTCAATCCCCCCTACATTCCCTTCACAACCTGTGGCACACTTTCTGCTGTCTATTCCGTTGTTACATACCAAGTTCCGGTATAACGGAATAAACATCACCCTGGAGTGCTTGCCATGCATCGCCGACCTTCCTTGTTCAAAGCGTGTGTTTTTCTATTTGCAGCGTCTGCTGCTGCCATGGGCGTGGCCCAGGCGGCGGACAGTAAGCTCGATAGCGTTCTGGCCCGTGGCAAATTGATTGTAGGAACCGGCAGCACCAACGCGCCGTGGCACTTCCAGGGTGCCGATGGCAAGTTGCAGGGCTTTGATATCGATATTGCGCGCATCGTGGCCAAAGGCTTGTTCAACGATCCGAGCAAGGTCGAGTTCGTGGTGCAATCGTCCGATGCGCGGATTCCCAACCTGCTGACCGACAAGGTCGACATGAGTTGCCAGTTCATCACTGTGACCGCCAGCCGTGCCCAGCAAGTGGCGTTTACCCTGCCGTACTACCGCGAAGGCGTCGGCCTGCTGTTGCCGGCCAACAGCAAGTACAAGGAAATCGAGGACATGAAAGCCGCCGGCGATGGCCTGACCGTGGCGGTGCTGCAAAACGTCTATGCCGAAGAGCTGGTGCATCAGGCGCTGCCCAAGGCCAAGGTCGATCAGTACGACAGCGTTGACCTGATGTATCAGGCCGTGAACTCCGGTCGCGCCGATGCGGCAGCCACCGATCAGTCGTCGGTGAAATACCTGATGGTGCAGAACGCCGGCCGCTATCGCAGCCCGGCCTACGCCTGGAGCCCGCAAACTTATGCATGTGCGGTCAAACGTGGCGATCAGGACTGGCTGAACTTCGTCAACACCGCCCTGCATGAAGCCATGACCGGCGTCGAGTTCCCGACTTACGCGGCGTCGTTCAAGCAGTGGTTCGGCGTAGACCTGCCGTCGCCAGCCATCGGTTTCCCTGTCGAATTCAAATGATCCCGTGAGAGCGGGGCGGTGTTGAATCGCCCCGCTCAAGGTACTGCCGACCATGAATTATCAGTTGAACTTTGCCGCCGTGTGGCGCGATTTCGACACCTTGCTGGCGGGGCTCGGTCTGGGTCTTGAGCTGGCGCTGGTGTCTATCGCCATCGGCTGCGTGATCGGCCTGCTGATGGCGTTTGCTTTGTTGTCGAAGCACCGCGCGTTGCGGGTGCTGGCATCGGTGTATGTGACGGTGATCCGTAACACGCCGATTCTGGTGTTGATTCTGTTGATCTACTTTGCGTTGCCGAGCCTGGGGATTCGTCTGGACAAAATCCCATCGTTCATCATCACCCTGTCGCTGTATGCCGGGGCGTATCTGACCGAAGTGTTCCGTGGTGGGTTGCTGAGTATTCCCAAGGGCCAGCGTGAAGCCGGGTTGGCGATTGGCCTGGGCGAGTGGCAGGTCAAGGCCTACGTCACTGTGCCGGTGATGCTGCGCAATGTGCTGCCGGCGCTGTCGAACAACTTCATTTCGCTGTTCAAGGACACCTCGCTGGCGGCGGCGATTGCCGTGCCGGAGCTGACCTATTACGCGCGCAAGATCAATGTCGAGAGCTACCGGGTGATTGAAACCTGGCTGGTGACCACGGCGTTGTATGTCGCGGCCTGCTACCTCATTGCCATGATGCTGCGTTACCTCGAGCAGCGTCTGGCGATCCGCCGATAGGAGGCCCCATGTACGAATCCCCCAGTTGGTTGCATGAGTTGTGGGTCGCGCGCGAGCCGTTGATGCAAGGTTTTTTGACCAGTGTGCAGGCGTCGGCACTGGCGATTTTGTTCGGCACGGTGATCGGTGTTTTCGCCGGGCTGGTGCTGACCTACGGCAAGTTCTGGATGCGTGCGCCGTTTCGTTTTTACGTCGATGTGATTCGCGGCACGCCGGTGTTTGTGTTGGTGCTGGCCTGCTTCTACATGGCGCCCGCGCTGGGCTGGCAGATCAGCGCGTTCCAGGCCGGCGCCTTGGGCCTGACGCTGTTCTGCGGCTCCCACGTCGCCGAGATCGTGCGCGGTGCCTTGCAGGCATTGCCGCGCGGACAGATGGAAGCGAGCAAGGCCATCGGCCTGACGTTCTACCAGTCGCTTGGCTACGTATTGTTGCCTCAGGCACTGCGGCAGATCCTGCCAACCTGGGTCAACTCGTCCACCGAGATCGTCAAGGCCTCGACGCTGTTGTCGGTGATCGGCGTGGCCGAGCTGCTGCTCAGCACCCAACAGATCATCGCCCGGACGTTCATGACCCTGGAGTTTTACCTGTTCGCCGGTTTTCTGTTCTTCGTCATCAACTACGGCATCGAATTACTCGGCCGGCACATTGAAAAGCGGGTGGCCTTGCCATGACTCAGACTCAAACCAATCCCCAGAACGGCCAACCGCTGCTGGACATTCGCGGCCTGCACAAACGCTACGACCAGCTCGAAGTGCTCAAGGGCGTCGACTTGACCATGCAGCGCGGCAACGTGGTGACGTTGATCGGCTCCAGCGGCTCGGGCAAGACCACCTTGCTGCGCTGCGTGAACATGCTCGAAGAATTCCAGGGCGGGCAGATCCTGCTCGACGGCGAATCTATCGGCTATGACGAGGTCAACGGCAAACGCATCCGTCACCCGGAAAAAGTCATCGCCCGCCATCGCGCCATGACCGGCATGGCGTTCCAGCAGTTCAACCTTTTCCCGCACCTGACGGCGTTGCAAAACGTCACCCTTGGTTTGCTCAAGGTAAAAAAGCTGCACAAGGACGAGGCCGTGGCTCTCGCGGAGAAATGGCTGGAGCGCGTTGGTCTGCTGGAGCGCCGCGATCACTTCCCCGGCCAACTGTCCGGCGGTCAGCAACAGCGCGTGGCGATTGCCCGGGCGATCGCAATGAACCCGAGCCTGATGCTGTTCGACGAAGTCACGTCGGCCCTGGACCCTGAGCTGGTCAGCGAAGTGCTGAACGTGATCAAGGGCCTGGCGGATGACGGCATGACCATGTTGCTGGTGACCCACGAAATGCGCTTTGCCTTCGAGGTCTCGGACAAGATCGTTTTCATGAATCAGGGGCGCATCGAAGAGCAGGGTCCGCCCAAGGACCTGTTCGAGCGTCCGCAATCGCCGCGTCTGGCTGAGTTTCTTAAAAGCACGCGGTTTTAAACACTCGATTTTCAATCAGGAGAAACACTCATGAGCATTACGCGTTACGGCACCGGCAGCGCCGCCGCAGGCGGCACGCCTCGTCCTTTCGCCCGCGCCGTTGAGGCTGATGGCTGGCTGCACGTTTCCGGGCAGGTGCCGGCGGTGGACGGCGAGATCATTGTCGGTGGCATCGTCGAGCAGACCCACCAGACCATGAAGAACCTGGTCGCCATTCTCCAGGAGGCCGGTTATGGCCTGGAAGACGTGATACGTGTTGGCGTGTGGCTGGAAGATCCGCGGGATTTCACCAGTTTCAACAAGGTTTTCTCCGAGTACTTCAAACCCGAACACGCCCCGGCGCGGGCCTGTGTGCAGGCGAACATGATGGTCGACTGCAAGGTTGAGATCGACTGCATCGCCTACAAGAAAAAGGTCTGAATCGAGGCGGCTCTTGTAGGAGCTGCCGAAGGCTGCGATCTTCTGGCGTTTTTTGAGGCAGCTGCCAGAGCAAGATCAAGAGATCGCAGCCTGCGGCAGCTCCTACAGAGCACTATTGAGTGAGCATGAAAATGACCGAAGACACCATCAAGCGCCGGGCACGCGGTCTGGACCGGGCGTTCGATATCCTCGATTTCCTCAAGGAAGTCGGCCAGCCCCTGCGCCCGAACGACATCGCCAACGGCATCGGCAGCCCGAAATCCACGGTCTACGAGCTGGTGGCTTCGCTGCTGGAACGACGGATTCTTGAGCCGGTCGGCAAGGACGGTCACGTCTACCTCGGTCGTCAGCTGTACTTCCTTGGCCAGGCGCATTTGCGTCATTTCGACCTGACCCGCGAAGCCGATCAGGCGTTGCAGGAAATTGTCAGCCAGACTCATGAAACCGCGCAGATGTGCCTGCTCAACGGGCGCAAATACACCGTGGCGCTGATGAAAGAGGGCGAGCGGCATTTCCGTATTTCCTCGGACATCGGCGAGAACGCACCGATCCCATGGACCGCTTCCGGGCGCCTGCTGCTGGCGCACCTCAGCGATCAGGAAATCATCGACCTGATCGACCACGACGACTTCATCCTGCCCGACGGCGAACGCTTGCCGCTGGAGCAGTTCCTGAAGGAAATCCGTCAGGCCGGTATCGACGGATTCTTCTCGTTCGATAGCGTTGCCGACACCTTTACCCATTGCTTCGCCGCCCCGGTCAAAGACCCCAACGGCGTGGCCATCGCGACCCTGTGCATCGTCGCCCCCCGGGCCGATGCCAAGAACAATTACAACGACTACCGCCGGGTGCTGATCGAAAGTGCGAACAGCCTGGCCCGTCGCATCAACGAATAACCGCGGCCGTTTGCGGCCGCGAAAATGAGGAATTCGACCATGTCTACTGCCCCCAATACTGCCAACGTGGATAAAGGCGCGGCCCGGATCGGCGCCAGCCTGGTGCGTGACGTCAGCCTGCCGGCGCTGGTGCTGCACCGTGAAGCGCTGGAGCACAACATTCGCTGGATGCAGGCGTTCGTCAGCAACAGCGGCGCGGAACTGGCGCCCCACGGCAAAACCAGCATGACCCCGGCGTTGTTTCGTCGACAACTGGACGCCGGCGCCTGGGGCATCACCCTGGCCAGCGCCACGCAAACCCGTGCGGCCTATGCCCACGGCGTGCGCCGGGTGTTGATGGCCAACCAACTGGTGGGCACGCCGAACATGGCGCTGATTGCCGATCTGCTGGCCGACCCGACGTTCGACTTCTATTGCATGGTCGATCACCCGGACAACGTCGCCGACCTCGGCGCCTATTTCGCTTCGCGCGGCGCGCGCCTGAACGTGATGATCGAGTACGGCGTTGTCGGCGGACGTTGTGGTTGCCGTAGCGAACAGGAAGTGCTGGACCTGGCCAAGGCCATCGCTGCGCAACCGGCGCTGGCATTGACCGGGATCGAAGGCTACGAGGGTGTGATTCATGGTGATCACGCTGTCAGCGGGATCCGTGCGTTTGCCGGGTCTTTGGTGCGTCTGGCAGTGCAGTTGCAGGACAGCGGTGCGTTCGCCATCGCCAAACCGATCATTACCGCTTCCGGCTCGGCGTGGTATGACCTGATTGCCGAGGAGTTCGAAGCGCAAAACGCCGCTGGGCGTTTCCTCAGCGTATTGCGTCCAGGCAGTTATGTGGCCCACGATCACGGCATTTACAAAGAGGCGCAATGCTGCGTCCTTGATCGCCGCAGCGATTTGCAAGAAGGCCTGCGGCCGGCGCTGGAAGTCTGGGCGCACGTGCAGTCGTTGCCGGAGCCGGGCTTCGCGGTAATTGCCTTGGGTAAACGCGATGTGGCTTACGACGCCGGTCTGCCGGTGCCGTTGCTGCGTTACAAGGCTGGCGTGGTACCGGCCAAGGGCGACGATGTCGGCGCCTGCAAGGTGACGGCGGTGATGGACCAGCATGCGTTCATGACCGTGGCGCCGGGGGTTGAATTGCGCGTGGGCGACATCATTTCGTTCGGCACTTCGCACCCGTGCCTGACGTTCGACAAGTGGCGCACGGGGTGTCTGGTGGATGAGCAGTTGAACGTCATCGAAAACATGGAAACCTGTTTTTAAAGGTTTGAGACCGAGGTGCTGCCATCGCGGGCAAGCCCGCTCCCACAAGGTTCTTCAGTGTTCCCAAAACCTGTGGGAGCGGGCTTGCCCGCGATGAGGCCCGACCAGACAACACCGAAACACCAGAGACCCCACAACAATGAACACCATCAACACCCTCGGCCCCAATACCCCGCGCATCGCCCTGATTGGCGAATGCATGATCGAGCTACAACACCGCGCCGACGGCAGCCTGCAACAAAGCTTCGGCGGCGATACCTTGAACACGGCGGTCTATCTGTCCCGCGAACTGGGCGAGGCCGGTTCGGTGGATTACGTCACCGCCCTGGGCGATGACAGTTTCAGCGATGCCATGTGCCAGAGATGGGCTGAAGAGAATATCGGCCTGGACATGGTCCAACGCTTGCCCGGACGCTTGCCGGGTTTGTACTGCATCCAGACCGACGCGGCCGGCGAGCGGCGTTTCCTGTATTGGCGTAACGAAGCGGCGGTGCGCGATTGCTTCGCCACCCCGTCTGCCGAGCCGATCCTGGCGGCACTGCCGGATTACGATGTGTTGTATTTCAGCGGCATCACCCTGGCGGTGCTGGGCGTGCAAGGCCGGGAAAAACTACTGCTCACCCTGATCGAAGCCCGGCAACGTGATGCGCGAATCGTCTTCGACAACAACTACCGGCCACGGCTTTGGGCTTCGGTGGAAGAAGCGCGGGCGGCTTATCGCAGTGTCTTGCCATACATCGACCTCGCATTGCTTACTGTCGATGACGAGCAGGCGCTGTTCCATTTTGCCGATGATGAAGCGGTGTTTGCCGCGTACGAGCAGATCGGCACGCCGGAAGTGGTGCTCAAGCGCGGTGCCGAGGCGTGTCTGATTCGTTGTGCTGGTGAGTCATTCCAGGTGCCGGCGCAGAAGGTCGAGCGAGTGGTGGACACCACGGCGGCGGGGGATTCGTTCAGCGCGGCGTATTTGGCCTCGCGGCTCAAGGGCGGGAGCCCGGTGGAGGCTGCCGAGGCGGGGCATCGGTTGGCGAGTCGGGTGATTCAGGTGCCGGGGGCTTTGATTCCCAAAAACTGAAACCCGATCCCCGTAGGAGCTGTCGAGTGAAACGAGGCTGCGATCGTTTGATCCTGTTTTTTAACGATCAAAAGATCGCAGCCTCGTTTCACTCGACAGCTCCTACAAGAGTTTTTGTGTATCTCAATCCCGGTAAAACACCTGCACCAGGTGATAGCCAAATTTGCTCTTGATCGGCCCATGCACCACCCGCAGTGGTTTCTTGAAGATCACCGCATCGATCGCACCGACCATCTGCCCCGGCCGCACTTCACCCAAATCACCGCCGCGCTTGCCGGACGGGCAGGTCGAGTACTTCTTGGCCAGCACATCAAAGGCTTCGCCCTTGGCGATGCGTTGCTTGAGTTGCTCGGCTTCTTCCGAGGTTTTCACCAGGATATGGCGGGCTTGAGCTTTCATGGGGCGAATACCTTGTAACGGTGGTGACAATGCTGGTGAGAAAGAGGGCGCGCGCGATTATGCCCTAACTCACTCGGGTTGGCCGATCATCGTGCGAATCTTGTTGGCCAGCAGATCAATGGAAAACGGTTTGGCTACCATGTCCATGCCTTCCTCAAGGAAACCCTGGCGCTCGGCAGCCATCTGCGCGTAACCGGTCATGAACAGCACTTTCAGTTGCGGGCGATGTTGGCGGGCGATCTCCGCCAGTTGCCGACCGTTCATTCCCGGCAGGCCGACATCGGTGACCAGCAGATCGACGCGTAGGTCGGATTCGAGCAAGGGCAGGGCGGCCTTCGCATTTTCGGCTTCGTGGGCGCGATAACCCAGTTCCTTGAGCAGGTCGAGCACCAGCATGCGTACCGCTGGATCGTCCTCCACCAACACCACGGTTTCCCCGGCAATGGCAGGCGGCGCTTCGCTGATGACTGGCGACAGAACATCTGCCTGCTCCTCATCATGCAGGCGCGGCAGGTAAAGGCGCACGCTGGTGCCCTGGTCCGGCAAGCTGAACAGGCTGACGTGGCCCCCCGACTGCTGGGCAAAACCGTAGATCATCGATAACCCCAGTCCTGTGCCCTGGCCAATGGGTTTAGTGGTGAAAAACGGTTCGAACGCCTTGGCCAATACCTTGGGCGTCATGCCGGTGCCGTTGTCGCTGACGGCGATCATCAGGTAATCGCCGGCCTTGACCGGTTCCAGGGTGTTGATGTCGCTGCTGTCGAGGTAAACGTTGGCGGTTTCGATGCGCAATTCACCGCCATCGGGCATGGCATCCCGGGCGTTGATGACGAGGTTAAGCAGAGCATTTTCCAATTGACTGACATCTGTGCTGACCGGCCAGACGTCGTCGGCCAGTTGCAGCTTGAGTTCGATATGCTCGCCCTTGGTCCGGCGCAGCAGGTCTTCCAGGGAATGGATCAGGTCGTTGGCATTCAGCGGCCTGCGATCCAGCGACTGACGCCGGGAGAACGCCAGCAGGCGATGAGTCAGCGCGGCAGCGCGGTTGGCCGAGGACACGGCGGCCTCGGTGAAACGGCCGATTTCTTCCGTGCGCCCGTCGGCGATGTAGCGCTGCATCAGGTCGAGGCTGCCGATGATCCCGGTGAGCATGTTGTTGAAGTCATGGGCGATGCCGCCGGTGAGCTGCCCCACGGCTTCCATTTTCTGCGCATGGCGCAAGGCGTCTTCTGCGCGTTCGCGCTCGAACATCTCGTTTTGCAGGCGCTGGTTGGTCTCGGCCAGTTGCTGGGTGCGGGCGGCGACCCGTTCTTCGAGGGTTTCGTTGAGGTTGCGCAGGGCTTCTTCGGTCTGTTTGCGCTCGGTTTCGTCGATCACGAAAATGTAGAAACCGTTCACCGCGCCGTCCGCACCATGGCGCGGCAAGTAGTTCATCAGCGCATGCCGGATGCTGCCGTCGCGGTGTGGCGTGTTGATGCTGAAACAGCACGATTTGCCGGTCAGCGCCTGGGCGATATGCTCGGCGCGCAAGGCGTAGGCCTCATCTCCCAGTACCTCGCGAACTGTCCGGCCGAAGAGTTCCTGGGGTGTGAGGCCGTACCAGTCCAGGTACGCGGCGTTGTTCAGGCGAAAGCGCTCTTCGCGATCCACATAGCTGATCAGGATCGGCATGGCGTTGATGATCAGCTGCAACTCGGTCTGGCTCTGGCGCAGGGCCTGCTCGGTGTTTTTGCGATCGGTCAGGTCAAGCGCGGCGCCGAGGAAACGGATCGGCCGGCCGTGATGGTCCTTGTAGCAACGCCCGCGAGCAAATACCCAGCGCAGCTGACCGTCGGCTTGCAACAAGCGATATTCCTCGGCGTATTCGGTGCCGTGGGTGATGCAATGCTTGATGCTGCGGGCGATCAAGGCGCGGTCTTCGGGGTGAACGCCGTGCAGGTAAGCGCTGATCGGCAATTGGCCGGCCATGGCCGGATCGATGCCGTGCAACTGGGCGAAATGCGCGTCGGCGATGAAACGGTCTTCGCTGATGTCCCAATCCCAAGTGCCCACCGCATCGGTGGCGGCGAGGGCCAATTGCAAGCGTTCCTCGGTTTCCTGTTGCGCCTTGAGGCTCGCGGCCGAGCGCTGTTCCAGTTCCAGGGCGATGCGCCTACGCTCGTTGGTTTCGATGGCGGTGACCAGAATTCCCGCGACTTCGGCATTTTCGTCACGGATCGGGCTGTAGGTCAGGTCAAGCCAGAAGTCGGAATCCTTGCCTTCGCGTTGCAGGGTAAAGCGCTGCTCGCTGTAGGTCCGCACCTGGCCTTGTAGGACGGCGCTGTAAATCGGGTCGGCAAAGTCTTTGAGTTCTGGCCAGATCTGGTGTGTCGGCTGTCCGAAAGCGTGCGGATGCTTGCTGCCGGCCAGCAGGGCGAAGCCGTCGTTGTAGATCTGCGTCAGCTGCGGGCCCCAGAGCAACAGCATCGGCATTGGCGAATGAATCACAATGTCCACGGCGGTGCGCAGGCTCTGCGGCCAGGTACTGGCGGCGCCCAAGGGACTGTTTGCCCAGTCCAGTCGGGCAATCAAGGCCTGGGCATCGCTGCCGGTGGGTGATGCGTTCATCAAGGTGTCCTGCACATGAGTCGGTGAGGCGGTATCTACTATTCTTGGTTGACGCTGAATGCCCCGATTCGGGTCATTTTTTTTCATTGAATGCTTCGCAGGTGTTTTTTGCCATGGAAATCGATGCGTTGTTAAAACGCCTGGCCAGCCAGGATGGCTCCGATCTTTACCTGTCCACCGGCGCGCCACCCTGTGCGCGTTTCGACGGGGTTCTTGCGCCCCTGACCGATCAGCCGTTCAAACCGGGGGACATCGCGGCGATTGCCGGGTCCATCATGGACGCCGAACAGCGCCTGGAGTTCGATCGTGAACTGGAGATGAACCTGGCAATCTCTTTGACCGGTATCGGGCGCTTTCGGGTCAATATTTTCAAACAGCGCAACGATGTGTCGATGGTCGTGCGTAACGTCAAACTCGACATTCCGCGCTTCGAAGACCTCAAGTTGCCGCCGGTGTTGCTGGACACCGTAATGCTCAAGCAAGGCCTGATACTGTTCGTCGGCGCCACCGACTCGGGCAAGTCTACCTCGCTGGCGGCGCTCATCGACCACCGCAATCGCCATAGTCGCGGGCATATCGTCACCATCGAAGACCCAATCGAGTACATCCACCGCCATAAAAAATCGATCATCAATCAGCGCGAGGTCGGCGTCGATACGCGCAGTTTCCATGCTGCGTTGAAAAATACCCTGCGTCAGGCGCCGGACGTGGTGCTGATCGGCGAAATCCGCGACCGCGAAACCATGGAACATGCCTTGGCCTTCGCCGACACCGGGCATCTGGTGATCTCCACGCTGCACGCCCACAACGCCCATCAGGCGCTGGACCGCATCATCAACTTCTTTCCCGAAGAGCGTCGAGGGCAATTGCTCAATGATCTGGGGAATAACCTCAAGGCCTGCGTTTCCCAGCGGCTGGTGCGTAGCGGCGATGGGCAACGGCGGGTGGCGGTGGAGGTGTTGCTGGGGACGCCGACGGTTGGCGACTTGATTCGCCGCAACGAATTCTCCGAGCTCAAGGGCATCATGGAAAAGTCGCAGGCACAAGGCATGCAGACGTTCGATACGGCGCTTTATGCATTGGTAATGGAACAAGCGATAAGCGAGGAAGAAGCGTTAAAACATGCGGATTCGGTAAACAATTTGAAATTGCGCCTGAGGCTACAGTCGGAAACATCCGTCGGATCGCAGGTTCCTCCCGATGATTGGGGGCTGATGGAGTGAAAGGCGCTCGTTTGATTGCCGCGCCCCCGAAAACCGGGGCACGATATCAGACTTGGCTTGCAGGCCGTGAATGCTGTTGTCAGCTTTTGAACGAGCTATCAAATGCGTTCACGCCAAACAGTATCCAGGGGTTTTTTTCATTCAGCTGGAATTTATCAAAGTCAGCCTGAGAGAAGAAACCGTTGAAATAGTCGCCGTAGTTATTTGAAGTAAGAATCTGGCTATAGTTTTTTTCAGGCGCGTCAGGAAACGCCAGTTTTTGTCGTTGGGATATTTCACGGGGAAGCTCTTTTTCAAACGCTCGTCGCAACGGCATTTTTTCGATGCCGTTAACTATCTTGTTTTTTGCTGACAGGCCCATGGCCAGACTCGTAACGTTTCTGTCCAGGAAAGGAAGTCGGACCTCAACAGAGGATGCCATCGATAGACGATCTTCATGACATAACATTGCACGCAGATGATTATTTACTGAGAACTGAGTCAGTAATTCTAAGGGGTCTCTTCCTGATGTGTCGGGTAGGTGCTCTTCAATAATTACCTTGATCTCCGATTCGGTAAGGAAAAAGTTTAGTCCGGATTCGATTGCTTTTTTGAAGTAATAGTTATGCCATTCGTGTTTGAGTATCGCGTCAGTTTGGGTTGGAAAATCGTAATGCAGGTTGTAACCACACCAGAACTCATCGGCGCCTTGTCCATTCAATGCTACTCGAAGTCCGTGTTTTGAAACGGCTTGATAAAGCAGGTATTGAGAGATGTAAACTTGATCCAGGAGGGGTTCTTCGAGCGAATAAGTAACTTTCGAGAACAAATTTCTTCCGTCGTCGTGTGACACGCAAACGTCATTTAAAGTTGTGTTCTTCAAGGTGCTTATCAGTTTTTTTGCACTGATGAGGTCTTCGCTCTCAATGCCGTGGTAATAAGCAGTGAATGCTTGAAGGTTTGTAGAGTGCTGGTCGAGTAGAGATGTAATTATGCTGCTGTCTAATCCGCCAGATAAAATGGTGGCCGTTGGAAACCTATCCGGTATCTGACTTTTAACCGCGCTAGATATTGCAGCGTGCAATCCTTCATCTGTGTAGGAGGTGTTGACGGTTGAATTGATTTTTAAAAATTCAGTAATGTTTCCAGCGCAGTCTGCGGCGTAGATAACTCCGGGGTCGGCATTATGAATGTTGTTAAAGTAAGTCTCAGTGCGAGGAGAGTAAAAGCCGAAAATGAAGTCCTGCCACACTCGCTTCGAGTGGGTGTTGAATTCGATGCCAGGAATGTGCTTGAAGGCTTTTGATTCTGAGCCTATGGCTAACACCCCCGCGCGTGTTTGCGTCCAGGTCAGTTGTTTTTCCCCGTAGGGATCACGCCCAAAAAAAAGAATATTTTTCTTGCTGTCATGGATGACTAATGCATAACACCCGGTGATGTTGCGTAAATACTCAAGGCCGAAAAAATATATTGCTTTGATCAATGCTTCGCTATCGGATTGGGTGGTAAGTGTGACGCCTATTGATAGCAGCTTTTGTTTGATCTCTTGAGTGTTGTATATCTCACCGTTATAGACCATTCGCAGATGCTCAAACTGAAGTGGCTGGTGGCTTTTAACAGGTGCATCAGCAATAGCCAGTAATGTATGGCCGAGGGCAATTTTTCCGTCTGTCGAAATGTAACTATGGCTGAAATCCGGTCCGCGATGGTTTAGCTCCGCGAGGGCTTTTGCGACATGTTCAGGTTGCACGCCCGAGATTGGGGAGTATACGGCAAGTATTCCACACATTATGGCAGTCTCATTTATAGGGTTTACAGCTATCTTGGTTGCAGGGAATTGCTATTCAAGAGATGTCAGAACGCTGCTCGGAAGTGGGTTTTGCCAATATGTTGTGGTTACGTCGGAATAGGTTGTTGGGGTCGTATTTTTTCTTCGCTCTAATAAGTCTGCCGTTGTCGCTGAAAATGGACTTGCTGTTTTTGTCTTCGTTAAGTGTGTAGTTTGAGTATGAGGAAAATTTTCGATTGTCTGCAAGACTGGTGGAAGAGTCCTTCACCCAGCAAATATTCGTTTGGTCGTCGCCTGCAGAGGGCCAGCGAGCGGAAAATAATATCCCGAAGGATTTTGTTGTAATGGGGAGTGCTGATTCAGCAGGTTTGCATTTTCTATTGGATGGATTCAGGTGCTCTATAGTAATGCTGCAGTTTTGGCCAGGTGCATTTTTTATACAATCCAGTAATCGATGCGCCACATCATGTTCCATGACGTCAAGGCATATCGATTTCCAATATCCTCTCATGGGTTGGGAGAAGCGATCGTCGGACCATGATTGCCAAAGCACGAAGTCATCCGTCAGAAACGTGTGTTTGATTAGCGGTCCCAGGTGGTCTTCGAGAGTGTACAACTCGGATTGATCGTTAGAATCGCTCAAACAAAAATCGATGGACAGTCGCGACTCTCCGTTACTCTTGTCGTGTTGAAGGAATGGCGCCACAACCAGGTTCATGGGGCAATGGTTTTCCAGATAAGCAATCAGCTTGCTTAACGAGGTCTCAATGTGTTTGTCGGGGATATCTATAGTTCCGCAATAGACTTCGGGGAGTTTGGATAGCTGGAACCTGAACTCGAGCACAATACCAAAATTACCTCCGCCACCTCTGAGCGACCACAATAAATCTTCGTTGCCAGGGTCTTCGGCCTTAACAACAACACCTGTGGCCAGGAGTACATCAGCGCCAACCAGGTTTTCACAGGTAAAGCCGTGTGTTCCTAGAAGCCAACCAATCCCACCGCCTAATGTCAAGCCGGCAATCCCGGTATCACTAACCGTTCCGGTGGGTATGACGTAACCTCTTGGGCAAAGGGCAAGATCAACATCGCTCAGGCGGGCGCCAGGTGATATACGTACAATCTGGTTTGCTTCATCAATGATGATGTCGTTGTAAGGGGATAAATCAAGTAATATTCCACCTTGTGTCGAGCCGAAACCAGCAATGTGATGGCCCCCGCCCCGTATCGCAAGTTCGATGTCGTTCAGTGTGGCGAAGCTTATAATCTCTTTTAGTGCCAATCGATTCATTGTGCGGATTATTATCAGTGGGTAGAGGTCATGCATCCTGTTGTAGACTTGTCTGGCATCGTCATACAGAGAATCGCCGGGGCGGATAATGGTTACGTTTTTGTAGTTGTTTTCGAGGTTGTTGCAAAAATATTCGTAGCTCATGCGTTCTGGCTCGACACTGAAGGATGCAATTAACATTAATAAAGAGAAATGCTGGGATCTTTATTAGCCTGCCATTCCAGCTTATTGAGTCGTTGCCAGATCTGTAAAGCATTTCGCTGAGTGTAATATTCGACCGGATATTACGAGTGGTTTCGTAATTGTTTGAATAATGGTGTTGTAACTTTAATTGTATAATCTTGTGTGCTTTAGAATGTTCCTCTTGGGCTTTCGGGAAGTGGCCGCACCTTGGACAATATTTCGCAGATGGGCCACTTTGAGTGCCGGGTTACGGGCTTCAATCGTTAAGTTCCGTGCGTCCGCGAAACTGCTCTAATGCCTCGGGATTAGCCAGCGCATCGGTGTTCTTCACCTTCTGTCCATGCACCACATTGCGCACCGCCAACTCGACGATTTTGCCGCTGATGGTCCGGAGGATATCCGTCACTGCGACAATCTTCGCCGGCACATGGCGCGGTGTGGTGTTGGCGCGAATGACTTGGCGAATCTCTCGCTCCAGCGTCTCATTCAGCTCGACGCCATCGCGCAAACGCACGAACAGCACCACCCGCACGTCGTCCTGCCATTGCTGACCGATGGCCACGCTGTCCAGCACCTGCGGGACTTTCTCCACCTGTCGGTAGATTTCCGCGGTGCCGATGCGCACGCCGCCGGGGTTGAGCACCGCGTCGGAACGGCCGTGGATCATCATCCCGCCGTTAGGCAATTGCTCGGCGTAATCGCCCTGCGCCCAGACACCGGGAAACTGGCTGAAATACGACGCCTTGAGCTTTTCGCCGTCGGGGTCGTGCCACAGGCCGATGGGCATCGCCGGAAAGTGCCGGGTGCAGACCAGTTCGCCTTTTTCACCAATCACCGGATGACCGTCGTCGTTCCATACCTCGACGGCCATGCCCAGGCTTTTGCCCTGCATTTCGCCACGACGCACCGGTTGCAGCGGATTGCCATTGGCAAAGCACGAAACGATATCGGTGCCACCCGACATCGAAGCCAGGCACACATCAGCCTTGAGATCTCGATAAACGTAATCGTAACTCTGTGGCGATAGCGCCGAGCCGGTGCACAGCAGGGTTTTCAGGCTACCCAGATCATGGCTGTGCATGGGCTTCACGCCGCTGCTTTCCAGGGTTGCAAGGAATTTTGGGCTGGTACCGAAGACACTGATGCGCTCGTCGTCGATCAGATCGATCAGGCGCTCGGAGTCAGGCTGGAACGGCGAGCCGTCGTACAGCACAACGGCGCTGCCCACGGCGAGGGCCGAGACCAGCCAATTCCACATCATCCAGCCGCAAGTGGTGTAGTAGAACAGGCGTTCGCCGGGACCGAGGTCGCAATGCAGGCCATGTTCCTTGACGTGTTGCAGCAACACGCCGCCGGTGCTGTGGATGATGCATTTCGGCACGCCAGTGGTGCCGCTGGAATAGAGAATGTACAGCGGGTGGGCGAAGGGCACGGGGACGAAATCCGGCTCGCCGCCGGGGAAGTAGAAGTCGTCCCACAGCGTGACGTTGGCTGCTGTGTGGAAATCTTCGATGCGCGCTTCGGGCCGTGCGTAAGGGACGATGACCAGTTGCTGCAACGACGGCAGGCGTTCGAGGATTTCGTTGACCTTGACGGTCTGGTCGATCTCTTTGCCGGCGTAACGATAGCCGGCGCAGGTCACCAGCACTTTCGGTTCGATCTGGCCGAAGCGGTCGATCACTCCCTGCGTACCGAAGTCCGGCGAAGAGCAGGACCAGATCGCGCCGAGGCTGGTGGTGGCGAGCATGGCCACCAGCGTCTGCCAGGTGTTGGGCATACACGCCGCCACCCGATCACCCAAGCCGACGCCGGCGGCGATCAAGCCGCTTTGGAAACCGGCGACGTGCTCCGCCAGTTCGGCCCAGGTCAGGTGTTCGCGCTGGCCGTTTTCCGCCACAGCCACCACCGCCACGGCGTCGTCGCGACGGCGCAGCAAATGTTCGGCGAAGTTCAGGGTCGCACCGGGAAACCACTCGGCGCTGGGCATTTGCGCGCCTTCGAGCAGCACCGCGTCGGGTTGGTCATGGAAGCGAATATCGAAGAAGTCGACGATGGCTTGCCAGAAATCCTGGCGTTGATCGATGGACCACTGATGCAGGGCAGGGTAGTCGTCGATGTGCAGGTGATGCCGCTGACTGATGAAGTGCCGAAAAGCCTCCATGCGGGTCTTGCCGATGCGTTCGGCGCTGGGTTGCCACAGGATCTCGGACATGGTTTGCCTCTTTTTGTTGGCGAGTGCTGCGCACTCGATCGCTAGCAAACTCGCTCCTACAGACACCACAAAACCTGTGGGAGCGTGGCTTGCCCGCGATGAACGATAACGCGGTTTAGCGGCCAATCACTGCGCCAACCACCCACCATCAATATTCCAAGCTGCACCCCGCACCTGAGCCCCGGCCTCGCTGCACAAAAACAGCACCAACTCGCCCAATTGCGGCGGAGTGACGAACTCCAGCGACGGCTGTTTCTCGGCCAGCAGATCATGCTGCGCCTGCTGCGGGTCGATCCCGGTCGCGGCGCGATCATCGATCTGTTTCTGCACCAGCGGTGTCAGCACCCAGCCCGGGCAAATCGCGTTGCAGGTGATGTTGCTGGTCGCGGTTTCCAGGGCGACCACTTTGGTCAGCCCGATCACGCCGTGCTTGGCCGCAACATAAGCGGCCTTGCCCGTCGAACCCACCAGGCCATGCACCGAAGCAATGTTGATCACTCGGCCCCAGCCCTTGGCGCGCATGCCAGGCAAACTCAGGCGAGTGCTGTGAAACACCGACGACAGGTTGATCGCGATGATCGAATCCCAGCGCTCCACCGGGAACTCGTCCACCGGCGCCACGTGCTGGATGCCGGCGTTGTTGACCAGAATATCGACGCCGCCGAACTCACGCTCGGCGTAGGCAATCATGTCGGCGATCTGCGCCGGGTCGCTGACGTCGGCCGGGTGATGGCCGACTTTGCCGCCGAACTGCTCGACCTCGGCGATCACTTTGGATGCATCGCCAAAACCGTTGAGGATCAGGTTGGCGCCGGCCTTGGCCAGGCTCAGGGCAATGCCCAGGCCGATGCCGCTGGTGGAGCCGGTAACCAGTGCGGTCTTGCCCGAAAGAGTCGTCATGAATACCTCACACAATGCCAGTGGCGTAGAAAGTACCGATCACCACGAAAACCGCCAGGGTCTTGATCAGCGTAATACAGAAAATGTCTTTGTAAGCCTCACGGTGGGTCAGGCCGGTGACCGCGAGCAAGGTGATCACCGCGCCGTTGTGCGGCAGGGTGTCCATGCCGCCACTGGCCATTGCCGCTACGCGGTGCATGACTTCCAGCGGAATGTTGGCGGCGTGGGCGGCAGCGATGAATTGTTCGGACATGGCTGCCAGGGCGATGCTCATGCCGCCCGATGCAGAACCGGTGATACCGGCCAGCAAGGTCACGGTAACTGCTTCGTTGACCAGCGGATTAGGAATGCCCTTGAGCCAGTCGGCCAGCACCAGGAAGCCCGGCAGGGAAGCGATCACCGCACCGAAACCGTATTCCGAGGCAGTGTTCATCGCCGCGAGCAACGCACCGCTGACTGCGCTTTTGCTGCCTTCGGCGAGCTTGCTGCTGATCGCTTTGTAGCCGAACGCCAACACCATGAGGATGCCCACCAGCAGCGCAGCCTGAACGGCCCAGATCGCGGTGAGCTTGGCGATTTCGGTGGTCACCGGTGCGGCCATGCCCGGCAGCGCCAGGCTGTGGGTCTTGCCGTACCACTGCGGAATCCACTGGGTGAACAGCAGGTTCATGATGCCCACCGCCAACAGCGGCGACAGGGCGATCCACGGGTTGGGAAGTTTGATGTCGGCAGCGGTTTCCGGCTCGTTGCGCAGGTCTGTGCCATAGCCTTCACCGGAACGCTGGGCCTTGTTGCGTTGGCGCTGGAGGAACAGCATGCCGGCGCAGAAGACGAAAATCGTCCCGATCACACCCAGCCATGGCGCGGCCCAAGCGGTGGTGTTGAAGAAGGTGCTGGGGATGATGTTCTGGATCTGCGGGGTGCCGGGCAGGGCGTCCATGGTGAACGAGAACGCGCCGAGGGCGATGGTCGCCGGGATCAGGCGCTTGGGAATATTGCTCTGGCGGAACATCTCAGCGGCAAACGGATAGACCGCGAACACCACCACAAACAGCGACACGCCGCCGTAGGTGAGCAAGGCGCAAACCAGCACAATCACCAGCATCGCCTGACGCGTGCCGAGCAAGCGGATGGCGGCGGCGACGATGGAGCGCGAGAAGCCGGACAGTTCGATCAGCTTGCCGAACACCGCGCCGAGCAGGAACACGGGGAAATACAGTTTGATGAAGCCGACCATTTTCTCCATGAACACGCCGGTGAAGGCGGGTGCAACGGCGGAAGGGTCAGTCAACAGGACGGCGCCGAGGGCGGCAATCGGGGCAAAAAGGATAACGCTGTAGCCACGGTAAGCAGCCAGCATCAGCAGCGCGAGGGCTGCCAAGGCAATGATCACACTCATGGTGTGTCTCCTGGGATTGTTATTTTTTTAGGTAGTACGTTGTGGAGGGGCTATAGCGAGTTTCGTGCCATAAGCCTAAGTCATTGAAGTATAAGGATTTAATATTCTGAAAAGGATTGCTTGTCTCTGTTGGGAGATTTTTTGTGCCTGAAAAGATCGCAGCCTGCGGCAGCTCCTACAGAGAAACGCTGAAACCCTTGTAGGAGCTGCCGCAGGCTGCGATCTTTTGATCTTGAAAAAATCTACAAATAGAGACATGTATCTCTTTATAGAGACTCGACAATCCCCAACGCCACCATCTTCTTGTACAACGTCGACCGCCCCAGCCCCAGCCGCGCCGCCGCGTCGATCACCTTGCCCCCGCATTGCGCCAGGGTCGCTTCGATCAATTGCCGGTCGAAACGCTCCCGCGCCGCGCTGAACGTCTCGTGTTCCAGCGGTTCGATGGTCAACGGCGCCACGCGCTCAACCGGGGTAAACGTGCCGATCGCCGCGCGGATGTCCGTTGCTGAAAGGCGCAGGTCATCACTGAGCAGTGCGGCCCGTTCCAGCACGTTGCGCAGTTCGCGGATATTGCCCGGCCAGGCGTGTTGACCCAGAAGCGCCAGCGCTTCGCTGTGGAGCTCGTGCTGGCTGCGCAGCTCTTCAAGGATTGCTTCGCTGAGGGCGGGCAGGTCGTCGAGACGGTCGCGCAGCGGCGGCACGTGGATCGGCAGGACGTTGAGGCGGTAATACAAATCGGCGCGAAACTCGCCGCGTTTGATCGCCGCTTCCAGGTCGGTGGAGGTTGCGGCAATGACCCGCACATCGCTCTGGATCACGTCGTTGGAGCCGACCGGTTCGAATTCCTTTTCCTGCAACACCCGCAGCAGTTTGCTTTGCAGCGGCAGCGGCATGTCACCGATTTCATCGAGGAACAGCGTACCGCCCTGAGCGATCTGCAATTTGCCGGCGCGGCCCTTGCGGTCGGCACCGGTAAAGGCGCCGGGCGCGGTACCGAAAAATTCGGCTTCAAGCAATGATTCCGGGATCGCCGCGCTGTTGATGCTGACAAACGCCTTGTGCGCACGCGGCGAAGCGTTGTGGATCGCCTGCGCCAGCAATTCCTTGCCGGTGCCGGTTTCACCAAGCAACAACACTGGCGATTCAGTGCTGGCACTGCGCCGGGCGCGACGTTTGACTTCCAGGCTGGCGGCGCTGGTGCCGATGAAGTGAGCGAAGTTGTATTTGGTCTGCCTTGCCCGCAACAGCGAGCGGGTCGACGCCAGTTCTTCCTGCATGCTCATGTAGCGTTTGAGCATCGGCGACAGGCTGCGCAACTCGTCGAACAGGGCAAAACCGATGGCGCCGATCACTTCGCCGGCGTCGTCATGAATCGGCAGGCGCATGACCACCAGTGGCTCTTTGGGGGTGTCTTGCATGTCGAGCAGAATCGGTCTTCCGGTGCGCACCACTTCACGTAACAAACTACCGGGAATTACGCTTTCGCAGGCCTTGCCGATGGCGCCCTCGGCCGATTGCAGGCCGAAACGCCGGGCATAACGCTCGTTCATCCAGACGATGTTGGCGTCGCGGTCGACGATCACCGTGCCTTCGCTCGACTGCTCGATGATCTCGAACAACGAACGGATCGCCAGCAGGCGAACGCGCTGGTAGTCCTTGAGGCTTTCGGTGGTGTTCATGGTGTGCATCCATTTTTAGAATCAAGGTCAAAAGATCGCAGCCTTCGGCAGCTCCTACAGGGGAATGCGGTCGGTGTAAGAGCTGCCGCAGGCTGCGATCTTTTCGGGAAGGTTATACCTGCCCCACATGCGCCGCCGCCAACAGCTCCTTGGTATACGGATGCTGCGGCGAATCGAACACGTCGTGGCTGGCGCCGCTTTCCACCACTTTGCCGTCCTTGACTACGATCATGTCGTGGGCCAGGGCGCGCACCACCGCCAGGTCATGGCTGATGAACAGATAGGTCAAACCGTGTTTTTCCTGAAGCTGGCGTAGCAGGGCGACCACCTGTTTTTGCACGGTACGGTCCAACGCCGAGGTCGGTTCGTCCAGCAGGATCAGCGCCGGTTTCAACACCAGAGCGCGGGCGATCGCGATGCGCTGGCGTTGGCCACCGGAAAATTCGTGGGGATAGCGATGGCGGCTTTGTGGGTCCAGACCGACTTCTTTCAATGCACGAATCACTTCGGCGTTGCATTCCTCGGTGCTCAACTCGCTGTGCACCTCCAGGCCTTCGCAGATGATCTGCTCCACGGACATCCGTGGGCTGAGGCTGCCGAAGGGGTCCTGGAACACCACCTGCATTTTCTTGCGCCACGGCCGCAACTGTTTCTGCGTCAAACCGTCCAGCGCCTCGCCCTGAAAGCGAATGCCGCCCTCTGAGTCGAGCAGGCGCAGGATCGCCTGGCCCAGTGTGGATTTGCCGGAGCCGGACTCGCCGACGATGCCCAGTGTCTTGCCTCGCTGGATGCTCAAGCTGATGCCGTCCACGGCTTTGAGATAGGTCTTGCGCTGGAACAGCCCACCGCCAACGGCAAACTGCACGCGCAGATTTTCCACCTCCAGCACGTTTTCGCGCTCGTCACGGGGCAACGCTTCGCCTTCCGGTTCGGCGTTAAGCAGCACGCAGCTGTACGGGTGTTTCGGTTCGGTAAACAGGGTTTCGCAAGTGGCCTGCTCGACAATTTCGCCGGCCTTCATCACGCAGACGCGTTGGGCGATGCTGCGCACCAGATTGAGGTCATGGCTGATCAGCAGCAGCGACATGCCGAGCCGCCGTTGCAGCGACTTGAGCAGCAACAGAATCTTGCGCTGCACGGTGACGTCGAGTGCGGTGGTGGGTTCGTCGGCGATCAACAGTTCCGGCTCGCAGGCCAGGGCCATCGCGATCATCACCCGCTGACGCTGGCCACCGGACAATTGATGCGGGTAGGCCTTGAGGCGTTCTTTGGGTTTCTGGATGCCCACCAGGTGCAGCAACTCAAGAATCCGCGCCTGCGCCGCTTTGCCGGCCATGCCTCTGTGCACCAGCAAGGTTTCGCCGATCTGCTTTTCGATGCTGTGCAGCGGATTGAGGGAGGTCATCGGCTCCTGGAAAATCATCGCGATGCGGTTACCGCGCAATTCACGCAACTGGCGGGCATCGGCGCCGACCAGTTCCTTGCCGCGATAGCGGATGCTGCCGGTGGTTTCAGTGCCACATTCAGGCAGCAATTGCAGGATCGAATGGGCGGTCACCGATTTGCCTGAACCCGATTCGCCCACCAGTGCCAGGCATTCGCCGCGGCGGATATCCAGGCACAGATTGCGCACCACGGTCTGGCCACTGAAGGCCACGCTGAGGTCACGGATTTCGATCAGGTTGTCACTCATATCAACAGTCCGCGTCAGGCTCTTGGATCAAGAGCGGGGGTCAAAGGCGTCGCGCAACGCTTCGCCGATGAACACCAGTAAAGAAAGAATCAACGCCAGGGTGAAAAACGCTGTCAGGCCCAGCCACGGTGCTTGCAGGTTCTGCTTGCCCTGACCGATCAACTCGCCCAGGGATGCACTGCCGGCGGGCATGCCGAAGCCCAGGAAATCCAGCGCAGTGAGCGTCGAAATGGCCCCGGTCAGAATGAACGGCAGGTAACTCAAGGTCGCGTTCATCGCGTTGGGCAGGATGTGCCGCACGATGACTTTGCGATCGGTCAGGCCCAATGCGCGGGCGGCTTTCACGTATTCCAGATTGCGTCCGCGCAGGAACTCGGCACGCACCACGTCCACCAGCGCCAACCAGGAAAACAGCGCCATTATCCCCAGCAACCACCAGAAATTCGGCTCGACGAAGCCCGAGAGAATGATCAGCAGGTACAGCACCGGCAACCCGGACCAGACCTCCAACAGCCGCTGACCGAGCAAGTCTACCCAGCCACCGTAGTAGCCTTGCAGGGCACCTGCGGCAATGCCGATCAGCGCACTGACGAAGGTCAGCATCAAGGCAAACAGAATCGATACCCGCGCGCCGAAAATCACTCGGGCCAATACGTCCCGCGCCTGATCGTCGGTGCCCAGCCAGTTCACATTCGTCGGCGGGCTCGGGGCAGGTTTATTGAGGTCGTAATTCGGCGTGTCATCGCTGAACGGAATCGGCGGGAACAGCAGCCAGCCGCCGTCCTTCTTGATCAGATTCTGCACGTAGTCGCTGCGGTAATCGGCCTGGAACGGCAGTTGTCCGCCAAACTCCTGCTCGGTGTAGCGTTTGAGCGCAGGGAAGTACAGCGAGCCTTGATAGCTGACCATCAGCGGCTTGTCGTTGGCGATCAACTCGCCGCCGAGGGTCAACAGGAACAGGCCGACAAACAGCCACAACGACCACCAGCCACGGCGGTTTTTCTTGAAACGTTCGAAACGACGACGTCCCAACGGAGAAAGCTTGAACATCAGGCGTTCCTCGCGGCGAAGTCGATACGCGGGTCGACCAGGGTGTAGCACAGGTCGCCGACCAGTTTTATCAGGAGGCCGAACAGGGTGAAGATGAACAGCGAGCCGAACACCACCGGATAATCCCGTGAAACCGCCGCTTCGTAGCTCATGCGGCCCAGGCCATCGAGGGAGAAAATCACTTCGATCAGCAAAGACCCGGCAAAAAACACGCTGATGAACGCCTGCGGAATCCCCGACACCACCAGCAACATGGCATTGCGGAACACGTGGCCGTACAGCACGCGGCGCTCGCTCAAACCCTTGGCGCGAGCGGTGACCACGTACTGCCGGGTGATTTCATTGAGGAACGAGTTTTTTGTGAGAATGGTCAGGGTCGCGAAACCGCCGATCACCAGCGCCGTCACCGGCAGCACCAGGTGCCAGAAGTAATCGGTGATTTTGCCCAGGGTCGACAGCGACTCGAAATTGTCCGACACCAGGCCGCGCACCGGGAACCAGTTCAGCGAAGTGCCACCGGCGAAGACGACGATCAGGAACATCGCAAACAGGAACGCCGGCATGGCGTAGCCGATGATGATCGCGGTGCTGGTCCAGATATCGAAATGACTGCCGTGGTGTACGGCCTTGCGGATGCCCAGTGGAATCGACACCAGGTAAGTGATCAGCGTCGCCCAGAGCCCGAGGGAAATGGTCACCGGCATTTTTTGCAGGATCAGGTCGGTGACGGTGGCGCCACGGAAGAAGCTCTTGCCGAAATCCAGCTGAGCGTAACTGGTCAGCATCAGCCACAGGCGCTCGTGTGCCGGTTTATCGAAACCGTACTGTTTTTCGATGTCCTTGATCAATTGCGGATCAAGGCCGCGACTGGCGCGGGAGGTGGGCATCGCCTCGCTCGAACTGCCGCCGACGCTGGCACCGCCAATGCCTTGCAGGTGTGCGATCGCCTGTTCCACCGGACCACCCGGCGCGGCCTGCACGATGACGAAATTGACCAGCAGAATGATCACCAGCGTCGGAATGATCAGCAGCAAACGTCGCAGTATGTAAGCCCACATCAGTGCGGCCCTCCGGGTCTGCCACGGCGAATGCGCTCGGCGGTCATTTCCTGGTTGGTCAGCGGCGTGGTGCTCACTTCCCACCAGCTCTCGATGGCTTCGTCATTGCTGGCTTGCACGTCGGGAATGCCGAAGCGGTTCCACCACACGGTGGATGTTCCCGGCGGGTAATAGTTGGGGATCCAGTAGTAGTTCCATTGCAGCACCCGGTCCAGCGCATGGGCGTAGCGCAGCATGTCCTGCTGGGTGTTGGCGCGCACCAGACCGTTGATCAAAGTGTCCACTGCCGGGTTTTTCAGCACCATGTAATTGTTGGAACCGGGATCGTTGGCCGCGGCCGAGCCGAAGTAATTGAACAGCTCGCCGCCCGGAGAGGTGGTCACCGGGTAACCGGTGACGATCATGTCGTAGTCGCGGCTCATCAGACGGTTGACGTACTGGGACGAATCGATGCGACGGATATTCAGGTCGATGCCGATCTGTTTCAGGGTGCGCTTGTACGGTAGCAGCAAGCGGTCCATGCCGTTCTGGCTGACCAGGAAAGTGAAGCTCAGCGGCACACCGTCGTTGTTGACTAGTTGATCACCTTTGGGTTTCCAGCCGGCCTGTTCGAGCAGGTCCAGGGCCTGGAGCTGCTTGTCGCGAATCAAGCCGCTGCCATCGGTTTTCGGTGCTTCGAATACCTTGGTGAAGACTTCGTCTGGGATTTGCCCGCGCAACGGTTCGAGAATCGCCAGCTCGGCGGCATCCGGCAGTTTCCGGGCGGCGAGGTCGGTGTTGGAAAAGAAACTCTGCTGGCGGATGTACATGTTGCGCATCATCTGCCGGTTGCTCCATTCGAAATCCCAAAGCATGACCAGTGCCTGGCGTACCCGGCGGTCCTGGAACATTGGATTCTGCAGGTTGAACACAAAGCCCTGGCTCGGTTGCGGGGCTTCTGTGGCCAGGTGGGATTTTTGCAGGCGCCCGTCGCTCAGGGCCGGGCTTTCGTAACCGATGGAATAACCGGTCGCGGAAAACTCGCGATTGTAATCGTAGGCGCCACCGCGCAGGACCTGGCGGGCCACGTCGGTATCGCCGAAATACTCGATGCTGAAATGATCGAAATTGTACAAGCCGCGACTGACCGGCAAGTCCTTGCCCCACCAGTCGGCGTTGCGCTCGAAGGTGATGCTGCGCCCGGAATCGACCTTGCCTACTTTATAAGGGCCACTGCCCAGCGGCGGCTCGTAACCGCCGCCACCGGCGAAGTCGCGACTCTTCCACCAATGCTCGGGAAACACCGGCAGGGTGGCGATGTCCAGCGGCAGGGTACGGTTTTCGTTGTTCTTGAAGTCGAAGCGCACGGTCAGCGGTGACTCGACTTCGACGCCTTTGACGTCGGCAAATTGCGTGCGATAACGCAGGCTGCCCTGGGTCATCAACAAATCGAAGGTGTAGCGCACATCTTCGGCGGTGATGGGTTTGCCATCGGCAAAACGTGCCTTGGGATTGATATAGAAGCGCAGGGACAGTCCGTCATCGGAGCGTTCCATCTGCTGAGCCACCAGGCCATAAACGGTGTAAGGCTCGTCGAGTGAACGCTGGGCCAGAGGCGAGTAGAGCAGGCCATCAATCTGCGTGACGCCGATGCCTTTGTCGATGTATGGCAACACATGGTCGAAGTGGCCGATCTCGATCGCCGAGCGACGCATCGTGCCGCCCTTGGGGGCCTGCGCGTTGGTGTAGGCGAAATGACTGAAGCCGGCAGGATATTTGGCCGGTTCACCGTATACGGTCAGCGCGTGTTGCGGTGCAGCATTCACACCGGTGGCGCCCAACAGCAGGGCCACGGCAGTGAAGAACACAGTAGGGAAAGCCAGTCGCATTGTCAGCCTTAGAGCCGGGTGTCGTTATCGACAATTTGTACGCTAGCGGCGCGTCCCTCGCCAGCCGAATTACGTATATGAAACACAACGGCCCACCAAAAGGCGGGCCGTTGTGGAGCAAAGTCAGGTGGCGATCAGTCCTGACGGCTGGTCACTTCCAGCAGGTGATAGCCAAACTGGGTCTTGACCGGCCCTTGCACGACGTTGATCGGTGCGCTGAAGACTACGGTGTCGAATTCCTTGACCATCTGGCCCGGACCGAACGAACCCAGGTCACCGCCCTGACGGCTGGAAGGGCAAGTGGAGTTGGCCTTGGCGACTTCGGCGAAGTCTGCGCCAGCCTCGATTTGCGCCTTGAGTTCGTTGCACTTGGCTTCGCTGGCTACGAGGATGTGGCGGGCAGTGGCTTTAGCCATGGGAAATTACTCCTTTCAATGTTCGGTAAAATGTCGAGCCTACCGGATTCAGGGAGCTATTTCTCCTCAAAATTCCGTGCAATGCGCCTTGGACTGCCGGCATTCGTTAGAGACCGGCTTTTTTCAGGCGCTCGGCGTGCTCAACGTAGAGCTCAATCGGGTCGATGCCTTTTGCGGTTGGAACGCCTGTCTGACGGAGCGTGCCCAGATGATCGAAAGGGTAGTCGGAACGGATGACGGTCCCCAGGTGAGAGCTGCAGCGACCGACCATGCCATCGTTCTGATCGGCTTCGGTGATGAAGTAACGGGAAAAGGCCCGTAAAAATCCGTGCAGCGGGTCAAGGGCATAGATGCCTTCATCCAGGGGGTTCGCCGACAGGACGCCGCTCCAGGAGTAATAGCGGACGCCGTTGACCCGTTCGCAACCATTGCCTCCCCAGGTTTTCGGCAGTCCTTGCGGGTACTTGTCGTTGAATGTGCCTACACCCTCGGTGGTCAGTGCGTTCAATGCCGCAACAGCGTCTTGCGGCAGGCCGGGATTGCCACTGAGTAGCGACAAAAAGTCTGCAAACAGGGTGGCAACCGTATCGGCAATCTGTTCCGGCAGGCCTCCGGGCGTGAGGGCCTTGCGCAGGAAGTCAGCGAGCTCCGAGCCGTGATTTGGGCCACTGACGGACGTCACCGAAGCTACTGACGTTGGCGCAACCGCGGCTGCATAGCGAGCAGCGAGTGCGCCCTGGCTGTGGCCTATGAGGTTGACTTTTTTTGCGCCGGTGCCTTCCAGAACCCGCTCGATCTGCCAAAGCAACTGCTCGCCCCGGGCTTCGTTGCTGTGGGTCGCCGACAGATGCGGCACGAACACTCTTGCCCCAGCGCTTCTAAGCGCTTGTTTCACGTCATGGAACAGCTCGAAGGAGCCGATCCGGTCGAAGCCGAAAAGTCCGTGAACCAGTAGCACTGGATGAAGCGTGCTTGCATTCCTTTGCATGTTTTTTTCCTTTTTCAGCGGTCAGGGAGTTGCCTTGGACCTCACTCTAAAGCACTCGGACATGCGCGCGATGTATGAAAAAGCCGCTGTAACTTGAGGAAAACGGAATAGAAAAGTGTCGAAAAGTCAGATATGCATGAGGGCCTAGTCGGAATGTATCGCCATCTTTTCAGCGAGTCGGGGGCGCTTTCGAATATTGACCTACCTCGTGGACGTCATTTATCCGTGCGATCCGAAGCGTTCTCCCGACATCGTTATTCGCGCTGATGAGGTTCAATAGGCTTCGCTTTGATGCCCACTCGCACAGGGCATCTATTCCAAGGACTGGAGCCTGTAGATGAACACGTATGAAACCGATTTGAACTTGCCAATACCGGCGATGGAACAAGCTGAAAATGCCATGTTCGATCCCTCCGAAAGAAAAGCCGTCATCAAGGTCGGGCCTTATCTCGACATGGCCTGTGGAGACAAGCTGGTGTTGTTCTGGACAGGACTGGATTTCGAAGGTCTGGTCTACAAACATGAAGTGATGCGTTTTGTCAGCGATGGACAGGCAGGCATGGACATTGTCTTCGTCGTACCTGCGACGCATATCGCGGCACTCGATGGCGGTTCGGTCGAGGTTTACTACACACTTGAAAGCGCACGTCGGCCTCAACCTGTGCAATCCCGGCGTTTGCAATTGAGTGTCGGCGATGCCCGGCAAGACCTGCTGCCAATAATCGCGAATGATTCAGTGGGTAGCAGCACCCTTGACCCCGACCGAGTCGTGGAGGGGACGCTGGTGACCATCAAGCCTTATGCGCGGATGGCCGTAGGAGATCAGGTTTTGCTGAGCTGGGCAGGTGTTTCGGCCCAGGCGAGCTTCAATGACATGCTGAGAGTCGAGTCGTTTGCGGTGGGCGGTGAACTGTCGTTCTGGATCAATCCGGAGTACATCGCCCCGAACCTCGGCTCCAGCGTCACCCTCGGTTACTGCGTCCTGCAAGAGGGGCAGGTCGCTCGTTACTCGGAAACGACTCAACTGTTGATCGGTCCTCTGACGCGTCAGCCACTTTCCGCACCTGAAGTACTTGAGGCCGACGAGGGCGCGCTGGACCTGAAAGACGCGATGGATGGCATCACCGTCGTGATCGATGACGCGCGGGCAGAAGAGGGCGAACTGGTCTACCTGAGATGTGATGGCGACTATTTCAATCACCGGGATGATCGCGAGATATCGAGGGAAACGGCCGGTCAGCCATTAGTGTTTATCGTTCCCTACCGGTTTTGGCGGGAACATCGGGATTCGACCATCCGTGTCTCCTATTCGGTCGAGCGTCTCGATGATGTCAGCCAGTTGTCAGATGTGACGTTGGTGAAGGTGCAGTCTTAGGGCCGCAGTCGCCAACCAGTCTTTTCTGAAGACTGGTTGGCTGACGAGATCATGCCGGTTGTTGAATGCCGCGATGAGCACGCAGGAGCTTCGCCGCCTGTTGCAACAGTTGCTCGGTGCCGCTCCAGCCCAGGCAACCATCGGTGACCGAGACGCCGTATTTCAGGGAGGGGGTCAGCGGTTGACAACCTTCGAACAAATGACTCTCGATCATCATGCCGATCAGCGAGCGATCACCTTGCAGGCGTTGCTCAAGCACATTATTGAACACCGCTGGCTGACGCAGCGGATCTTTACTGCTGTTGGCGTGGCTGCAGTCGACCATGATCCGGGCCGGGATCTTCAGCTTGGTCAAGTCGCTGTGCACCTTGGCAACGCTGGCGCGGTCGTAGTTCGGTCCGTTATGACCACCGCGCAGCACCAGGTGGGTGTCTGCATTGCCCGGAGTCTGGATGATCGCCGGGTGTCCCTGGCTGTCGACGCCGAAGTGGCGATGCGGATGAGCCGCCGAACGCATGGCATCGCTGGCGACGGCGACACCGCCATCGGTGCCGTTCTTGAAGCCGACCGGCATGCTGAGACCGCTGGCCATCTCTCGGTGGATTTGCGACTCGGTAGTGCGGGCACCAATGGCCACCCAACTGAGCAGATCGTCGAAGTAGCCAGCGGCCATGGGTTGCAGCAGTTCGGTTGCTACCGGCAAGCCCATCAGCAACATTTCGCGCATCAGTTCACGCGACAGCGTCAGGCCAGCGGCCATGTCATCGCTGCCATCGAGATGCGGATCGTAGGCCAGGCCTTTCCAGCCGACGGTGGTGCGGGGTTTTTCGACATAGGCACGCATCACCAGCAGCATTTCGTCACTGACGTCAGCGGCCAGGCGGGCCAGATTGCTTGCGTATTCGAGCGCGGATTTCGGGTCATGAATCGAGCAGGGACCGACGATGACCAGCATACGGGAGTCTTCACCGTTGAGGATCGCGCGGACCGCTTGGCGGTGGGCTGCGACTTGCTGGGTCAGAACGCTGGTGAGCGGCAGTTGCTGTTTGAGTTGCAACGAGCTTGGCAGACGCAGGGTCAGCGCTTCATTGGCAGGGCTCAGGGTGGACAGTGGCAGAGCAGAGACGGACGAGTTCATGTTCAGGCTTCCTGGGCTGGCGGCGGGTTCGTTCCCGCGCGCTCGGCCCTAGTGGGGTGTTCGACAATTGGCCGGATTGGCTGCGTGTGTGTGCTTGCCACCTGTGGGTGACCGATCGGAGGCGGCAGGCTGTCCCGAGCGGAGGGTGGTAAATCGCCAGGCGGTAAAACTGTCGTAACGGTAATAAGTGGCGTAGTTCATTTTCTTGATCCTCTGAATGTCTGGTGTGTCGCTAAAAAATATTTGGGGCTGAAAAAACAAAACCCCCGGTCGGGAGGCCGACCGGGGGTTGAGAATTCTCTGGTGGCGACCCGTTTGAAGTGGGCGCCGTGTGGGTATCAGGCGCGCCAGTGGCTAAACCAATACCCAAAATAGAAGCTTGCCGGAGCGCAAACGTCGTTCAGCCGGGCAGCCGCAACCGAGCGCAGGGCGCTGGCGGAAGAAAGCTGTGTGAGGGCGTTGAACATGGTCTGTCTCCGATGGATGCACCGAGCTTACTAGAGGCCGGTGCGTGGATTCAATCAGAAAATGCTATCGGACACAGAAGGCGCTTTCTATCACTTGAGTGGCCTGGAGGTTGTGACACACTTCGTGATCCCGCAATAACACGACATCATCAATGGCCCTGGAGTCCAGATGGAATTTGAATGGCGTCCGGCGACGGATCACGACCTCAATTTCGCCCGCGAGTTGACCTGCCGGAACATGCTGCGCTATTACATTCAGCACGATCTGTTGTGGCAGGACGAAGCCTTTGATGTCGCCTGGGCAGGGCGCGACAACCGATTGATCATGCGCGGCGAAAGTCGGGTGGGGTACGTCAGCCTGAGTCGAGACGCCAGGGCCCTCTATATTCGTGAACTACAAGTCGTCGAAGCGTCACGAGGGCAGGGCGCAGGTTCCTGGGCAATCGATCAGGTATTTACCTTGGCATGCAGCGAACATCGTCCGGCATTGCGCTTGACGGTGTTTGAAAACAACCCGGCGCGGGCGTTGTATGAAAGAAAAGGACTACAGGTGGTCGGTGCGGACGAGTGTTTCCTGAGAATGCAACGCGATGTTGAAGACACGCATCGCTGAAACACGCTTGGCACAGGGCTTTCAAGATAAGTTGATACTTTTTATCTGACGCTTTCCGCTAGGTCTGCCAGTTGCTTTTTTGCTAAGGTGTCGGCAACCCAATAAGACCATATCGCGAGGTGTCTGCTTGATTAGGGTGCTAGTAGTCGATGACCATGATCTCGTTCGTACAGGCATTACACGAATGCTGGCTGACATCGATGGCCTGCAAGTGGTCGGCCAGGCTGAATCGGGGGAAGAATCCCTGCTCAAGGCGCGTGAACTCAAGCCCGACGTGGTCTTGATGGACGTCAAGATGCCCGGGATTGGGGGTCTTGAAGCCACTCGCAAATTGTTGCGCAGTCATCCGGACATCAAAGTCGTCGCGGTGACCGTGTGCGAGGAAGATCCGTTTCCTACACGGCTGTTGCAAGCGGGTGCCGCAGGCTACCTGACCAAGGGTGCCGGTTTGCCGGAAATGGTCCAGGCCATCCGTCTCGTCTTCGCCGGGCAGCGCTACATCAGTCCGCAAATCGCCCAGCAACTGGCGATCAAATCTTTCCAGCCGACCAACGATTCGCCGTTCGACGCTTTGTCCGAACGGGAAATCCAGATCGCATTGATGATCGTCGGTTGCCAGAAGGTCCAGATCATTTCCGACAAGTTGTGCCTCTCGCCGAAAACCGTGAACACCTACCGTTACCGCATATTCGAAAAGCTTTCGATCAGCAGTGATGTCGAGTTGACGCTGTTGGCGGTTCGTCACGGCATGGTTGATGCCAGCCTCTGAAAATGACTGAGACCTTTGATCCAAGCGCTTTCCTGTCGACCGTCAGTGGGCGTCCCGGTGTGTACCGCATGTTCGACAGCGAGGCGCGCCTGCTCTATGTCGGGAAGGCCAAGAACCTCAAGAATCGCCTGTCCAGCTACTTTCGGAAAACCGGCCTCGCACCGAAAACTGCCGCGCTCGTTGCACGAATCGCGCAGGTCGAGACGACCATCACGGCCAACGAAACCGAAGCCTTGTTGCTTGAGCAGACGCTGATCAAGGAGTGGCGTCCGCCGTACAACATCCTGTTGCGCGACGACAAATCCTATCCGTATGTTTTTCTGTCCGACGGTGCGTTCCCGCGTCTGAGCATCCATCGCGGTGCGAAAAAGGCCAAGGGCAAATACTTCGGCCCTTATCCCAGCGCCGGTGCGATTCGCGAAAGCCTGAGCTTGCTGCAAAAGGCATTTTTCGTTCGCCAGTGTGAAGACAGCTATTACAAGAACCGTACGCGTCCATGCCTGCAATACCAGATCAAGCGCTGCAAGGCGCCTTGCGTCGGGCTGGTGGAGCCCGAGGTGTATGCCGAAGATGTACGGCACTCGGTGATGTTCCTTGAAGGTCGCAGCAATGCGCTGGCAGACGAGTTGTCGGCCGGCATGGAAGAGGCGGCGATCAACCTGGAGTTCGAGCGTGCCGCTGAGTTACGCGACCAGATCTCGCTGCTGCGCCGGGTTCAGGACCAGCAGAGCATGGAAGGCGGGACGGGTGATGTCGATGTGATCGCTGCGTTCGTCAATCCTGGCGGTGCCTGTGTGCACCTGATCAGCGTGCGCGGCGGGCGAGTGTTGGGCAGCAAGAATTTCTTCCCGCAAGTCGGTATTGAAGAAGACGTTTCCGAAGTCATGGCGGCGTTTCTGGGCCAGTACTTCGTCAGCAGTCCTGAGCGCGACTTGCCGAGCGAGTTGATCGTCAACGTGGTTCATGAGGATTTTCCGACCCTGATCGCGGCCATCGACGAGCTGCGCGGTCGCGAACTGACCATCAGTCATCGGGTGCGCGGTACGCGAGCACGCTGGCAGCAACTGGCGGTGACCAACGCCGAACAAGCCTTGAGCGCGCGCCTGGCGAATCGTCAGCACATCACGGCACGCTTCGACGCACTGGCAGAAGTGCTGAAGCTGGACGAGCCGCCGCAGCGTCTCGAGTGCTACGACATCAGTCACTCCAGTGGCGAAGCGACCGTGGCGTCCTGTGTGGTGTTCGGTCCTGAAGGCCCGATCAAGTCTGACTACCGTCGCTATAACATCGAAGGCGTTACGGCCGGGGATGACTACGCCGCAATGCACCAGGCACTGACCCGACGCTTCAGCAAACTGAAGGACGGGGAGGGCAAGCTGCCGGACATCCTGCTGGTGGATGGCGGCAAGGGGCAGCTGTCCATGGCACGTGACGTGCTCAATGAGCTGGCGGTGCCCGACCTGATTCTCCTCGGTGTGGCCAAGGGCGCGACGCGCAAGGCCGGTTTTGAAACCTTGTACCTTAATGATGCCGCCCATGAATTCACGTTGCGCGGTGATTCCCCCGCGCTGCATTTGATCCAGCAGATTCGTGACGAGGCTCACCGCTTTGCCATTACCGGGCACCGCGCCCGTCGTGGCAAAACCCGCCGGACGTCTACACTCGAAGGCGTCGCCGGTGTCGGACCGACCCGTCGGCGCGATTTGTTGAAACATTTTGGTGGATTGCAGGAGCTGTCTCGTGCCAGCATCGACGAGATTGCCAAAGCCCCCGGGATCAGTAAAAAGCTCGCAGAGTTGATTTATGCAAATCTGCACAGCGAGTAGAATGCCCCCTCACCTCGTAGCCAGTTGTGCCGATGAATATCCCTAATCTGATTACCGTTCTACGCGTCCTGCTCATACCGATTTTCATTTTGCTGTTCTACCTGCCTTACCAATGGAGTTTCGTAGCCTCCGCCTCGGTCTTCGCATTTGCTGCCGCCACAGACTGGCTGGACGGGTACCTGGCCCGCCGTCTGGAGCAAAGCACGCCGTTCGGGGCTTTCCTCGACCCCGTTGCCGACAAGCTGATGGTTGCCGTTGCATTGGTGCTGCTCGTGCAAGAACACGGCAACCTGTGGCTCACGCTGCCGGCCGCCGTGATCATCGGTCGCGAGATCGTCGTCTCGGCACTTCGTGAGTGGATGGCCGAACTCGGTGCTCGTGCTCACGTCGCCGTATCGAACCTGGGCAAATGGAAAACCGCCGCACAGATGTTGGCGCTGGTGATCCTGCTGGCGAATCCGTCCGACTTCAGCTTCTGGGTCTTGCTCGGTTATGCCTTGCTGATGGTGTCTGCCGGCCTGACATTGTGGTCGATGGTCCAATACTTGCGAGCTGCCTGGCCGCATCTGAAGACCGACGTTGAAAAGAAATAAAACTTTTTTGAATCAAGGGGTTGACGGGGCTTCTGGATTCTATAGAATGCGCCACACCAAGACGCGGGAATAGCTCAGTTGGTAGAGCACGACCTTGCCAAGGTCGGGGTCGCGAGTTCGAGTCTCGTTTCCCGCTCCAATTTGTACGCATTTGATGTCGCGCTACTGACACCAAATGTTTTGAGGCCGAGTAGCAAAATGGTTATGCAGCGGATTGCAAATCCGCCTACGCCGGTTCGATTCCGACCTCGGCCTCCACTAATAAACAACCCCGTAGATTAACGTCTACGGGGTTTTTTATTGCCCTCAGGAAAGTGCTTGGGGGCAGCACTTGCCCGCTATTGGCGACACCTTCATGAAAACCACCCATAAACGGCAGTCATTCGTAGATCCATGATTTACGAAGCTTTTTTTATTTTGGCGATAGTAAGATTTAGTCTCGAAAATCGCACATGCAACCTTGCTTCACTGGAGCTGGGTGTATATATTTCCCCCCTCTGATTCACCGCGCTACCGCCCGAATGGCGAAACTGGTAGACGCATGGGACTTAAAATCCCCCGCTCGTAAGGGCGTGCCGGTTCGATTCCGGCTTCGGGCACCATGAATATCAAGGGCTTGCGTGAGACACCTCATGCAAGCCCTTATTTTTTGCTCCGCAAAAAACCTACCTCTGCTCCGCAATCGAAATTGTCAGAACGTCATTCACACGCGGTGCTGACTGCCTTTTCGGCTCGCTGGATCTCCTGTTTGACGTCGGTGGTTATCCGCTGCTCTTTGAGTTGTTGTCCGAGGAATGGTTGATCGCCGCGCGATTTCACTTCTGCGTCTGTTGCGGCCACCTGCGCTTCGACGGTGGCCGAATGCTCCGTTATGACGGCTTCCGCTTCTTCTTTGTTCTTGGCGTTATCCAGGGCGTGGATGAGTTTGCCCACTTCGGCCTTTTCCGCCTCGGCGTAGCCTTCGACAGACAGCCCGACCGCCATGGCCCGAGCCTGGATTTCAATCGTCTTCAGATGTTCCTGTGCGACCTTGCACAGTTCATCCTGACGCTGGTTTTTGCTGGTCTCAAAGGTGCTCAACCCGTACGCCAGGACGCCCACTACGGCCACGATCACAGTTGCGCCAATCAATCTGCCTTTCACTTTTTACGTACCCACAAAAGACCAGGGAAAGTGGAGTGGTCGTTCAGATTCCATTTTAGAGTTGAAAGACTAGCCCAGTATGCGCGGGGATGATTGCCGATTGAGTCGGCTGCAAAGAAAAGCCCGCGACACGAAACGCGGGCTGGGTGTAGCAGCCTGGTTCTTAGCCGCCGGAATCGACACCACCCTGTTTTTTCTCAACGTCCTTCGGCTTGCCCGAAGAAGCTGCTTCTTTCTCTAGAGTTTTAGAGTCAGCCCCGGAGTTTGAGCCCGACGCTTCCTCGCCTTTCTTGTCGGCCTTGTCCTCATTGGACTCAGAGCCTTGAGCCTGATTGATTCCGGGTAGGGCGGTCGGCGGAAGGGCGGATCCTTGCTTGGTCGTCTCCGCGGCCAATGCGTAGAGCGATCCGCTCGACAACAGGCCGGCGAGCGTGAGAACAGCCAGTTTTCTGTTCATCATTTTTAGTCTTCCGCACAAAGGGGGTGTATAGCGTTGGAAGACCGATATAGGGGAAGGTGCGGAGCGCCTGACGAATGGCAAAAATCAATAAGCCCGGCATGGGGCCGGGCTTGTGAGTGTCAGCAATTTACTGTGGTCGACTCAACCGCCAGTGCGCGGTTCAGCCTTGCGTCGATCACTGCCGTCAGGGTTGCCGCTGTTGATCAGCCTTCTTTCCAGCAGAATGTTTTGCAGCGCCTGACGATCTGACGGGTCTAGCTGATGCTCTCGCTCCTTGAGTTCGAGCAGGATCGGGCTGGACCACTGGCGATAGGTGTGTTCGGCACTACGAATGGATGACATCGTTTCCTCCTTGATCAGGCTCCTGCCAATTAAGGCACCGCAGTTCGATACGAAAGACACCCTAGTCGAGGAAGCTGATTGCCGCCAATGCAGCGCGTCGGCGCTTAGCCCTCATGGGTCCAGATACCGGTTGCCGCGGTGCGCCGGACGTAGTCGGAAAAGTCTCGCGCCGGTCGCCCCAGTGCACGCTGTACGCCATCAGTAACCGGCGTGTTGCGGCCATCGAGGACGGTGGTGAACAGGTATAAGACCAGATCGATCAGCTCGACCGGCAGTTGCGCCTGCTCCAGCGCATGGCGATAGGCGTCCGGCGGCACCGCGACAAAACTTATATCGCGATGTGTCACCCGGGCGATCTCGGCAACCGCCTCGGCAAAGGTCAGCGCGCGAGGGCCGGTCAGTTCGTAGAGTTGTCCTGCATGGCCGGGTTGGGTCAGTGCGGCGACGGCGACTTCGGCGATGTCCTCCACGTCGATAAAAGGCTCGGCGATATTGCCGACGGGCAGCGCCAATTCGCCTTGCTCAAGCGGTTCGAGAAAGTGCGCTTCGCTGAAATTCTGGCAGAACCAGCTGGCACGCAGGATGGTCCAGTCGGCGCCACTGTTTTGCACCACGCGTTCGGCTTGTTCTGCTTCAACTTCACCGCGCCCTGACAGCAGCACCAGTTTGCTGACCCCGCTTTTGACGGCCAGGTCGGTGAACGCCTGGACGGTCTCCAGTGCGCCAGGCACCGCGAGGTCTGGTTGAAAGGAGATATAGGCGGCGTGAATACCCTCAAGGGTGGCGGCCCAAGTGGATCGATCCTCCCAGTCAAAGGGCGGAGTTTCACGGCGAGAACCCAGGCGCACGGACTGGCCGCCGGCTTCGAGCTGTTTTGCAATTCGCCGTCCGGTCTTACCCGTGGCGCCGAGAATCAGGATGGTCTGTTGGCGGGTGTTCATCGCGTTCATCTCCCTCGGTAATGTGAGTGATACTCACGTTTAAAAGATGATAAACCCTCATGTTCCATCGTCAACAAAGCTAGATCTGAAACCGACGTATGGTCGCAGCTCTTTGGGTGCATCGCAGGGCAGTGCTAAGGTGAGTCAATGTCATGTTTATCGATGGGGAGGTGCGGCCGTGCGCAAGAAGACTAGCGAAGTGCTCGAGCAACCTGCTTCAGAGCCGGTTCGACGCAATCCCACGCAGCAACGCAGCCGCGAACGTCAGGAGCGCATTCTTGCCGTGGCAACACAATTGATTGCGACCAAGGGCAGCGATCAGCTGAAAATGAGTGAGATTGCTGAGCGTTCCGAGATTTCCATCGGCTCGCTTTATCAGTATTTCCCCGATAAAAGCTCAATCATTCGCACGCTCGCCGAACGATACAACGCCGAAAGTCGTCGTTGTATCGATGAGGCGCTAAAGGCAGTCGAGGATGGGCCAGGCCTGCAAGCGGCATATTCGGGGTTGCTCGATCTGTATTACGAGATCGTATTGGCGACGCCGGCAATGCGCGACATCTGGTCAGGCATGCAGGCTGACAAGCATCTGTTGGCATTGGAGTTGGAGGAAAGTCGCGTTGCCGGCGAGTTGTTGGCTGAGGCAATACTGCGGGTGTATCCGGACAGTGATGCGCGGCAGGTCCGGGAGTCGGCGTTTCTGATCTGGCATCTGGGCGAATCGACCATGCGCCTGGCCATCGATTGCTCGCCGCAAGAAGGGCGCGGACTGGTCGAGGCGTTCAAGCGCATGTCGTTGCGCGAAATCATGCAGCCAGCAATTGAGTAATCCGCTGCGCTACTTGGCTTTCCAGCTACCACCACCGGTTTCGCAATCGATTTTGGCTTGGGTCAGGTTTTCCGCGTTGTAGTAATACGTCGAAATCTGCGCGTTGGCCGGAATGTTGAGTGCGTTACTGTTCTTGTCTTTGCTTGTGGACTGAGGATTGGCCAGTGACTCCGGCGTCACGGTGCCCAGGCAGGTGGCCTGATAGTGGTCGCTGCATTGGGCGATCTTTTTCTTGGTGCTGCTGAGCATTTCCTTGCTCTCGTTGCTGCATGACCAATCGATCGCGCCCACCGGCATATTTTCGTATTCGTAGCAGCTGTGGGATTCGATCACCGGGACCGAAGGGCTCTGTGAACGCGTGATCACATCGCAGCCTTCAGCGATGGCCAGGGCGGGGCTCAGGCTGGCGATCAGAAGCAGAAGTCTACTGTTCATGCCGATTTCCTCTCCTATAGCGCCCAGTGAATTGATGTTCGGGCCTACAAGGTTGGAAATACAAACGCCTGTCTCGTTCAATCGATTTTCGGATTAACCAGTATCAAACGGCCGCGCCGAATCCGGTCGGCCCGGCCGCCGAAGCTGTCGATTAAACGAAAGGCTGGTCGGTGAAGCCGCGAGGCAGTCTTTGCAGCCCGGGCAGAGCGGTCAGGCGTTCGGTCCAATCCTGGCGCCAGTCAGTCGCGGTCGGGGTAACTTTGGCTTTGCGAGATGCGCGCCGTGCTGCGTTACGCTGGTCTTTGCGCGCTTCTTTATACGCGTCGGTATTTCGACAGCTTCTGCATTTGACACGGTTGAGTTCGCGGGTGGAGGTAAGGTTGTCGCCTTTGTGACCGCAGGCCAGATGCCCGCTGACTTTGAAATGAGTAACCATCAGAACGTCTCCTCGTGACGTGTGATCGTTGGACCCCTCGTGCGCGGTGACGTTCGCTGCTTGCAGTAGCACAAAAAAATCCCAGCGCCTGGCTGGGTTGGAGGGAGCAAGCACAGAACTGACAGACAAGGTCACACTCGGTGACGAAACTGTCGCCGATCATCTGTCTCGCGTCAGGCGGTAGAACGCATTGCGTGCCCGGATCAAATCATCTGAACCGTGGCAGCGGTGGCTCGACAGGTTTGAGCGCCGACAAGGTATTGCGGATCAGCGGCGTGTCCTTTTCGATGTCGTTCAGACGATCGCGAATTCTAAGGGCAGTCGGATGTCCGCCTTGATGATCGACCCAATCGGCGATTTCCTTGCACGCCGCAGCCAAGCGAACCTGGCGGGAATCAAGCAGAGTGAGCAGGGTGGTGATGGACTCTTTTTCGGACATGGGAAACACCTCCGTTGAAGACACCTGGCAGGGCAGTAAAAAGCCCGCTGGGAGCGAGCTGTCTACCGATGGGACACTGATCCTTCAGCTTTCATCAGTATAGACCCGTTAAAGGCACGTGCAGGCTCATCAGCCTTGGCGGGCCGTGACTTGTGACCTGGCATTCAACTGCCGGCAAACATGCCGTGCGTCATCTTCAAGATCGTAGCCGTCACCGATGAAACCGTTGGTTCGAGTATCGGCGATGCGATACCAGACGGCGGCGTCAGGCGGTTGATGAGCTGATTCTCCGGCCCGGCGACCATGAATGATGATCTTGTTGCAGCGCTTCACGACGAATATGTCTTCCATGGCTTCACCGCAGCTGATTCGTGTACAGATCAACTATAGAAGTCATTTGTAATCGTGCAAAAAATAGGCAGGTCAATTCGTCGGTTCAGACGCCAGTTTCTCCAGCAACATGGCCAGGCCGACTTCTTCGGCGCGCAGGCCTTTACGCGTTCTCGGCCGGGGTAGCTCGGCCAATGCGCCCAGCAGAAACCCTTCCAGCACGCCCGGATGGATGTAGCACTTGCGGCATACCGCGGGGGTATTGCCGAGCTGCTTGGCGACGTTTTTCACCATGTCCACCACGTGCCGTTTCGCTTCCGACTCCGGTTGCCATTGCAACTTGCGCAACACCGCCAGCGCCAGGGCGCTGCCGGCCCAGGTGCGGTAGTCCTTGGCGGTGAAGTCGGCACCGGTCAGGGTTTGCAGGTAGGCGTTGACGTCGGCGGAGGTGATGGTGTGTCGCTCGCCGTTTTCATCGAAGTATTGAAAGAGGTTTTGCCCGGGGATTTCCTGGCATTGTTTGATGATCCTCGCCAGTCGCCGGTCCTTCACGGTGATTTGATGTTCGATGCCGCTTTTGCCGCGAAACTGGAACAGGATCGCACTGCCGTTGATCTCCACGTGGCGGCTGCGCAAGGTGGTCAGGCCGTAGGAGCGATTGTCCCGGGCGTATTGGGTGTTGCCGACACGAATCAACGTTGCATCGAGCAAGGTGATGACGGTGGCCATGACCTTGTCGCGGCTGAAGCCCGGCGCGGACAGTAACGTTTCCAGTTGCTTGCGCAGTTTTGGCAGGGCCAGGCCGAAATCCCGCAGGCGCGAGTACTTGTCGCTGTCGCGCACTTCGCGCCAGCGTGGGTGATAGCGGTATTGCTTGCGACCGCGAGCGTCACGGCCGGTGGCCTGTAAGTGTCCGCGCGGGTCGGTGCAGATCCACACGTCGGTGTAGGCAGGCGGCACGGCGAGGGCGTTGATGCGCTGGATTTCGTCCGGCTCGGTAATGCGTTGACCTGCCGGATCGAAATAGCAGAATTTGCCGCGCAGTTTTTTGCGGGTGATGCCCGGCTGGGTGTCATCGACGTAGTGCAGGTCGGAAGGCAGCGCATCGGGCATGGCGATAGTCCTTGGCGTGGGATCAGGGGGCCGTTACAGCCATTGACCCCACGCCGCGGCAGTCGTGCCAGCAAAGTTAGGCGAGTACGGCCACGGCTTTGATTTGCGCCCAGAGTTGCTGGCCCGGATGCACGTTCAACTGATCGCGGGAGAATCGCGTGATCCGCGCCAGCAGCGGCGTGCCCGCAGCGTCCAGGCGCACCAGCACATGGGCGGCGTTGTCGGCGCCCATCTCACTGACCACGGTGACGGGCAAGCGGTTGAGGATGCTGCTGTGTTCAGCGCTGTGCAGGCTCAGGCTGACATCCCGTGCCTGAATCTTGCAGCGCAACGTTTGGCCCGGCGCCATCGGCGTATGAGTCACGCGAATGTTCAGGGCCGTGTCCGGCAGTTGCAGGGTGAGCAACTGGTAGTCGGCGTCATAGGCGCTGACGCGACCTTCGATCACCACGCCAGCGTCATCACCCAACGCCAGCGGCAGGTCGAGGCGCGCCAGTGTCTGGCCGATCGGGCCGCTGGCCAGCGCCTTGCCCTCGCTGAGCAATACGATGTGGTCGGCCAGTTGCGCCACTTCATCCTGGGAATGGCTGACGTACAGCACCGGAATATCCAGCTCATCGTGCAGCCGTTGCAGGTAAGGCAGGATTTCGCTTTTGCGCTTGGAGTCCAGTGCCGCCAGCGGTTCATCCATCAGCAACAGTTTGGGACTGGTGAGCAGGGCGCGAGCGATACCGACACGTTGACGCTCTCCACCGGAAAGATGTTGCGGATGGCGATCCAGCAGATGGCCGATTCCCAGCAGTTCAGTGGCGTGGGCCATGTTGACCCGGCGCTGGTTTTTCGGAATGCGCTTGAGGCCGAACTGCAGGTTGGCCAGCACTGAAAGATGTGGAAACAGACTGGCTTCCTGAAACACGTAACCCAAGGCACGTTTGTGCGGCGCGACGAAAATCTTCTTGTCGCTGTCCTGCCAGACTTCATCGTTGACCTGGATAAATCCCTGATCGGCCCGCTCCAGCCCAGCGATGCAACGCAGGTACGTGGTCTTGCCCGAGCCGGAGTGACCGTACAGCGCCGTGACGCCGCGGCCGGGCAGCTGCAAATCAACATCCAGGGCGAATCCCGAGTAATTCAATTTCAAACGCGTGTGAATCATCGATCAGCTCCAGCCCGCTTTGGTTTTACGGCTGGAGTACAGCGCCAGCAACACCGCAAAAGAGAACACCAGCATCACCCCGGCCAGCCAATGGGCCTGGGCGTATTCCATGGCTTCGACGTGATCGTAGATCTGCACCGAGACCACGCGGGTCTTGTCGGGAATGTTGCCGCCAATCATCAGCACCACGCCGAACTCACCGACGGTATGGGCGAAACCGAGGATGGCGGCGGTGATGAAACCGGGGCGGGCCAGCGGTAGCGTTACGCTGAAGAACGTGTCCCAGGGATTGGCGCGCAAGGTCGCGGCCACTTCCAGCGGGCGAGTGCCAATGGCGGAAAAAGCGTTTTGCAGCGGCTGGACCACGAACGGCATCGAGTACAGCACCGAGCCGATCACCAACCCCGCAAAACTGAAAGTGAGGGTGCCGAGCCCCAGTGATTGGGTGAACTGGCCGACAAACCCGTGAGGGCCGAGCGCCAGCAACAGATAAAAACCGATCACTGTGGGCGGCAGCACCAGGGGCAGGGCGACGATCGCCCCGACCGGGCCGCGCAACCAGGATCGGGTGCGCGAGAGCCATAACGCCAGCGGAGTGCCCACTATCAACAGGATGACGGTCGTCAGGGACGCCAGTTTCAGGGTCAGCCAGATGGCAGAAAAATCGGCACTCGATAGCGACATTTAGATTTGGTAACCGTAGGACTTGATGACAGCCGCCGCTTTCGGCCCCTTGAGGTAGTCAACCAGTGCCTTGGCGGCTGGATTGTCTTTGCCCTTGTTGAGGATGACCGCGTCTTGTTTGATCGGGTCGTGCAGCTCAGCCGGAACGATCCACGCCGAACCGCTGATGATTTTGCCATCTTTGTAGATTTGCGACAGGGCAACGAAGCCCAATTCGGCGTTGCCGGTGGACACGAACTGGTAGGCCTGGGTGATGTTCTGGCCTTCAACGATCTTGTCTTTGACCTTGTCGGTCAAGCCTTGCTTGGCCAGGACTTGGGTCGCCGCCAGGCCATAAGGCGCGGCTTTCGGGTTGGCGATGGACAGGTGTTGGTACTGGTTATCGGCCAGCACTTTGCCCTTGGCATCGACGTAGCCTTCTTTGGCCGACCACAACGCCAGGGTGCCGACGGCGTAGGTGAAGCGAGAGCCCTTGACGGTGTCGCCCTCTTTTTCCAGTTTTTCCGGGGTGGTGTCGTCCGCCGAGAGGAACACTTCGAATGGCGCGCCGTTCTTGATCTGGGTGTAGAACTGACCGGTCGCGCCGAACGAGGTCACCAGTTTGTGGCCGGTGTCCTTTTCGAAATCGGCGGCAATTGCCTGGATCGGCGCAGTGAAGTTGGCAGCGACCGCGACCTGGACTTCGTCCGCGTGGGCAGCACTGAAAGCGAAGGTAGCGATCAGGGCTGCCAGGCAAGTGGGGGCAAAACGTGAGGCACGAATGGTCATGTAACGGCTCCGTGGTAGGCAAGTACAGCAAGGGGGTAAGCGCTATGTATCGAAATATATAGCGAAATGCCTGCAAACGGAATGCGGGAGTTTTTGTAGCAGCCTTCGGCCGCTGCTACAGGGATTTAGCGGTGAAGCAATTTCGCCAAGCCGTCTTCGGCCAGGCGCCGGGTAAGTTCTGCCGTAGTCAACTCGACCCCCAACGTGAAGGCCTGTCCGGCCCAAAGATTGCTGAAGTCGGCTTCGCCCTTCGCGCGCAACGGCATCAGCGCGCCACCGGCGAGTGGGAAAGTGGGTGCCTTGGAACTCATCGGTCCGAGCTCACGCATCACCCGATTGAGAATCCCCCGCGCCGGGCGACCAGTGAAAATGTTGGTGACAGCCGTCTCGCTTTCCTTGGCGGTACGCAACGCCTTGTGATGCGAAGCGCTGACCTTGGCCTCCGGGGTGAACAGATACGCCGTGCCCACTTGCACCGCCGAAGCTCCCAGCATGAACGCCGCCGCCACTCCCCGCGCATCGGCAATACCGCCCGCGGCAATCACCGGCACTTTCACCGCATCGACGACCTGTGGCACCAAGGCGAACGTGCCGACCTGACTACTCAGGTCATCACTGAGAAACATCCCGCGATGGCCGCCCGCTTCGTAGCCCATGGCGATGATCGCGTCGCAGCCATGCTGCTCAAGCCAGATGGCTTCTTCGACCGTGGTGGCCGAGGACAGCACTTTGGCCCCGGTGGCTTTCACTCGATCGAGCAGGGATTTTTCCGGCAGGCCAAAGTGGAAACTCACGACTTGCGGGCGAAACTCTTCGATCACTTCGCAACCCGCGACGTCGAACGGCGCGCGATTGGACACCGGCGTCGGCGCATCGAAGTCGGCGCCCAGTTCCCGATAGTAGGGTTCCAGCAGGTTTTTCCAGTCTTGCGCGCGTTGCTCGTCAACTGGCGGCGGTTGATGGCAGAAGAAATTGACGTTGATCGGCCGCTGGCACTGTTGGCGAATGGTCTTCAGTTCTTCGCGCAACTGCTCGATGCTCAGCATCGCCGCCGGCATGGAACCGAGGCCACCGGCGTTGCTCGCCGCGATGACCATCGAAGAGTTGGTGGCACCGGCCATGGGGCCCTGGATGATCGGCAGTTCGATCCCGAGCAGGTCAAGAATGCGGGTGTCTGGCCATTGACTCATTTTGGGTGTTCTCCGACGTTGAAACCGGGCAGGGCGGCAGGTGCGGATTTGTAGCAGCAATGACTGACCCAAGGCCAGTCATGTTTGCCCCCGATGTTGCCCGTCAGCGTCGATGTAGTTGCCGGTATAGACGTTGTGGACGGCGCCGCGCCGGCCTGCCGCAGCTACGCCGGTGCGCGAGTTGTAGGAGGCGCCGACCTGACCGGCCCCGTTCAGGCGGCATTTCAGGGTCGCGAAAAAAGCATAGCCGCAGGTCATGGAAAAACCCGGCGGATCGGCGAATTGGCTTAAAGTCGAGTACGGTATTTTTTTTGCGATGTGGTATTTAATTCAAACCACAACGGGTGATCCCACCAGGAGGCAGTCATGTTCCAAGGTATTTTGATCGACAAAGACGAAAGCGGTTACCGGGCGACACTGCAACAGATCAATGAAGATCAATTGCCCGAGGGCGATGTGACGGTGCGAGTGGCGTACAGCACGTTGAACTTCAAGGATGGCCTGGCAATCACTGGCAGCAGCCCGGTGGTGCGAAAATTCCCGATGGTGCCGGGGATCGATCTGGCAGGGACTGTCGAAGTCAGCGAGCATCCGGACTACAAGGTCGGTGACAAAGTCCTGCTCAATGGCTGGGGTGTTGGTGAAGGGCATTGGGGTGGTTTGGCGCAGAAAGCCCGCCTCAATGGCGACTGGTTGATTCCATTGCCCGATGCATTCACCGCTGCGCAAGCCATGGCCATCGGCACCGCAGGTTACACGGCGATGCTGTGCATTCTGGCGCTGGAGCACAACGGCGTGACGCCCGAGCAAGGCGAAATCCTGGTCACCGGCGCCAATGGCGGCGTCGGCAGTTTTGCCATCGCACTGTTGAGCCGGTTGGGTTACCGAGTGGTTGCGTCCACCGGCCGCACCTCGGAGCACGACTACCTCAAGCAATTGGGCGCCAGCGAAATCATCGATCGCGCCACGCTTTCCGAACCGGGCAAGCCGCTGGCCAAGGAGCGTTGGGCGGCGGTCATCGATTCGGTTGGCAGCCACACCCTGGCCAACGCCTGTGCCAGCACCAAAGCCAACGGCACTGTCGCGGCGTGCGGTCTGGCGCAGGGCATGGACTTCCCGGCGTCCGTCGCACCGTTCATTTTGCGCGGCGTGACCCTGGCGGGTATCAACAGCGTGACCCAACCGAAGGCCAAACGCGTAGAAGCGTGGAGTCGTCTGGCTCAGGATCTGGATTTCAATCTTCTGCCGCTGATCAGCCACGAAATCGGTTTGAGCGAAGCGATCGAAGCCGCTCCGCGCTTGCTGGCCGGGCAATTGCGCGGACGGGTTGTGGTGGATGTGAATCGCTAAAAAGCAAAGATCGCAGCCTGCGGCAAGCTCCTACACAAGAATGCGTTCCCTGTAGGAGCTGCCGCAGGCTGCGATCTTTTGATTTACTGCGTTTCGCGCTCCAGCAACTGCCGTTTACGCTCCACTCCCCAGCGATACCCCGAAAGATTGCCATCGCTGCGCACCACGCGATGGCAAGGGATCGCCACTGCCAGACTGTTCGCGCCGCAGGCTTGCGCCACGGCGCGAACGGCTTTCGGCGAACCGATGCGCTGCGCGATATCGGCGTAGCTGGCGGTGCTGCCGACAGGAATCTCTTTTAGCGCTTGCCAGACCCGCTCTTGAAACGCCGTACCGCGCACATCCAGTGGCAAGTCAAGGCCGAGGGCCGGGGCCTCGATGAAGCCGACAACCTGCGCGATCAGTTGCTCAAAGTCTTGATCGGCACCAATCAGATTCGCTCGGCGAAACTTGTCCTGCAGGTCGCAGACCAGTTGCTGCGGATCATCACCCAACAGGATCGCGCACACCCCGCGTTCGCTTTGCGCCACCAGAATCGCTCCCAGCGAGCACTGACCGACGGCGAAACGAATGTCGTTGTTCTGCCCGGCAGCACGGTAGTCAGCGGGTTTCATGCCCAGCACCTGATCCGCCGCTTCGTAGAAGCGACTGTTGGAGTTGAAACCGGCATCGTACAAAGCGTCCGTCACCGAAATGCCATCCGCCAGCCGTTCGCGCACCCGGCGGGAGCGATGGGCGGCGGCGTAGCCTTTGGGCGTCAGGCCGGTGACAGCCTTGAACACCCGATGAAAGTGAAAGCTGCTCAGCCCTGCGACTTCAGCGAGCTCGTTCAGCGAAGGCAACGCCTCGGCGGTTTCGATCTGGCGGCAAGCGGCGGCCACGGTGGCGGCGTGTTGCGCGGCGATGTCGCTTTGATCCTTTGCCGTGCGTTTGCTCGGACGATAACCCGCCGCCTGGGCAAGCTCGGCGCTGTCGAAAAATTCGACATTCTGTGGTTTCGGCAAGCGTGACAGGCTGCTGGGATTGCAGTAGACCCCGGTGGTTTTCACCGCGTAGACAAACAGCCCGTCCGCCTGCGGATCGCGAGCGACGACGGCGGCCCAGCGTGGATCGTTTTCGGTGGTGACTTTTTTCGATTGGCTTGTCATGGCTTTACATCCGTTGACCCGTTTGCCGCAGATTAACCACCGGCCAGTACTCCCACACTCCGGCGCTTGCGGTCAAACTCCCGGGTTCATCGCGCAGTCCGAAAAGTGAAGTTGATCCGCTGTTCGCCAAAGCGTGGATGCTGGCCATCCTTGATCGGCAAGACGCCGTGATAACGCAGTCGATCCACGCCGCCCCAGACCACGATATCGCCATGCAGCAACGGCACTCGCTGGCTTTTATCACTGCGTTCGAAGCCACCGAACAGGAACATCGCCGGCAAGCCCAGCGACACCGAAACGATAGGCGCAGCGTAGGATTTTTCGTCTTTGTCCTGATGCAACGACATTTTCGCGCCGGGGACATAGCGGTTGATCAGGCAGGAGTCCGGCACGAAACCGCTGAACCCGGCCTCGCGTGCCGCCGCTTGTGCCAACTCGAAGAAGACGTCGGGCATTGGCGGCCAGGGCAGGCCGGTCTGCGGATCGTTGCGGCTGTAGCGATAACCGCTGCGGTCGGTGGTCCAGCCCCAGGTGCCGCAACTGCTCAGGGCCACCGACATGGTGAAGCCGCCGGGCGTGATCATCTGCCGAAACGGTGCAGCGGCCAGCACCGACTCCAGGGCAGGCAGCAAGCGCTCCAGCCACGGCAGGGCAAAGCCTCGCAAAACGTAGGATTGTTCGCCGATCTGCTCGCGCCGGGGCTGTTGCTCAGGCTCGGCATCGGCAAACAGGTCGAAGGTCGTCGGATTCATGGTGCTCATGACGCGTCGTGAAAGATGATGCCAAGGGTATGCCGTTTTCCGCTGTGCAGGCGACTGACGCCGTGGCGCAGCGTCACTCGATAATAACCGCGCACGCCTTTGACCGGGCGCTGGTTGACCGCGAAGATCAAGCCGTCACCTTTCTTCAGGCCGATGACTTGCGGGCGCGACTGCATTCGCGGGCGTTGCTCGGTCAACACGAACTCGCCACCGGTGAAATCTTCACCCGGCTCTGACAGAAGAATCGCCACTTGCAGCGGGAATACGTGTTCGCCGTACAGGTCCTGATGCAGGCAGTTGTAGTCCTGTGGCCCATATTGCAGCAACAACGGTGTCGGGCGTTGTTGACCTGCGGCATGGCAGCGTTCGAGGAAGTCTTGATGGCTTTCAGGGAACCGGACTGGCAGGTCCATCTGCTCTTGCCAGCGATTGGCAATCGGCACCAGTCGCGGGTAGAGCGCGCTGCGCAGGCGGCCGACGAGACTCGGCAAGGGGTACTTGAAGTACTTGTACTCGCCGCGACCAAAACCGTGGCGGGCCATAATCACCTGCGAACGAAAGGGTTCGGGTTGGGCATACAAGGCGCTGATTTCATCGCAGGCCTTGTGGCTCAACAGAGACGGGATGATCGCGCAGCCGTCCTGATCGAGTTGCTGTTCCAGCAGGGGCCAGTCCAGTCTGTCCAGATATTGTTCACTCATTGCCGGGCCTCACGTTGTTGAGGTGGCGAGTCTAGGAGGCCTTGAGGGTGCCAACACTCCGACACTTGCGGTCGAATTTTCCCAGGGAGCAGACGTCCATGTTGTCGCTCCGGGCGGATGTTACAGCGCTTTGCTGACGCTGATTTCGCTGATCACGTCGTCCTGCCCATGGATGGCGTCCAAGGCTGCCTTGGCTTCTTCGGCAGTGCCGTTTTCGAGTTGGGCGAACTCGAAACGGCGTTCGCCGTTGAGTTTGTATTTGATGACGTACTTGGTCGTTTGAGCCACGGTCATACCTGTCTGTCTGCGTGTGGGGGCGTTACTCAGCTGAGTTTCGTGCTGGAGCGACGGATGATCTTGATCGAGTGAGTCAGGGTCGGCTTGCGGGTCACGCTGATCGCACGACGGTTGACCGTATCGATGGTGATGTTCCAGAAACCGGTGCTCGGCGCGGTAATGCGGGCCGGGAACGTGTCGAACGCGCCGCCGTGGTAAGTGTGGCGGCCGCCATTTTTGAAGCTGCGGAAGTTGGCGTCGTTCATCAAGCGGATGTTGCACATTTGCGAGCATTGAATGACGACGATGTCGTCTTCGTTGAGGTGCTCGCGCTGGTGAATAAATTTCATGGGCGCCTCCAGAAGGGCTTTTTCTACAAAATCAAAACGATAGCAATGGGCGATGGGGCGCAGTTTATCAGCCTCAGCGCGTTATTATCCGGCTGCGGTGAGGCGGTTTGACAATTAAAAACAGTTATTCGGCATTCGAAGCGCAATAAATGCGCTCGTCTTCGGAGAAAAACCGCAATGGCGCTGTCGGAGGGTCTTTATCGGAGGTTTCGTATGAAGTGGGGTGTGTGGGTCCTGCCAGTGGCGTTGGCGACAAGTGGTTGCGCAAGTGTTTCGGAGATCAACGAGTCGCTGCCGACCATGAACGTGATTTCCGGCAAGAAACCCCATGAGTACGCGCAATGCCTGAGCGAAAAACTCGCCGACAGCCGCGGCGCCCTGCAAATCGAACCGCAGAAAGACGGCGTTCGGGTGATCGTGCCGCAGAAGCTCTCATCGGGGCCGGCCGCCGTGTTTGACATCGAAGAGCGCTCCGGCGGCAGCGCGATCAAGCTCCATGAACGCATCTCCAATGTGCCGCTGCGCCCTTGGGATGTGCGCAATGCCGCGACCGCGTGCATTTCCGGCTGATAGACTAGCGATATTCAACACACATGCCGTCAAAGCGCTGCTTTGGCGGCATTGTCATTTCTGGAGTCGGGCATGAAGCGAGAGCGGGTACGGGAGTGCCATGCAGAGGGTCAAATCTGCACCACCCATGTGATTCAGAATCCGGCGAGTTCCGGGGAGTGGATCGTGTTTTTCAAGAAAAGCGCCGGTCGCAGTTTTTTCCTGGTGGATGACAACGACGAAGTCGAATCCTTCACGAGCGTCGACGAATTGATCGAAACCGTGCGCGGCCTCGGGATCAAATTCGCCGAAATCCACATGTAGGGCAGGGCCCCCTACTTGCAGACCACCACCACGCTGCGGTTCTTGTAGTTGCCGACATCGACCCCCAGGGTCTTGTCGCTTTCGGCTGGCGCCGGGCTGCCATCGGTACCTACGATGCGGTAGCCGGTGCCGGCACACGAGGCATCGGCTTTTTCGTAGCAGGTTGCCCAGGAATTGGCTTCTCCGGAGCAATCGATGGCCAGGCCTTGCTCGCCGTTGTTCAGGTAAGTGGTTTCGGACGTCGCGCAGCCACTCAGGGCCAGAACTGCAATCAGTGGCAAAAATCTAGTCATGTGTTTGTCGTCGTCATAGTGGTGGGCAAAGCCTGTGACAGCGCCGCGGGCAAAAGGTTATAGCCAAAGGCCACTTCCTGCACGTATTCGCAAAAAAAAGCCCTGCGCAATGGCAGGGCTGTGGGCGCGTCGGCTGACGTCAGTTCTTGTCCTTGCCGCGGCGCTTGGGCTCCGGGTGTTCAAGCTGCAACACCGATGCCACCTCGATCGCCATCGCTTCGGAAGGGAAAGGCCCGGCGATATTCTCGCCGCCGACGCTGTCTACCCACCACTGGCCGTCTTTCGCCTTGTTGATCAGGTACCCGTTGACGCTTTTTGCTGCCGACATCTATCTGCCTCGTTGGCTGGTTCAAGTGCGCATGATAGCGCCAAACGCACATGGCGGGTGCCGATGGGTGTAGGGTGGTGCGATTGTTGACAATTGATAACCGTGCAAGTCTGCCGGTCTCTGCTATCAATAAGGGGCCGCGCAGCGATCTGCGCTGGCCCGTGCGGAACTATCCGCGAGAATATTTCTCTATGTTGACATCGGTTAGCCAGCGCGGGGCATTGTAAGGTGCACGCCGCCTGATTAGACTGCGCCGAAACTCGTACACACAGCCCTTTCAAGGACTTATATGATCAAGAAATGCTTGTTCCCAGCAGCCGGTTACGGTACTCGCTTCCTGCCAGCGACTAAAGCCATGCCCAAAGAAATGCTGCCGGTGGTAAACAAGCCACTGATCCAGTACGGCGTCGAAGAAGCACTGGATGCCGGTTTGACCGAAATCTCCATCGTCACCGGTCGCGGCAAACGCGCCCTGGAAGACCACTTCGACATCAGCTACGAGCTGGAAAACCAGATCAAAGGCACCGACAAGGAAAAATACCTGGTCGGCATCCGCAAGCTGCTGGACGAGTGCTCGTTCTCCTACACCCGTCAGACCGAAATGAAAGGCCTGGGCCACGCAATCCTGACCGGCCGTCCGCTGATCGGCGACGAACCTTTCGCCGTAGTGCTGGCGGACGACTTGTGCGTCAACCTCGAAGGCGACGGCGTACTGACCCAGATGGTCAAGCTGTACAAGCAGTTCCGCTGCTCGATCGTGGCCATCCAGGAAGTCGATCCGCAAGAGACCAACAAGTACGGCGTGATCGCCGGCGAGATGATCCGCGACGACATCTACCGCGTACACAGCATGGTTGAAAAGCCAAAGCCGGAGGATGCGCCATCGAACCTGGCCATCATCGGCCGCTACATCCTGACCCCGGACATCTTCGATCTGATCGAACAGACCGAACCAGGCAAGGGCGGCGAAATCCAGATCACCGACGCCCTGATGAAACAAGCCCAGAACGGCTGCGTAATGGCCTACAAGTTCAAAGGCAAGCGTTTCGACTGCGGCGGCGCCGAAGGCTACATTGACGCGACCAACTTCTGCTTTGAGAACTTCTACAAGACGGGTAAGGCTTACTAAAGCTTTTGACCTGACAGTATTGAAAAGCCACCTTCGGGTGGCTTTTTCATTTTCCGCCCCAATAACGTTCGCAACGCTTGCCCAACAGACGTCCGCAGGTATGCTGATCGTCTGCCGAGGAGATTGAAAATGGCCTACGATTTTGACCTTTATGTGATTGGTGCCGGTTCTGGTGGTGTGCGGGCTGCGCGGTTTGCAGCGGGTTTCGGGGCGAAAGTGGCCGTGGCCGAGAGTCGCTATCTGGGCGGGACCTGTGTGAACGTTGGCTGCGTGCCGAAAAAACTGCTGGTCTACGGTGCGCACTTTGCCGAGGATTTCGAGCAGGCTTCAGGTTTTGGCTGGACCCTGGACGAGGCGCAGTTCGATTGGCCGACGCTGATCGCCAACAAGGATCGCGAGATCAATCGCCTGAATGGCATCTACCGCAATCTGCTGGTCAACAGCGGCGTGACCTTGCATGAAGGTCACGCCAAGATCGTCGACCCGCATACGGTCGAAATCAATGGTGAGCGTTTCACTGCGAAAAACATCCTGATTGCTACTGGCGGCTGGCCGCAGATCCCGGAGATTCCGGGGCATGAGCATGCGATCAGTTCGAACCAGGCGTTCTTCCTCAAAGAGCTGCCCAAGCGTGTGCTGGTAGTGGGCGGTGGTTACATCGCGGTCGAGTTCGCCGGGATTTTCCATGGCCTGGGCGCGCAGACCACGCTGCTGTATCGCGGTGAGTTGTTCCTGCGCGGTTTCGACGGCGCGGTGCGCAAGCATTTGCAGGAAGAACTGACCAAGCGCGGCATGGACCTGCAATTCAATGCCGACATCGAACGCATCGACAAACAGGCCGACGGCAGCCTGAAAGTCACGCTCAAGGATGGTCGTCAGCTCGAGGCCGATTGCGTGTTCTATGCCACCGGTCGCCGTCCGATGCTGGACAACCTTGGGCTGGAAAACACCGGGGTCAAGCTCGACAAGAAAGGCTTTGTCGAAGTGGATGAGTTGTACCAGACCGCCGAACCGTCGATCCTCGCCCTCGGTGATGTGATCGGGCGCGTGCAGTTGACGCCGGTTGCACTGGCCGAAGGCATGGCAGTGGCACGACGTTTGTTCAAGCCTGAGCAATATCGTCCGGTGGATTACAAGATGATCCCGACGGCGGTGTTCAGCTTGCCGAACATCGGCACCGTTGGCTTGACCGAAGAAGAGGCGCGCGAAGCTGGCCATGAAGTGCAGGTCTACGAAAGCCGCTTCCGGCCGATGAAGCTGACCTTGACCGAATGCCAGGAGCGCACGCTGATGAAGCTGGTGGTGGATGCCAAGACCGACAAGGTGGTGGGTTGCCACATGGTCGGTCCGGATGCCGGTGAAATCGTTCAGGGCCTGGCGATCGCCTTGAAGGCTGGCGCTACCAAGCGCCACTTCGACGAAACCATCGGCGTGCACCCGACGGCCGCCGAAGAGTTCGTCACCATGCGCACGCCTGTCGCTGGTTAATCGTCACTCGTTGCGTCTGACTGTGACAGCAGACGCAACGCCTGCCTTACCGTAGGAGCGAGCTTGCTCGCGAGAAAACCACAGGCGCCGCTGGGTATCAGGTTTTACGTGTCATCGTTCACGTCTTTCGTGAGCAGGCTCGCTCCTACAAGGGCTTCCTGGGTCTTGGTCAATTCGATTTCCAGCGACTTGTTGATCTGCGACTGCTCGTCGATGTTCTGTTTCAGCGCCTGACTTTCCAGTAACGCAACGCGCAGGCGTTCCTGGAGGAGGGTGCGTTCGCCATCGACTCGGGTGGCTTGTTCCAGCAGCTGATCCTGACGGCTGTTGCTCTGCTTGAGCTGTTCTTGCATCAAGCTCAACTCGCGCAGCGTGCCACGGTTTTCGGTCAGCAAACGCTCGTTATCGCGGTGCAGTTGGGTGACTTCATCCTGGCGCACCAAGGCGCTCTGTTGCGCCTGACGCAACTCCATCTGCAACTGCTGCACCTGACCTTCATGGCGACTGTGTTCCTGCTCGCGCTGCTCCTTGACGGCGTTGCGGTAGTGCTCCAGTGCATCGCGGGCATGCAGGTGTTTCTCTTCCAGCGAGCGGATCTGCTCGTCCTTGTCTTGCAAGCGTAATTCGAAATCGGCCAGTGCCTGATTCAGCCCGGCGTTACGGGTTTGTTCGGTTTGCAGACTGGCGCGGGTTTCGTGCAGTGCCTCCGATTCCTGGGTCAGCGCCAGGCTCTGAATCTCGTACTGCTGGTGCAATTCGGTGTTGGCTTCCTCGGCTTGCGCCAACTGCGTTTCCAGTGTTTTGCGCTGCTGCTCGAACTGTTCGCGGGCTTGATCGATCGGCTCTTGCGCCTGTTCCTTCAAGCGTTGCGCCAGTCGTGATACCAGCGCCATCAGTTCGTCATCGATAGGTTCTGCGGGTTCTGCTTCAGCACGCGGAGTGCTGTCATCCAACTCTTTCAGGTAACGATGAATCGTGGTTTTCGAGCCGGTATTGCCCATTTCGATGCGTACTGCATCGATGGTCGGGTTTTCGCCGCGGGCGAGGATTGCCATTCGTGCAGCTTGAACCACTGCTTTGTTTACACCGCCACGGGCCATGATTACTCCTACGATTTCGTGATGTGGTACGTATTACGCGAATACACATTGTACCATTCAAATTAAAAAGATAAATACGACACCGTATTAACACGGGATATACTGGTATTACCCCGTGTGAAACGCCAAAAAACCACTTTTACGGGTAAAAGCAGTACGCATTCGAGAGTTGGACCCATGACAGAGCTGGATCGTTACCTGCAAGCCGCGACGCGCGACAACACCCGTCGCAGCTATCGCGCGGCCATCGAGCATTTCGAAGTGACGTGGGGTGGTTTCCTACCGGCGACCAGTGACAGCGTCGCGCGCTATCTGGTCGCGCACGCGGGCGTGCTGTCGATCAACACCTTGAAGCTGCGCTTGTCCGCGTTGGCGCAATGGCACAACAGCCAGGGTTTTGCCGATCCGACCAAGGCGCCGGTCGTGCGCAAGGTATTCAAGGGTATTCGTGCGCTGCATCCGGCTCAGGAGAAGCAGGCGCATCCGTTGCAGCTTCAACAGCTGGAGCAAGTCATTGCCTGGCTGGAACAGGAAGCGCAAACCGCCAGGGCTCAAGGCGATCGGCCCGGTTTGCTTAGAGCGAAGCGTGACACTGCGCTGATTCTGCTGGGCTTCTGGCGCGGTTTTCGTAGTGACGAGCTCTGTCGATTGCAGGTCGACCATGTGCAAGCCCACGCCGGTTCCGGCATCACCTTGTACCTGCCGCGCAGCAAGAGCGATCGCGAAAACCTCGGCAAGACTTACCAGACGCCGGCCTTGCAGCGCTTGTGCCCGGTGCAGGCCTACATCGACTGGATCTGCGAAGCTGCATTGGTACGCGGGCCGGTTTTTCGCGGCATCGATCGCTGGGGGCATCTGAGTGAAGAGGGACTGCACGCCAACAGCGTGATTCCACTGTTGCGTCAGGCGCTCGGGCGCGCGGGGATTGCTGCCGAGCACTACACCAGCCATTCCTTGCGTCGCGGATTTGCCTCGTGGGCGCATCAGGCTGGCTGGGATTTGAAATCGTTGATGAGCTATGTGGGCTGGAAGGACATGAAGTCCGCCATGCGCTACATAGAAGCCAGTCCTTTTCTGGGCATGACGCACCTCGCCGAAACTTGACGCGACTTGTAGCAGCTGGCGAAGCCTGCGTTCGGCTGCGAAGCAGTCGTAGAGTCATCCGGCGCGGTTTTGCCTGACACAGCGCGAGTTCTGGTCTCACGACTGCTGCGCAGCCGAACGCAGGCTTCGCCAGCTGCTACAAAAATCCTAGATACCATTTTCTTCTATTAATACAGTTGGCTAATAGCGAAAGCCAATCAGCAGCATGAGGTTTGCCAATGAGCTATCGAGCGTTTGGATAGGTAAAGTTCTTTCCATCAACTTCTTAACCCCTGACGGAGAGTCAACGATGCCTATCATCAACAGCCAAGTAAAACCGTTCAAAGCTGACGCATTCAAAAACGGCGACTTCGTAAAAGTCTCGGACGCTGACCTGAAAGGCAAGTGGTCTGTCGTTTTCTTCTACCCAGCAGACTTCACCTTCGTATGCCCAACCGAGCTGGAAGACCTGGCTGACAACTACGACGCATTCCAGAAGCTGGGCGTCGAGATCTACAGCGTTTCCACCGACACTCACTTTGCCCACGCTGCATGGCACAACACTTCGCCAGCCATCGGCAAGATCCAGTACACCATGATCGGCGACCCAACTCACGCCATCTCCCGCAACTTCGACGTGCTGATCGAAGAAGCGGGTCTGGCTGACCGTGGCACCTTCGTGATCAACCCTGAAGGCCAGATCAAAATCGTTGAACTGAACGATGGCGGTGTAGGTCGTGACGCTTCCGAGCTGCTGCGCAAAATCAAGGCTGCTCAATACGTCGCTGCTCACCCAGGCCAGGTTTGCCCAGCCAAGTGGAAAGAAGGCGAGGCCACTCTGGCTCCGTCCCTGGACCTGGTCGGCAAGATCTAAGTCTGTGACGCGCTTCATCAGGGCGGACTTCCGCACCTTCTAAGCAAGCTGCACCGCCCAATAAAAACGCCCGGGCGAGATTCGCTCGGGCGTTTTTTTGTCTCAAAAATTCAAGGAAATCGCCCGTATGTTGGACACCAATCTTAAAGCCCAGTTGAAATCGTACCTGGAACGGGTCACCCAGCCGATCGAGATCGTTGCTTCTCTCGACGACGGTGCGAAATCCCAGGAAATGCTTGAACTGCTGAAAGACGTTGCCAGTCTTTCCAGCCAAATTACCTTGATCGACAACGGTGACGATGCACGCAAGCCGTCGTTCTCGATCAATCGCCCGGGTGCCGATATCAGCCTGCGTTTCGCCGGCATCCCGATGGGCCACGAATTCACGTCCTTGGTGCTGGCCCTGCTGCAAGTCGGCGGCCACCCTTCGAAGGCCAGTGTCGAAGTCATTGAACAGATCCGTTCGCTCAAAGGCGAATTCAACTTCGAGACTTACTTCTCGCTGTCCTGCCAGAACTGCCCGGACGTGGTCCAGGCGTTGAACCTGATGGCGGTGCTGAACCCGAACGTTCGCCACGTCGCTATCGACGGCGCGCTGTTCCAGGCCGAAGTCGATGAGCGTCAGGTCATGGCGGTGCCGAGCATCTACCTTAACGGCGTAAACTTCGGCCAGGGTCGCATGGGCCTGGAAGAAATCCTCGCCAAGCTCGACACCAGTGGTATCGAACGCCAAGCCGAGAAGATCAGCGCCAAAGAAGCCTTTGACGTGCTGGTGGTCGGCGGTGGCCCGGCAGGTGCAGCGGCGGCAATCTATGCCGCTCGTAAAGGTATTCGTACCGGTGTCGCGGCGGAGCGTTTTGGTGGCCAGGTACTGGATACCATGGCGATCGAAAACTTCATTTCGGTTCAGGAAACCGAAGGGCCGAAACTGGCCAGCGCCCTCGAAGAGCACGTCAAGCAGTACGACGTCGACATCATGAATCTGCAGCGTGCCACTGCGCTGATTCCGGCGAAGAATCCTGGTGACTTGCACGAAGTCCGCTTCGAAAGCGGCGCCACCCTGAAAACCAAGGCGCTGATCCTCGCCACCGGCGCACGCTGGCGCGAAATGGGTGTGCCGGGCGAGCAGGAATACAAAGCCAAAGGCGTATGTTTCTGCCCGCACTGTGACGGTCCGCTGTTCAAGGGCAAGCGTGTAGCGGTTATCGGCGGCGGTAACTCTGGCGTTGAAGCGGCAATCGATCTGGCGGGCATCGTCAGCCACGTCACGCTGCTGGAGTTCGACAGCAAGCTGCGCGCCGATGCGGTGCTGCAACGCAAACTGTTCAGCCTGCCGAACGTCGATGTCATCACCAGCGCACTGACCAGTGAAGTGAAGGGTGATGGCCAGAAGGTCAACGGTCTGGTCTACAAGGATCGCGATTCAGGTCAGTTCAACACGATCAACCTCGAAGGCATCTTTGTGCAGATCGGTTTGCTGCCGAACACCGACTGGCTCAAGGGCACCGTCGAGTTGTCACCGCGCGGCGAGATCATCGTCGATGCGCGTGGCGAGACATCGCTGCCGGGCGTGTTTGCCGCTGGCGACGTGACCACCGTGCCGTACAAGCAGATCGTGATTGCGGTGGGCGAGGGCGCAAAGGCTTCCCTCAGTGCGTTCGACCACCTGATCCGGACGTCAGCCCCGGCGTAAACCGGGACGCTGAAAGCACAAAACCCCATGAGTGATCATGGGGTTTTTTTGTAGTTCAAAAGATCGCAGCCTGCGGCAGCTCCTACACCAATCTATGTAGGAGCTGCCGCAGGCTGCGATCTTTTGATTTTGTTTTACAGCGGCGCTGGCTGAATGATTTCAACCCAGTAGGCATCCGGGTCCTTGATGAACGCCAGGCTCTTCATGCGGCCATCGGTCAAGCGCTTCTGGAAGTCGCAACCCAGTGCCTCAAAACGCTCGCACGCAGCAACAATGTCCGGCACCGAAATGCAAATGTGACCGAAGCCACGCGGGTCGGTGTTGCCGTTGTGGTAGGCGAAGTCCGGGTCGTTCTCGGTGCCATGGTTGTGGGTCAGTTCGAGAATGCCGGGGATCGATTTCATCCACTCGGTACGCGCGGCGGCGTCGGCCGGGATCTGGGCCTTGTCGACCAGTGCGAGGAAGTACAGGCTGAATTCGGCTTCCGGGAAGTCGCGCTTTTCCACCAGCGAGAAACCCAGGATGCGCGTGTAGAAGTCCAGGGACTTGGTGATGTCCTTGACCCGCAGCATGGTGTGGTTGAAGACGAATTTCTGGGTGGCGGTATCAGGTTGTGCGGTAACGCCGGGGAAGGTGTTCAATTCTTGCAGGCTCATGGGCCCTCCGGAAAATAAGTGGGGCTGACGAATGGCGACAATGATACGCAAGGGTTGGGACATCACCAAACCCAAAGCGTCGGCTATTGCCTGACGGCCGGTCGAGGCTCAGACTTCACGGCTCATATCGTGAGTGTTCATTGAATGATTCGGTTCGGTAAATCGCTGTTCATCCTGCTCGGTGCGCTGTTTGTGGTTGCCGGCGCGCATGCCGAAGCGCCGGTCATGACCTGGCCCGCTGGCTGGCAGGTCGAAGAGATCGAAGGTGATGCGGCCTCTAACGTGTCTCGCCAACGTGCGGTGAAAAACGATCAGGGTGGTACGCCGGTCATGGTGATGGAGCTGACCATGACGCAGGTGGAAAGCGGCCACCAGGTGAACCTGGAAGGCGTTTTACTGGAGATGCGCAAGTCGGTGCAGAAAGACTTCTTTCAGGGCGGTTATCAAAGTGTCTGCAACCGGATTCATCCGACTACCTTAAGCCGTTTATCGGCGCTGGAAACCACCTGCACCATCACGCAAAACGGTCTTCATGTGCTTTCTCAAACATTGGTCGCCGCAGTGGATGCCGATAAAGCCTACGTACTTTCCTACGCGGGGCAGGCGGAGGCTTATAAGGCGAGTCAGGAAGAAATAGAGACAGCTCGTAACGCCTTGAAACTTTAATCGAAGACTTTAGTGACTGCAGGCTTTACGCCGTTTCTGAAATTTTTAGATACCTGAACGGATTAAGCACAAAGTTAATCGGCAAGTAGCGAGTTGATCGGCCAATATCGTTGCATTTAGATGGTATTCATGAAAAAGCCCTGCATCGGCAGGGCTTTTTTTCACAGCGCGAATGCTTAGCCACGCAGCCAGGAATCAACGGTAGCGGCACCGTATTGTTCCTTCCAGGCTTTCAGGCCGCGATGGTTGCCGCCCTTGGTTTCAATCAGTTCACCGGTGTGCGGGTTCTGATAAACCTTGACCACGCGAGCGCGGCGGGTTTTCGGCGCTGCGGCCTGTTGCAGGCCGGATTTTGCCGGGTTCGGATCGAGAATGGCGATAATGTCGCGCAAGCTCTTGCCGTAAGTTTTCATCAGCCCCTGGAGCTTTTCTTCGAATTCGATTTCTTTCTTGAGCCCGGCATCGTTCTTCAGGGATTCAAGCTGCTTGAGCTGTTCTTGAAGGGCCTTTTCAGCTGCACGAAATTCAGCGAGTCTGGACAATATCTTTACTCCAATAGTGTGTTTGGCTGATACCAACCGCAAACAAAGCTATAAGCCAAGAGCCTTGAAGCGACTCGGTGATAAATGGCTCACCTGCCAGATTTCTGCAGGCATGAAAAATTGTAGTAGTTAATTGGCCAAGAGTAAATCATGTCTTTTTCTTCATGTAACGAGAGTAGTGTTTTGATTCAAATTGGTGCGGTAAATCGTTGTCTCGTCGCTTAAAGCTGCTAGTTAATGGTCACTTAATGCACTAATGAACTCCGCGCCAGGCATCGGTCGGCCGAACAGATAGCCTTGCTGGAAGTTAACGTGGAGGGCGGTCAGGTAATCACTTTGCGCCTGGGTTTCCACACCTTCTGCAACCATTGCCAGATTGAGCTTGGTCGCAAGTTCGATGATGCTGTCCAGAATGTGGCTCGACAGTGTGTCGATGCCGATCATGGCGACGAAACTCTGATCGATTTTCAGAAAGTCGACATTGAACTGGCGCAAATAGCCCAGGCTGGAATGACCAGTGCCAAAGTCGTCGATGGCGATCTTCACGCCAAGGCCGTGAAGCTGCTCGAACAGTTGATGAGTGATGGCCGTGGGTTCGATCAGTTCGCGTTCGGTAAGCTCAAGCACCAAGTGAATTGAGCCCGGAGCGAAAGCCGTGAGGAACTCACGACAGTCCTCGACCAGTTCCAGGTTCTGGCAGTGGCTGGCAGTGATGTTGATGCCGATATGAAACGGCTCTTTGAACGACGTCGACAGTGGCCCGAGCAAGGTTGCAGTCTGTTGCATCAGTGAGCGGGTCATCGGCACGATCAACCCGGAATATTCGGCAAATGGAATGAACAAGTCAGGCGGCACCAGGCCTTCTTTCGGGTGATTCCAGCGCATCAATACTTCGATGCCTGAGATTTGTTTACTGTCGCCATGCACAACGGCCTGGAAGTACGGAACGAACTCCGCAGCGTCCAGCGCCCGCTTCATTTCATGAGTCGGTGATGATGAGCGCTTCTGCAGAACATGCCCGATAAGGCCCGACACAACACCGAAAAAGATCAGCAGACTGAACAGTGGCGGATACTGACTGCTCATGTAGCGCCAGGTTTCGCCTTCGGGGAAACCGGCTGCCACGCTGAACTCATAACGAGATGACGTCAGCATGCTTTGCGCGACGGGAAAGTCGGGCAGGGCGCCGTCGTGAAAGCGGCCGTCGGCAGTCAACCAGTTGGGGCCTACTTGCAGCACCAGTATCGTCTGACGGCCGATCAAGCGCAGCACGTTACTCAAGTGATAGCCGTCCAGCGTGCTCATCGCGCCGCGTTTACCGTCGCTGAGTCGATACACCAGCAATGCCGTGTCAGGCGTGACCGGGTTGCCCTTCATCAATAACAAGCGGCCACCGCTGTAATCCCCGGACGAGATCTTTTCGTGATAATCGCCAAACAGAGAGCTGCAATAAATGGTGTCGTCCCACACCAGATTGGTCGAACGCACGAATGGGCGCCGGGTAACTTGTTCGCGCAGGGCGAGGTTGACGTCGAGACAACTTTGTCCGGCCAGCGGCAGCAACTCGCGTGCAGCCTGGGCCGTGTTGTCGAGCATCAATTCGAATTGGCGAATGGCTTCTTCAGCGGTTTGTTGGGCGCTTTGTTGCAGTGCTCGCTCAGCCTGCATATAGAGGATGCCAAAACCCAATACTACCGGGAGCAGTCCACTGGCGAGGGTGATCGCAATCTTGGTGCTGCGTTTGCGGCTCTTGGCGTTTAGTGGCATTCGCGAAACCTGTGATGATGAATTAGGGCTCTCAAATGCTGGCGGGGCGCAACGCCTCCCAAGAAGAGTTCAGGTAGGAGCCATGATAGTTGGCGCTTGGCAAATATTCCGCTCATGGGTAGTTCAGAGACTGGGCAAGTTGGATGAAGGCAAATGCGGCAGGTGAGGCCTGGCGTTGATCGAGAACGGCCAGGCCGACTTGTCGTGTCACCACTGGCGACAGCGGTTTTTTTACATAACGGTTATCACTGTGTTCGGGAAGCGACCCTTCGGCGACCACGGTCAGAGCATCACCACGGCCCACCGTATCCAGCGTACTGAGCAGTTGCGAGCAGCGAAAACGGATGTTGGGTGTCAGTCTGGCGGCATTGAACAGGCGTGAAACCAGTTCTGATGAACCCGCTTCGGTCAGCACAAAAGGGTCGTTGCACAAGTCCTTCAAGCTCACGCTGTCGCGAGCCGCCAATGGGTGATCGACTGGCAGCAGCGCGACCATCTGGTCTTCCATCAGCGTCACTGTGTCGAAGCGTTCGTCGGGCAGCACCACAAAACCGATATCGATGCGTCGTTCTTCCAGCCACTGGATCACCTGGCGGTCCGGCCCTTCATCTATGTGCACTTCGATGCCCGGATGGGCCGCGCGGTAATGCTGCAGAATCAGCGGCAGCAGTTTGATCGACGACGTCGGCCCGAACGAGCCGATACGCAAAGTGCCGCGCTTCATGCCACGGGCATCTGCCGCTTCCTGGCGCAAAGTGTTGGCCAACCCCAGCATGGCCCGCGCGCGCAGCAGAAGCTGCTGGCCGATGTCGCTCAGTTCAACCTGCGATTGATGGCGGCGCAGCAACTCGACACCCAATTCTCGCTCCAGCGATTTCAAGGCATGGGAAATCGCGGACTGACTGACCCCCAAGCGATTGGCAGCCGCCGTGAAGCCTTGGAGTTCGGCGACGAGGGAGAAGATCTCCAATTGAGTGAGGGTCATGAGTGTTTACTCATTTTACGATGACTGGTTATTAGTTGAATGATACGTCATCCAAGCGATCTTCAGTTCGGAAGACTTATGACCACGTGTGAGCAGAGCCTGACCCAATCCTCCGATGTGCCGGTTTATCTCAAACTGGCGGCGGTGACCATGATCTGGGGCGGTACGTTTGTTGCGGGGCGGTTTTTGGCCGACAGCCTCAGTCCGTTGTTTGCCGCCAGCCTGCGTTTCCTGCTGGCCAGCGCGGCGTTGCTGCTGTTTCTACAGTTGACCCGCGTGCCGCTGGCGCGGCCCAGCCCGAGGCAATGGCTGCAACTGGCGCTGTTGGGGTTTTTCGGAATCTTATTTTACAACATCTGTTTCTTTTATGGCCTGCACTACATCAACGCTTCGCGGGCGTCGTTGATCGTGGCGCTCAATCCCGCCGTGATCGGCCTGGCGTCGTGGTGGTTGTTCAAGGAGCGATTGAGTCGGGCCAAAGTCGTCGGTATCGCCATCTGCATTGCGGGGGCTAGTCTGGTGATCGTCAGCCGTAACCCGCAGTTGTTGGCCGGCAATGCCGACGCCTGGATTGGCGACCTGCTCATTCTCGGCTGTGTGCTCGGCTGGGGCGTTTATTCGTTGTGTTCCAGGGAACTGAATCACAGCCTCGGGCCGGTGCAGACCGTTACGTATTCGATTTTGCTGGGAACGCTGATGCTGTGGCTGACCAGTGCCGTGCGCGGGGAACTGAGTTTTACCGCGCTCATGAGCCTCGGCCCGCTGCAGTGGCTGAGCCTGATGTACCTTGGCGTGTTGGGCTCGGCGCTGGCCTACATCGGCTACTACGACGGCATCCGCAAAATCGGTGCGACGCGCTCGGGTGTGTTTATTGCCCTGAACCCGCTGACCGCGGTGATCCTCGGCGCGCTGCTACTGGGCGAACAACTGACGCTGGCGATGTATCTGGGGGGAGGGCTGATTCTGCTCGGGATCTTCCTCTGCAACAAACCCCTTGCACGCGGGTGAAAAAGGGGGATTTTATACAGAGGGCGGACAAACTGATTTACGCTGTGTAGAATCAGGTTACGCATACAAGAATAATCGTCTTCTGGCAGCAGAAGCCTCGCCCGCAATAGCCTTGGGTCGACAATGAAGATATTTGGGTTTCAATTGATCTACGGTGATTTCCTTGCACGCAGCGTGCGGGGCATCTCCTGCGCGCCACCCGCCGGTCTCAGCATTGCTAGCAACTAACTTTTGTTAATTCTAAAAAGCATGATGAGGCGCCAACCATGGCAGATTTATACGAAAACCCAATGGGCCTGATGGGCTTTGAGTTCATCGAATTCGCATCGCCGACCCCGAACACCCTGGAGCCGATCTTCCAGATCATGGGCTTCACCAAGGTCGCGACCCACCGTTCCAAAGACGTGCACCTGTATCGCCAGGGCGCGATCAACCTGATCCTCAACAACGAACCCAACAGCGTCGCTTCGTATTTCGCGGCCGAGCATGGCCCGTCGGTATGCGGCATGGCGTTCCGCGTCAAGGATTCGCAAAAAGCCTACAAGCGCGCCCTGGAACTCGGCGCCCAGCCGATCCACATTGAAACCGGCCCGATGGAACTGCACCTGCCGGCGATCAAAGGCATCGGCGGTGCGCCGCTGTATCTGATCGACCGTTTTGGTGAAGGCAGCTCGATCTACGACATCGACTTCGTGTACCTCGAAGGCGTCGACCGCAACCCGGTCGGTGCCGGCCTGAAAATCATCGACCACCTGACCCACAACGTGTATCGCGGTCGCATGGCTTACTGGGCCAACTTCTACGAGAAGCTGTTCAACTTCCGCGAAATCCGCTACTTCGACATCAAGGGCGAATACACCGGCCTGACCTCCAAGGCCATGACCGCACCGGACGGCATGATCCGTATCCCGTTGAACGAAGAATCGTCCAAGGGCGCCGGGCAGATCGAAGAGTTCCTGATGCAGTTCAACGGCGAAGGCATTCAGCACGTAGCGTTCCTGGCTGATGACCTGATCAAGACCTGGGATCACCTGAAAAGCATCGGCATGCGCTTCATGACTGCGCCGCCGGACACCTACTACGAAATGCTCGAAGGTCGCTTGCCAAACCACGGCGAGCCAGTCGGCGAACTGCAAGCGCGTGGCATTCTGCTGGACGGTTCGTCCGAATCGGGCGACAAGCGTCTGCTGTTGCAGATCTTCTCGGAAACCCTGATGGGCCCGGTGTTCTTCGAGTTCATCCAGCGCAAGGGTGATGATGGTTTCGGCGAAGGTAACTTCAAGGCGCTGTTCGAATCGATCGAGCGTGATCAGGTGCGTCGTGGCGTGTTGTCCACTGACTAATCTGGCGAAAAAAACCGGTCTTTGACCGGTTTTTTTGTAGATCAAAAGATCGCAGCCTTCGGCAACTCCTACACAATCCCTGTAGGAGCTGCCGAAGGCTGCGATCTTTTGTTTTTAAGGCCTGCGCTGTCGCATCAGATGCTTGAACCCTTCAAACACCAGCACCAGCACCGCCATCCAGATCGGGATGTACGTCAGCCATTCAGTCGGCTTGATGCTTTCCCCCAGCAACAGCGCCACACCCAGCAACAGCACCGGCTCCACATAGCTCAACAAGCCAAACAGGCTGAACGGCAGCAAGCGACTGGCGATGATGTACACCACCAGCGCCGAGGCACTGATCAGACCGAGCAACGGAATCAGCCAGGACAGCGCCGGGTACTGATCGAATACACCGAAGCCTTGCTCCCCACCGTGCACGAACCAGTAGGCGATCGGCAGCATCAGGGTCATGTCCAGCCACAGCCCGCCGAGGTTGTCGGTCTTCAGCCATTTACGCAGCACGAAGTACAGCGGATAACCGATAACCACCACCAGCGTGGCCCAGGAAAAACCGCCGACCTGATACAACTCATTGATCACGCCAAGACTGGCGAAAAACACCGCGACTTTTTGCAGGTAGGACAGGCGTTCGCCGTAAGCAATGCGCCCGGTCAGCACCATGGCCAGCGGCAACAGGAAATAGCCGAGCGACACATCGAGGCTGTAGCCGTTGAGCGGCGCCCACATGAACAGCCAGAGTTGCACGCCCAGCAAGGCCGACGAGAGCAATAAACCTGCGATCAATTTGGGTTGCGCAGCGATCCGGCGCAGCAGGTCGAGCACACGCCGCCATTCCCCGGACACCAGCATGAACACGGTCATGCATGGCACCGTCAGCAGCATGCGCCAGCCAAAAATTTCCACGCCGCTCAAAGGGGTGAGCAGCGAGGTGTAGTAATACATGACGGCAAACAGCACCGAGGCTGAAACCGATAGAGCGATACCTTTAGACAAACTGTCCTCGCGTGATTTTGAGTGAGTGTGAAACGGGCGCAGAGGATACGTGTTTTTTCAGTCGGACATTGACCGATCAATCAATACCTAACCTGTGGGAGCTGGCTTGCCAGCGATAGCGGTCTATCAGCCAACCTCGGCTTTGAAGGTGCAACCGCCATCGCTGGCAAGCCAGCTCCCACAGGGTACATACGTCGTTAGGTATTACGTGGTTTACGGCCCGACACAAAATGGCTCACATCATTGAACCCCGGTGTCGACGCATGCCCCGGTGTCACCAGCGAATCAATGAACGCCTCGTCTTCAGCCGTGATCTTCACCACCTGCGCCTTAGTGTAGGCATCCCACTGCGCTTCGGTACGCGGGCCGACGATGGCCGAGGTGACGGCGCTGTTGTTCAACACCCAGGCAATGGCGAATTCGACGATGCCGACGCCGCGTTGCTCGGTGTATTGCTGGAGCTGCTGGGCGATGCGCAGCGACTCGACGCGCCATTCGGTTTCCAGGATGCGTTTGTCCTGGCGCCCGGCGCGGCTGTTGGCGTCCGGTTTCGCGTCCGGTGCGTACTTGCCGCTGAGTACGCCACGGGCCAACGGGCTGTACGGCACGACACCGAGGCCGTAATTTTGCGCGGCGGTGATCTGCTCGGTTTCTGCCTGACGGTTGACGATGTTGTACAGCGGCTGGCTGATCACCGGCCGGTCGATGCCGAGATTGTCGGCGATACGAATCACTTCGGCGATGCGCCAGGCACGGTAATTCGACAGGCCCCAATAGCGGATCTTGCCCTGGCGAATCAAATCGCCAATGGCCGACACCGTCACTTCCAGCGGCGTGTTGTGGTCTTCGCGGTGCAGGTAATAGATGTCGAGGTAGTCGGTGCCCAAGCGCGTCAGGCTGGCTTCGAGACCGTTGAAAATGTGCTTGCGACTCAAGCCGCTGCGGTTTGGTACGCCGTCCACCGGGCCGAAGCCGACCTTGGTGGCGAGCACCCATTCATGACGGCGATTGGCGATGGCCTCACCGACGATTTCTTCGGAGCGGCCGTTGGTATAGACGTCAGCGGTGTCGATGAAATTGATGCCCTGGTCCCAGGCCTTGTCGATGATTCGCAGGGAATCTTCGGTGCTGGTCTGTTCGCCGAACATCATCGTGCCCAGGGTCAGGGTAGAAACTTGCAGGCCCGAATGACCCAGTGTGCGGTAGCTCATGAGGAAATCCTTTTGCCGGAGGGAAAGGCTCAATCAAATACCAGAAAAATCGGGTGTGGCAAATGAAAAGATCGCAGCCTGCGGCAGCTCCTGCAGGTGAACTCAATCCCCTGTAGGCGCTGCCGCAGGCTGCGATCTTTTGATCTTCGGTGTTTAGACGCGCAGCGTGCGGGTCATACGCAACGCCAGCAAACTACCGCAGACAATCACGCCCGCCAGCAGATACAGCGCCGCATCGGTCGAGCCGGTGCTGTCCTTGACCCAACCCACCAGGTACGGGCTGAGGAAACCGGCCATCTGGCCCATCGAGTTGATCAGCGCCAAGCCACCCGCCGCAGCACCCGCGCTGAGCAGGGCGGTCGGCACTGGCCAGAACATCGGCAGGCCGGTGAGGGCGCCCATGGTGGCGATGGTCAGGCCGAGGATGGCGATGGCCGGGTTGGCGGCGAAGTTCACCGCGATCAGCAGACCGAGCGCGCCCATCAGCATCGGCACCACCAAGTGCCAGCGGCGTTCTTTGCGCAAGTCGGCCGAGCGGCCGACCATCAGCATGAACACGGCGGCCAGCAGGTACGGAATCGCACTCAGCCAACCGATCACCAGGTTATCGCTGAAGCCCAGGTTCTTGATGATCGACGGCAGCCAGAAGTTGATCGCGTACACGCCGCTCTGAATGCAGAAGTAGATCAGGCCGAACGCCCAGATCGCCGGATTCTTGAACACCGCCAGCAGCGAATCAGTGGTGGTTTTCGGCTTGTTGGCCAGGTCTTCAGCGTGGTCGGCTTCCAGCACCGAGCGTTCGAATGGAGTCAGCCATTTGGCATTGGCGTAGCTGTCGCTGAGCAGGAAGTAAGCCAGTGCGCCAAGCACTACCGTAGGCACGCCTTGCAGGAGGAACATCCACTGCCAACCGGCCAAACCGCCTTGCCCGGCCGCGAAGTGGTTGAGAATCCAGCCGGAGAACGGACTGCCGAGCAGACCCGAAACCGGGATCGCCGACATGAACAGCGCCATGATGCGGCCACGGCGGAAGGTCGGGAACCATTGCGAGAGGTACAGCACCACGCCCGGGAAGAACCCGGCTTCGGCGGCGCCGGTGAACAGGCGCAAGGTGTAGAACTCGGTCGGTGTGGTGACGAACAGCAGGCAGGTCGACAGCGTGCCCCAGGTGATCATCATCAACGCAATCCAGCGTCGCGGGCCGAATTTGGTCAACGCCAGGTTGCTCGGCACGCCGCACAGCACGTAGCCGATGAAGAAAATCCCGGCGCCGAGGCCGTACACGGTTTCGCTGAATTTCAATGCGTCGAGCATCTGCAGTTTGGCAAATCCAACGTTCACCCGGTCGAGGTAGTTGAACAGGTAGCAGATGAAAATGAAGGGGATCAAACGCAGGGTAATGCGTTTGTAGACGGCGTTTTTCTCGTCAACGATGGCCTGGGTAGCGGCGGCGCTCTGTGACATGGCGGCTCTCTCTTTATTATGATTTTTTGCGATGCAAAGGGTAACGTTGATCGCCCAGAGAGTCTCGACCACCCTCGGGGCTGCTGTCTTTGTGCCTGAGCACAGGGTTTGTCACCAAGCCCTGTGCGGGTGAACAACCACGCTTTCAAGGATCACCGTTATGTTCGAACTCGATCACGACCTGGCCCAGGACATCGTCGACCGCGCGATGGCGATCCTGCCGTACAATGTCAACGTCATGGACAGTCAGGGGCTGATCCTCGGCAGCGGCGAACCGGAGCGGGTCAACACCCGGCATGAAGGCGCGCAACTGGTGTTGGCCAACGGTCGCGTGGTGGAAATCGATGCGCAAACCGCGGTCCACCTCAAAGGCGTGCAGCCGGGGATCAACCTGCCGCTGATGCTCGACCAGCGCTTGATCGGCGTGCTGGGCATTACCGGCGAACCGGAGCAACTGCGTACCTACGCCGAGCTTGTGCGGATGACTGCCGAGATGCTGGTGGGTCAGCGCAACCAGCAAGCCGAGCAACAATGGCGCCGTCAGCGTTGCGATGATCTGCTGGCATTGCTGCTCAGCGATGCCGGGAGTTCGCCGCGTTTGATCGACGAAGCACAACAACTCGGCCTCAAGCCGCAGATGACGCGGGTGCCGTACCTGTTCGAATTGGGCATGGAACATGGGCCGGGGCAAACCGTCGATGCGCTCAGTGCGTGGCTGACCTCGCGCTATCCCGATAGCTGGTGCGTCAGCTCGGCGAAGTCGTCGTTGTTGTGGTGTCGGCCGGCCAACCAGCCTGTCGAGAATGATCGCTTGCTGGAAAAACTCGACGGCCTGGGCTGGAACATTCTGCGCCTGGCCGTGGGCGGGCAGGCCGATGGGTTGACCGGGTTGCGCCGCTGCTATCGTCGGGTTGGCGACTTGCTGGCTTACGGGCGCGATGTGTTGCCTGGTTCGCGCTTGCTGACGCTCAACCGCTATCGACTGCCGGTGATGCTCTGGCGCCACCGCAACGACGATGCGCTGGACGAATTGCTCAACCCGCTGCGCAAGGTCATCGCCAAGGACAGCAACGGCCAGTTGCTCGCGACCTTGCGCAGTTGGTGCGAACACGATGGCCAGAGCCAGGCCTGTGCCGAAGCGTTGAGGATTCATCGCAACAGCTTGCGTTATCGGATGGAGCGGATCGCTGAACTGAGTGGCGTTGATCCGCTGAAGCTCGATGGCATGCTGGCGCTGTACCTTGGCGTGCAACTGCTTCCCCAGACCGATACCAACTCCTGACCTGAACGCATTCCCCTGTAGGAGCTGCCGAAGGCTGCGATCTTTTGATTTTAAAAACACAACATCAAAAGATCGCAGCCTTCGGCAGCTCCTACAGTAAGGGCATGCACCTTGGATTTTGTGGAAATGAACAATAATCCACATCAGCGCTTGTGCAGCGGACCGGCGTTATTGTTCATGGCGGCTGGCAGCATGTGGGCATTGGAACTGGAGAATTCCCATGAAAATCGTGATCGCCCCCGATTCGTTCAAAGACAGCCTCAGCGCGCAAGGCGTGGCCGATGCCATTGCTCTTGGGCTGGCCGAAGTCTGGCCTGATGCGCAGTTGATCAAATGCCCGATGGCCGACGGCGGGGAAGGGACCGTCGAGTCGATACTGGCAGCGTGCGATGGCCAATTGCGCCGCAACGAAGTGCGCGGGCCGTTGGGGGCCACGGTGAATGCGGCGTGGGGCTGGTTGCCCGACAGCCACACCGCGATCATCGAAATGGCCGAAGCCAGCGGTTTGCAGTTGGTGCCGCTGGCTCAGCGTGATGCCTGCGTCAGCAGCACCTTCGGCACCGGCGAGTTGATTCACGCAGCGCTGGATGCCGGCGCGCAGCGGGTGATTCTGGCTATCGGCGGCAGTGCGACCAATGATGGTGGCGCAGGTGCGATGCAAGCGTTGGGCGTGAAACTGCTGGATGCCCAAGGAAAATCCCTGGCGCCGGGCGGCTTGGCGTTGGAGCACTTGGCGCAAATCGACCTCAGCGACATCGACCCGCGTTTGGTCAATGTGCGTTTCGACATCGCCGCCGACGTGAACAATCCACTGTGCGGCCCTCACGGTGCCTCGGCGATTTTTGGTCCGCAAAAAGGTGCGTCGCCTGAGCAGGTCGAGCAACTGGATCGCGCCCTCGGACACTTTGCCGAGCACTGCGCAAGTGTTTTGGAAAAGGATGTGCGCGACGAACCGGGCAGTGGCGCGGCGGGCGGTTTGGGGTTTGCGGCCAAGGCGTTTTTGGGGGCGCAATTCAAGGCCGGTGTTGAGGTGGTCGCCGAACTGGTGGGCCTGGCTGATGCGGTTAAAAATGCCGATCTGGTGATCACCGGCGAAGGTCGTTTCGACGCGCAAACCCTTCGCGGAAAAACACCGTTTGGCGTGGCGCGTATTGCCCGGCAGCACGGCGTGCCGGTCATCGTTATCGCCGGTACGCTGGGCGAGGGTTATCAGGCGCTGTACGAACATGGCATCGACGCCGCGTTCGCTTTGGCGAGCGGGCCGATGACGCTGGAGCAGGCTCACTCCTACAGGGGAGTTGTGTTTGACGGATTACTCCGGTGAATCAATCTCCGCCAGCATCACGCTGTTGGAAATGCCCGGCAATGCATTGCGTGATCCACCGTCCAGGTAAAATGCAAAGGTTATAGCCGTTCAACCCTCACGCAACTGGCTTCGTTGTGCAGATTCGGTTTGGTGTCCGCAGGCGGGCGTTTCAAACGTCGGGTTTTCATCACGCCGGGCTGCACAACCGAGTTATTCGCGGCGTCCCAGATTGTGAGGAACTGGATCCAGTTGCCAGGAATGTTGACATCGCCATCACCACTGGTAGTTGGGTTCTTGACGGTGGTGACTGCAAACTCCCAGTTGTTGGAGACGTTCCCATCCGGCTCGCAGTTCCTGTCGTCATATACCGTTACGGTCAGCGCCGACGGTACATTGAGAAACATCATTGCGTTGTAATCGTCAGAGGTACATTGGGTGATGTCTCTAAGATAATATTCTCCCACGATGGCCGGGATGTAACACAACGGAAAATCAATCACGCCTTCAACGTCGCCCAATATGATCTGCCCCGAATTTGAACTTGCCGGTGCAGCGTTATCGGCAAAGGAACTACCGCTGAGCAACATTAGGCTGCACCCAAGTGCCAGTGTGGCCGTGAGAATATTTAAGTAACGCATGTCTTGCTCCTGTCTCATCCTGATAAAGCCATCAAGGCTGTTAGACAAAACACTAACAGGATTTGTGACGCGCGAAACCTAGCAGAACTGTTAGTACTTGAAGTTGAGAGTTACATGGAAAATGCGCGAATACTTGAGGGCCAGATGGCAGGGGATACCTGTCAACTTTGACAGTATCGCAGTTCAGTAAAATGATGCTTAATCGGCCCAAGGTTCCGTGGTGCAGATTGAAGGGATGGATAATGGCTGTTCCCTCGTAGTGTTCAGGCCGCCGCATAGCCTCCAAAGCCATTGCAGGATCAATGGCAATTTTCAGTCCTGTGGAGAGCAATGAAATGACCGTCTTGAAAATTCGACGCGCTTCGAAGGAGGCGCGTGATGCCTATCGTGAGTTGCGCAATCAACGCAATCTGGCCCGTGCCTCACAGGCAATGGGAGAAATACCCGATGCGATTATTCCCGCGATCATCGATGCCGATGGCCTGTTGAATGGGCCTGTTATAAAACTCAAGGGTCTGGAGCTGGAAATTCCAATTTGGGGCAACGCTACGGGGCCTGCCGGCCGAACGCAAAGGCTTCAACTATTTATTTCCCCAGGCCATGTCAATGACATTAACTGGCCCGAGTTTGTCAAAGTCTTCGAAGCGGACTATGTGTTGCCCTTTGCCGATGACTGGGATGGGAAATACATCATTGAGTTGAATCGTATTCAGCCTAATGGTGCCTATACTTTCAGGCATCAAGTCGTATTACATACGGCACAAGTCACAACGAGTGAACTCATTCATATCACCAGTGATATTACTGCACCGTATGAATTAACCACGCCACCTGAACCACCCGCCATGACCTTTACGGTGACCGAGCTGGATGACAGCAACATCGGCACGATTACCGGCATCATCCCCGATTACACGGACAAGGCCCCCGGTGATAAATACGTCTACTGGTACGCCAAGGATCCTTTGCCGACTGATCCTTCGCTGCTTGACCCCGTTGCACCACCGGCCAGTGTTCCAGCCAACCGGACTATCACGATTCCGCGAGACTATGTTGAAGGCAAGGGCGACGGTGTGTTTTACGTGCTGTATGCACTGGTCGACAAGGCACTCAACCGCAGTAACCTTTCCGGCTGGACCCGTTTTATCGTCACCTTGGGCAGTTTGCCAACCGCGCTGAAAAAACCTGAGGTCCCGGTGGCGGCCGGTGGTGCGGTGATCGACCTGGAAACAGCGGCAGATGGCGTGATCGTTGAGATCAAGCCTTACACAGGGTGGAAACTAGGCGACAAAATTATCGCGACTTGGGGCGGCATTCCTCTGCCCGTTACTTTTGCGATTGAGAGCGTGAGTACTGAAATACCAGTGCCTGCATCGACCTTGCTCGCTGCCTATGTTGGGGAGACTGGAGAGAAGCTCACCACCGTCAGCTACGTTATCGACCGCCTCGGGCGAACCTTCGGCCCAGAGGCAGATGACTTCCCTGTGAACTTTGATGTCGTCGGCCCACCCAACCCGTTTCCGGGCTTTCCAGACCCGACGAACCCGAATCTGCTACCTGGCGTCGTTCTGGGCTCCACGGGCGACAACGTGCTGGTGGAGGACGACGCGGATAAAGACTTTGAGTTTGAGTTCACCATTTATGACCCGGTCAATGCCGGCGAAACGCTGGAGTTTTTTTGGGAGGGCACGCACATCAACGAGGCCGATCTCACGATTACCAGTGAAACGGCCGGCTCAAAAAAGACCATCAATGTTCCCTGGAGCTACGTGGCTGCGACCGATAACGGCCCGGGCAAGGTGATGTATTACACCGTCGGTGACGCCAGCGTTACACCGAATCGGCAAAAATCCGTGTTCACCCTGGTCAATGTGAACGACGCAATCGTGCTTAAGCCTGATGCGCCAACGTTCCCGCATATTTCGGGTGATTATCTGATTTGCGATTCTCTTCAAGCCCCAGAGAGCGCTGTTGTGGTGGATGTGCCTGATTTGTCGCAATGGTTGCAGGCAGGAGACACCGTCGACATGTCCTGGCAACTGTTTCAGGACTACGACAATACAACGCCGATTGCCGGCACGTTGTTCGAAGACACGATCACTTTGACTGCTGCAGGCGGCGCCTATCCGGTGACAGGCTTCCAATGGCGGGTTCAGCCTTATGCCGATTACATCGCTCCGTCCTACAACCCGCCGCTTCACAAAGAAGCCAATACGGAAGTGACGTATACGTTCGTGTTCAAGGGTAAGACCGTGACTTCCAAGGTGGCGACGGCATTTCTCGGTATGTTCCTGGGCGACACCGGTTGCAATGTACCGTGAACGATTGATCTGTGACACGCCCGTCCTTGTAGGACAACCTCCGGGGGCGGGCACACGGGTTGTTTGCTGTTGGGCAGCAGGCTGAATCCTCGATCAGTGTTGATTCGGATTATTCCTACATAAATCACGGAAAGGTAAACGTAATCTCACCGCCTCTTTAATGTCCGGCCTGTGAGATGACACCAGGTCGGACCAGCGATTTTTACTTGATCGAGGTGTACCTGGAAATGTGGGCAACGACTGTTTTTAATTTGAACCCTGTTTCGCAAGCCGTGAAGTGGGCAAGCCTTGCACCGCTGCTTTTGCTGGCTCAACAGGTCCTGGCGGGACCGATCAACGGTGGTGTCGAAAACATTGACCAGAACACCCCGCTCGATAACTACACGCTGAGCAACGCCGCCACCCTGAATGCCAATGCGGCCACCACGCGGGAAATCACGGCGGGTGGCCGCTCCACCGTCAATCTCACCGGCACGACGGTCAATGCCTCGGGAAGCAGTTCCGGGTTGTCGCTTTTCGACAGCGCGGCGCAGATCAACGGCAGTCGCATCAATAGCAACGCCACCGGCTTACTGTTGGGCTTCACAGCCTCGGGCGGCGGTTCGACGGCGACTGCCCAGAACAGTGTGATCAGTGGTGTCGGCGTGGGTGCCCTTATCGGTGCCCGCAGCACCCTGACACTACTCAACAGCGAGTTGCACGCTACCGGCATCAACGGGGTGGGCCTGGATATGTTCGACGGGACGGCTTCGGCGGTCGGCAGCACGATTGTCGGTGGCCGTAACGGTATCGTCGTTAGCGACGATGCGAGTCAGCCGGGCGGGACTGTGTTGAATCTTGACAGCACGCAGGTCCGGGGTTTGGGCGGTTCGGCGATTTTTGTTGACGGCGGCAATGCTGCGATTACCGCGCGTAACGGCACGACGCTGACGGGGAGCAATGGAATTTTGCTGGACGTTAAGAGCGGTGGTTCGGCCAGTTTCTCTGTCAGTGACAGCAATACGCATCTGGTCGGTGATGTCGTCGTTGAAAGCGGCAGCACCGCCAGTGTCCAGTTGGACAATGCCGCATCGCTGACCGGGCGTCTGGAGAATGTACAAGGCCTGACCGTCAACAATAACGCGCGTTGGGTGATGGTCGGCGATGGCAGTGTCCAGAGTTTGACGCTCAACGGTGGCGGTGTGCAATTCGGCAATCCGGGCGAGTTCTTCAAACTGTCCGTGGGTGAACTGTCCGGCAGCGGCGGCACCTTTTACATGCACAACGATTTCAGCACAGGGCAGATCGATACGCTGACCGTCAGTGGCAACGCCAGCGGCGATCACACGGTAGCGCTCGACAGCAGTGGTTCGGAACCTGTTGCCGCGGGCGCGCGGCCGGTGGTCCATATCGGTAGCGGCGATGCGACGTTTGCTTTGCTGGGTGGCCCCGTGAGCCTGGGTGCCTACGATTACGACCTGATCAAACAGGGTGACAATGACTGGGTCCTGGACACGGCTTCGCGTTCGATCAGCCCAGGCACGCAATCGGTCATGGCGTTGTTCAACGCGGCTCCGACTGTCTGGTACGGCGAACTCAGCACCTTGCGCAGCCGCATGGGTGAAGTGCGCATGGATCAGGGTAAGGCGGGGGCTGGGTTCGCGCCTACGGCAACAAGTACAACGTCAGTGCCAGTTCGCAACTGGCTTATCAGCAAACCCAGCATGGCCTTTCATTCGGTGCCGATGCGCCGCTGCCGTTGGGGGATGGGCAATGGCTGGTCGGCGTACTCGGCGGCTACAGCCAATCCGACTTGAACATGAGCCGTGGCACTTCCGGTGAAGTCGACAGCTACTACATCGGCGCCTACACCACGTGGCTCAATGAAAATGGTTATTACGCTGATGCGGTCATCAAGTTCAACCGCTTCAAGAATTCCTCCGATGTACTCCTCAGTGATGGCAGGAAGACCAAGGGCGACTACGACAACAACGGTGTCGGGGCCTCCGTGGAGTTCGGGCGGCACATCAAGCTGGACAATGGTTACTTCGTCGAGCCCTATACTCAGTGGGCTGGCGTGATCATTGAAGGCGCCGACTACGATCTGGATAACGGCATGGCCGCCGAAGGCGATCGCATTCGTTCAATGCTCGGTAAAGTCGGTGCCACGGCCGGTCGCAATTTCACGGTGGGCAAGGGCTACGAGGTTCAGCCGTATGTGCGGGCCGCGTATGTGCACGAATTCGGCGGCAGCAGCGATGCGCAAGTCAACAACAACTCATTCGATACCGACTTGGCCGGCTCCCGTGGTGAGCTGGGTGCGGGCATTGCGATGAAGGCGACGTCCCGCATCTCGTTCCACGTCGATCTTGAGTACAGCAATGGCGACAAGTTCGAACAACCGTGGGGTGCCAATTTCGGCGCGCGTTATAGCTGGTAATACATTTTCCAGCCGCTGAACAAAAAGTGCAGGTCACCTCGCGGTGGGCCTGCACTTTTTGTGGGTAAACGCTGCTGAAGCCGGTCTGACCTGTCAGATATGACAGTATCCAGACATCTGGATCTGGGCATTAATAGTCACTCCTGCACCCAGGCAGGCGTGACGCTCGTCTGGGGCTCTTCGTTGACGGAGGTCATGATGTCCAGACAAAAAAATTCCAGCGAACAACATACATTTCGGGATCGGCCCAAGCCTTTCACACAGGTCATGCTTGAAGAAGTTGACGGCGGCCAGGAAGGTTTGCTCCCACTAAGTGTCCAGGGCAAACCACTGAAGATTGAATTTGAACGCTGGACCAATACCGATCCTTCGCCAGAATATCCGGAAACGGTGGAGCTGTTCTGGAATGGCTCAACGCTTGAGAAGACATGGACGGCACCGATCGCAGAGGATGATCACTTCATTGAAGTGCCTGCTGACTGGTTGTTCGATGGTGTACATCATGTGCACTATTTGTTGACCCTGCATACCGGGCAAACCGAACCATCGGCAGTCCGTGTTTTGACCGTCGACACCGAGCCGGCCGAACTTGATGCCGAAAGCAAGCTCCAGTTCGATACCGATACCATCGACCAGAAATATCTGGATGAGCATGAAAATGTTGTGAGGGTCGAGGTTCCTCTGCACTCGCCTCGCACCGTTGGAGACGTGGTGGTCGCAACATGGGAAAACCCCTTGAACGGCGCTATCGAAGAGTACAGGACCGAGCCTCTGACCAAATACAACTACCAGTACCCAATCTACCTTGAGTTTGACAAAGACTTGATTCTCAAGAGTGGTGACGGAAAGCGGCAGGTATCTTACCGGGTGGAAGATCGTGCCGGTACTGTGAGCGCCGAGTCCGTTCCCGCCGAGTTGCTGGTGGCTGTGATCAGGGCGCCACGATATTTGCCAAACCCCTGGGTCATTGAAATTGGTGGTTTACCCTCCGACTGGGGCAGCCTAAAGCCGGAGAATACCCTGAGAGGAGCCACCGTAAGCATTCCGGAAGAGGCGATTTACTACGACGACGATCGACTCGAAGTGCAGTTTGGCGAGCCGGGTGTTATCGGTTCGATCACGGTGCCTGTGGTCGCGGGGGCGCGAGAAGTTTCGATTCCCAAGGAGAGTATTGCGGCCTACCTCAACAGTAGCTTATCGGTCACTTATCTCGTTCATCTGCAGGACGGTACGACTGAACCGTCCAGACCCTTGACCCTGGCCATTGACGCCTATCCCGCCTCCAGATTGCCCGGCGCCCAACTCGTGGCACCTCATAGCGATCCTGTATACAAGAGCCTCATTACCGCGGGCCTGCCTCTTTTTCAGCGAAAATGGGCGTACATCAGTACCCAATGCCTGATCACTATCACAGTGACGGGCACCGGTACCGACGGCCAACCGAAAAGCGCAACGATCGTGAATGCCCAGCCTGTCACTAATGCGCAGGTTACGGAGGGCGTCCTGGCGACAGTGCCTCTGGCGTTCATGTACAGCTTGAAGGACGATGCGCGTTTTCGGGTGCAGACCCAGGTTAGTTTCAACAATGGTCGTAGCTGGTTCCCTTTTACGCTGCTGAACCCGATGCTGAGGCCTTGATAGCAACATCAGGCCGCAGACGCCAACTTGCTCGCGATGGTCGGTAACGAAGAAACGTGCCTGGCAAAACACGTGCCTTGAATCCATCACGGGCAAGCTCGATCCTGTAAACAGCATGATCGTATCAGCAGGGCCTGTTGTCGCTCATTGGTAGGTGATGGTGAAACTCAGCGCGCCTTCGGCTTTGCCCGGACGAATGTCCGCGCTGTCTTTGATCTGGTAGAACCGCGCCCGGAAATCCAGGATCTTGTTCCTGCCATCCTCAATGGCGCCGAATGAAACATCGGTGCCCAAGGGAACGGGTGTAACGCCGTCGCTACGCAGCACCTGAATGCCCATGCCGGCGGCGGTCGAGACTGGGCTGAGGTTGATCACGCCGTAGCTGCCGTCATCTTCCGGTACCGAGCCGTTTGCACCATCCAGGCGGATGTGGGCATGAGCCTGGTTGTCGTCGTAAGGATCGGCTATGCAACTGGACAAGCTGATGGTGAAACTGGTTGGGGGCGTGGTAAACCCGGGATAGACAAAATCCTTCGCATCCCAGTCACCCAGCGGTACCGGATCGACACTCACCGGGTTGGCGCCTACCGTGCACAGCGCCTGAACGACCGTACCCCGAATACCATAAGTGAAGCCTTTGCCGATATCCGAGAAATGACCGTCGAATATCTGCTGGCTCAGCATGTGGGGTCCGGGGGCAATCATTGCGGTTTTAACCAGCGTCACTTTGCTCCTCAGCCGAGAAAGCGTAAAAGGCGAGACCAAGGTGCGGCTGATGTGAGCATCGAATGGCACTATCGGTGGGCCACCTATCGGGACGAACGAATTGCCCGCCATGCCATCGAAACCGAATTCCAGCGTTATGCGCGCACCAACACCCGGGATGTTGGTCTTGAAGACCGTGCCGCCGGTGGGATCCCCAATGATCTCGTGGACCCTGCGGTCTGAAGGTGCAATGGGAACGGCATTGAAGTTCAATACGACGCTGCCGTCATTGCTGCACGTGATTCCCTGGGGGCCGGGATGGGGCGTCTGCACGAACTTGTTGATGACACCAATGACGCTACCCACAGGCGCATCCCGCGGAACATAGACATTCCCCACATCCGCCTGGAAATCCAGCGGGCCCGGTGTCGAATCCCATGAGCATGTGTTGCCCATGGCGGGCGCCGCCAGTTGCCAGCCGGCAACGACCACTGCCAGGGCCAAGCCCCGTCGCAGAGAGAATTTCATGAGTGTCTTCCTTCAATGAGCGAGGCGCCGAGACCTGGGGCCGGCGCCATTTCAATAGTTGTGTGTCAACGGCAGGTCGAAGTCTGCAGGCGATAACCTTGTGTCAGCTCCATGCGTTGTGGGTCTACGTCCAACCGGCATTGCTGGGCGGACTGTTCACCCCAGCGGACCGTGAGCGTCTGTGGTTGGTCATCCGTGGTGAGCATCACTTGACCCGCCTGACCGACCAGACCGATCACGGCATCTTCCTCATCGCGGACCTGCGCACCGAAGGGCAGGGGTTGTTCTTTGTATGTGGCGCTGATGACCATGCGGCTCACCGTGCGGGCGGCGAATGTGCTCTTGACCACCGCACCGCGACGCGGCACGACTTGAGTGGTGCCGTTGTCGATTTCGACGTCAGGGCCCAGTTGATCGGTTTGCAGTTCGAGCTGGTTGACCCGATAGGGGCGCAGATACGGCACCAGGGCATAGCCACGTTCATTGGTGCGCACACCAGGCGCGTTGGCGATCCCGATATCCTTGATCCCCGGCACTTCCACCAGGCCTGCGGTTTCTCCCAGGTATGGCCCCAACTCGATGCCTTCGCCATGCAGCAGCACCGCGCCGGTCGCGTTGACGGACAGACTTCGGTAATCGCTGCCCTGGCTCACGCCCGCACCGAGATTGCCAAACGGCGTTTGATAACCCATGGACAGTTCCGCCGATTGCTGGCGGTTGTCCTGGTTGGCCACGGCTGCGCGGTAGTTGAAGCGGTTCTCGTCAAGTACGCCATTGAGGCTGGCGCGCTGGCTGAACGCGTTGCCATTTTTTTGAACATCGAAAGTCGCCGAGTTGGTGTGTCCGAACCCCAAGGGCAGGGACACACTCAAGCCGATCTGGCGGTCGCTGTGTTCGTTTCTGTCGGTCAGGGACTGGCTGGCGAACAGCGAGTAGCCAACACCGCGATGCTGGGTGTTGAAGTTGAACTGAAACTGGCGGCGTTGGTAGTCGCTACGCCAGAACTCTTCCTGGGACAAGGTCAGCGTCAGCGAACTCTGCGGTGTCAGGTTCTGATACACGGCCGCTTCCAGGCGGCTGCGCCGGCTGCCGCGAAAACTGCTGTCCTGACTGCGTTGACGAACGGCCTCATCGAAATCGCGATAACCTTCGGTGGAGTACCGATAACCGGCGAAACGGAGGCTGGTGCGGGTGGCGAATGTTTTGCCGTATTTGATGGCATAACTCATGCCCTGCACTGAGTTCAGATCGCGGGTGTCGAGATCGGCATCGGAACGCGTGATGTCAAAGGCGAGCGCGCCGACGCTGCCCAAATCCCTGGCGGCGCCCATGTTAATGGCCCGATAGTACTCGCCGGTCATCAAGCCGCCATAGAGTGTCGTGCCCCAGCCAGTGCCCACCGCCAGGGTGCCTTGCCACAACAGGGGGTCGTCGATATGGCTGGCGGCGTTGTAGCGGCCGACGGCGGCGCCGTAGCGCCACGTGCCTTCGCGCAGCAGATTGCCCAGGGACGCATAGGGCTGGATGAAACGCCGCACTTGCCCATCGGCCTCGGTCAGCACCACTTCCAGCTCGCCGCTGCCACCGCCGGTGTTCAAGTCGTCGATCACATAAGGGCCGGCACTGACGTAGGTGGAATAGATCGGATACCCGTTCTGCCGCACTTCCAGCCTGACACGGCTCAGTGCCACGCCACGGATGATCGGCGCGTAACCCTGCATTGCGTCGGGCAACATGCCGACGTCCGAGCTGACCAGCGCGCCCTTGATCGGCAGGCTCTTGAACACATCGCCACCGGTGAAGGCTTCACCCAGCGTGAGATTGGCGTTCATGCCGGGCAAATCCCGTTGCGCGTAGGTGTAGGCGCGGGTCCATTCGCGGTCACCGCGGCTGTCCTGGCGCCCACTCTGGCTGGTTCGCAGGCGCCAGGGGCCGAGGTTCAACCCGGCGTTGAGATACAAGTCCTGGCTGTTGTTGGCGCCGTAGCGATTGGAGCCCTGCTGGGCCGACACCTGGTAGTTGAGGAACGCGGCGTTGATGCCCTCGTCCCAACGTTCGGGATCGACATAGCCGCTGACGTCACGGCGCATGGCAATCTGCGGAATGGACAACGCCAGTTGCAATTGCCCGCCGTCAAACTCGCTGCGGGCGCCGTCGATGAGCGTGACGAGGTTGATGCAACTCGACTCCAGTTGTTCGGGGTGGGCAACCGCATCAAGCTTGATGCCGAACTGCTCGAGTTGACCGACACTCAGGCAGGCCGCCAGGCCATCGGAGTCTTGCTGGACGAACTCGAGTTCATGTCGCCCCACATATTCATGGTTGACGCGAACTTCAACGCGGTAGCGACCCGGACCCAGATCCTGATGGTTCGCCAGCACCTGCAATGCCAGGTGACCGGCATCGGTTGGCTGCCCGACGCCCTGACGCATGAAACCGCTCTGAAAGCTCAATGGCGAATTCGCCAGTGCCGGCCCTGCCTCCACAAGGGCGACGCCACCACTGCCGATAAGAATAAGTTGGGCAAAACGCTGGCGAACGGGCACGCGCCTGCGACCCGGGAAAGGGATCATCGTCATCTTCCTGGCTATGAATGCTATGGGCGATCAGCGGTTGTTCTGAAGTGGCTGGCTCATCGGCGGGGTGATGCCGCCGTAGTCGTTGATGGTGGTAAACGACACGCGCATGTCTGGTGCGGACTTGACTTCACCCAGGGCAAACACCTGACGATCGAGCGGCAGGACCATCGGCGGGTTTTCCAGTGTCTGCGACTGGCCGTTGGCGCTCACTTCGACGCGGTGGAAGGTGTAGTGAAAAGGCGTCGGGTTGGTCACCGTAAGGCTGGACTTGCCGTCAATCCGCTGCAGCGACCATTGCAGGTCCTTGAGCCGTACATTCGGGTTGTCCTTTAACTGGCTGGGGCGATAGAGCAGTTTGATGCGCGTGCGGATGGCAATGTTCAGCACATTGCTTTGATCGCTTTCGACTTGCGGGATCTCTTGCGCGTTGAAGTAGAACAGCGACTCCCGATCAGTCGGCAGCGAGTTGGGCAAGCCGTTGATCTGCACTTGCTGTTCTTTACCGGGGTTGACCCGGAACAACGGCGGCGAAACCATGAACGGCACCGCGGTGGTGGTGTCGTCGGTGGTGGTGTTGACCCAGGTCTGCACGGCGTAGGGTTTGTCGCTGGGGTTGGCGACCACCAATGAAACGCTGCGCTTGTCACTTTCGAACAGCACGCGGGTACCGCTGAGGGTCAGTGCGCCATGGCTGGCGGGTGCGTGGACGGCCAGCAGCAGCGCGGCCACGGCGCAGGGGCGCGTCGCTCTGTGACGACAGAATGCTTTGAATGATTCGAACATGAAAATACCTCTGGGCAATACGGGCGCTGGAGCGGTGACGCACGCACCCTTTGAGCGCAAGCGGGCGTTGCGCTCAAAGGGTTTGACGTTACGGAAGGGTGACGAGGAAGTTGATGTTGGCGATCACCGGGCCCGGTACGACCGTCGCAGAGGTGGAGCGATACTTGGCGTTGAAAATCATGCGGGTTTCGCCGATAGCGTTCAGCGGGTAGTCCTTGGATTGTGTACCGCTGTCTACGTGCTTGCCGTCGTTGTCCTGGATGGCCAGCGCAACACCGGTGGCGCCACCGGTCTGGATGCCGTAGTAGCGGCCGCCGGTACCCGCATTACCGTGGGTGCTGTCGAATTGCACGCTGGCGGTGTCGCCAGGGACGAAACCACAAACTGCGCCGTCCTTGATGCGCAGGGCGAACTCGCGACCGCCCACTTCGGTGTCGGCCGCGCCGCCGAAATCAGGCACCGCCACGCTGCCCAGGTTGATCGGACCAGTGGCGCCGGTGCCTGGATCGATCGCATCGATCGGGCAGGTGTTGGCGTTGATGTTACCTGTGAAGTTGATCTGACCGACGCTGTCAGCGAACGCCGAAGTGCCCGCAACGCTTGCAGCCAGACCCAGGGTCAGTGCGAGTAGGGTTTTGTTCATGTTGTTTATCCTTGTATATCCGCCCGGCAAAGTTGAACCGAGACAAATCCGGTGCGGCACTCTTGTTGAGTGTTTTAAAGTGAATGAAGGGGAGCGCAGTGTCTCGGAGGGCGGATTTTAGGAGGGGGAGGGGAAGGGATATATGAGAGAACTCTCAATGTGGCGGATAAAAAGTTGAGAGTTGTTTACTTATGTTTCGGGCAGCAAAAAGCCAGGCAATCATTTGGCTGATTGCCTGGCATACAGTTTATTTTGGTATGTAGGCGAAACTTAGTATTGGCTTGTGAACGGCTTGTCTCATCCCGGGACCAAGCCACTCCTGTACTCTTGGAGCAGGTATTGAATCGATAGTGAATGATTCCGCTGTGCTGCTTTCAATTGTCGACCTGTTGGTGATTTGCGCACTTGGAGTTCCTGAGTATGGAGATGCGATACCAGTGCGCGACCCGGGATCATTTTGTAAATGCGCGTGTTCCAATGTTTGCGCCATTCTGTTTTGCATGAATTGCGGTGGAAAGTAGTTCCCAACTTTCGTAGGTTTGCCTTTCATGCTCCAATTCTCACCGGAAGGGGGTCTATTCATAAAGTCGTAAACATCATTCGACGAATTGGAAGTTGTACTGGCATTGGAGGCGCTGGACGCTTTACGCGAACTGGCAGAGGAACTGCCGCGCGAAAAACTTGAGAAATCCGGCAAAGCAGGTCTGATGTTGGCTTTGAACATCGGAAACATAGTGAAATCCAAGCCAAGACCGACAAATGCCAATTCGTCACTTTGTTTCTGGTCCTTTGCCGCAAATGAGGCCCCTCCTACGCCAAAGCCTGCGCCCAATGACGTCCAGTTCCAGAGTTTTGCAAGGACGGTAATCGCAGTGGTGATGACGAACACGGCGTTGAATATGTTCACTACGGTGGCGGTGGACGCACCGGCGGCGATGGCTAGAATGCTCAATCCGAGTGCCAGTGGCATGGGGTTGAACGTCACAATACTTAAAAAAATTCCCAAACCAACCGCGACGGCGCCACTGGCAACCATGAATCTCGTATCACGAATGATTTTGCTGCTTTGCCCGGTATGCCCCGTCGGATCACTTAAAGCAATCGGATTCCCCGAGCAATACATATAGCTGTTAATGCCACCGGCACCAAACGGGCTCAGGGAGTCCGGGCTATGGAAACGCATCAGGAAGGGGTTATAGGCGCGATAACCACGGCCAAGCAGATACCAGCCACTCATCGGGTCGCGCACTTCGCCGTTGAAGGCCAGCAGGCTGTGCAGAGGGTCATCACTGCTACGTTCGCCATAGGTGTTGTATACCGCCGTGCGCAGTTCGTCGGCCTGGCTTTCACCGATTACCGATTGCTTGGCATCGGTCAGCAGCAACAGGGTTTTACTGTCGTCCCCCGGCACCTGTTGCCCCAGTGGCTGAGCGCCCAGTTGGAGCAGCTGCGTATGCTGACCGTCCTGCACCATGTCGCTTAACCGGGTGCCTTCGTAGAACCGCAGCAACTCGGCTTGCCCCGCCGGTTTGACCGCCACCAGATGGTCATGTGCGTCGTATGCGTAGTCCGTCAACGGTTGCCCTTGCGGCGTGCTGAGGCTCAGCAACCGGCCCTGACTGTCGTAATGCAACTGCTGGCCCAACTCGTCATGGGTCAGGTTGCCGTCTGCGTCATAGCTGTAGTCGGTTAACAAGAGCGCCTTATAGTCCGGATGACTGTGGGTGACGTGGGCCAGTTGACAAGGGTCGTCGACTGCAAAACCGTATTCGGCGATGTTGCGGCGGCCGTCCGCAAAATCGGTGCGGCTGTAGATGATGTTGTCCAGGGCATCGAACTCGAAATACTGCTTGAGCATGGCATGGCCAAACCGGTCCTTGGGCAGGTCGGTCCCCGAGTACCCATGCACTTCCAGTCGCCCGCGCAAGTCGTACTCGAAGGTTTCCAGCAGTGCTGTGATGCCGTCCACGGAAAGGTGTCGGGTGCTGACATTGCCATCGGCCAGGTAGGTCAGTTCGATGCGGCGCTCAGGTTGCAATGCGCGCCCCTGAGCGTTGCGCAGCACCAGCGTACGGCTGGTTTCCCGGCCGATATCGTCAAAAGCCAGGGTGGTGGTCAGATTATTCCCGGTACCGCTGTCAGTAGTGACGGTGCGGTAATTGCGACCGCAATTGTCATAGGAGAAGTCGGCTTGCAACTGGCACTGGCGCACGCTGAGCAGACGTCCATTGATCAGGTCGTAATCAGCGTTGGCGACCTGTCCGCCAACATCGGTGCGACTTAACTGACGACCTTTGAGCGAACTGGTGTAACGGGTGACCCACGGATCCGGGGTGGCGGCGTCTTTCCAGCTCTCTACGCTCAAGTGCCCAGCGTTGGTGTAGCTGAAACTGTTAGTGCCTCGCGCGTTGCTCGACGATTCCAGGTTGCCGTTGAGCAGGTCGTAATCGAAGTTCGAGTCGCCTTCCGGCGGCTTGATCATGGTTGGCTGGGTGGTCAGGCCGGGCTTGTATTCGTAGTCGATCTGTTTGCCGGCCGGGGTGATCCGCCGACTTGGCTGCAAACGGCCGGCTTCATAATGCAATTGCTCGACGCGCCCGCCGACGGTCATCTTCGTCAAGCGTTCCAGCCCGTCAAATTGCTGTTCGCCCACGAGTATCGAGGGCAGCAAGACATTGCCCGGCTGCACCGTCAGGCTGGCGACCAGGGGGGTGATGGTATGGGCGGCGTAGGAGCGGCGGATGACCGTTCTGTCCGGCAGGGTATTGCTGAACAGGCGGGCGTGGGCATCGTAGTGGAACCGGGTGATGCGCCCCATCGTGTCGATTTCTTCTGTGCAGTGGCCCAGCCCATCGTATTTGTAGCGATGCAGGCTGACACGCTGGCCACTCAGGTCGAACTGCTCGCTCTTCACCGGTTTGTCGAAGCGATTGGACAACGTGACAGACTTGCCCATGCCCTCGGTCCATTGTTCCGTGATGAAACCAATCGGACTGCTGCGAGTATGCCGGGTAATGCCGTCCGGCCCGGTGGCGCTGTCCTGATTACCCCATAGATCGTAGGTGTAGGTCGTCGTCAGCCGCAGGTCGATCTTTTCCAGCCAGTCTATTTCCGTTTCACTGGTCACTTCACTGAGGGCGTTGTAACTGGCCTCGTAGGTGCGACGGAACACCGGTGGACTACCGCCGGCATTATCCAGATCCTGTTGCTCTTCGCAGATCGAGCGATTCAACCCGTCGAACCAGGTTCGGACCCTGACCTTCTTGACATCTTCCATTTCCTGGCCGGCCCATTGGCTGACCGGCGTTTCACCCTGGCCTGCCGGACGGATCAGCGTGTAGCTGAAGGTTCGGGATGCGGGGTATGGCGTATTGGGCGCTTCGGTTTCTGTCACCACACGGCCGAGGGCATCGTAGGTGTACTTGAGTTGTTCGTCTTTGTCGGAGATCAGTATGGGTTCACCGTTGAGCAACGAGTGCTCATAGGTGACGCTTTTACTGACGCTGTCGAAATCGGTGCCCAGGGTTTCTACCGTGCGCAGGACTGTTTCACCGGCAAAGGTTGCAAAGGTGGCGGCATGCTTGCTGTAGTTGTAATCGGTGAAGGTTGTATAGCCGGGCGTTTCACCGACGGTCAAGGCCTGCCGCTGGCGACGACCATGGGCGAGGTGATCGGTCGGTGCGTTGATGTAAGAGTACACCGCACGCTGAAGTAAACGCTCGCCCGGATCCTTCACTTCCAGCAACCGCTCTTCAATCAGTGCAACCCACGGCGTGGTGCTGCCGCTGATGGGGGGCATCAATTCGTAACGGTAGCGCGAGCGCAGGGTTGCTGCCCCCTCTTGCAGTTCGGGGATCCGGGCGGAGTCTGCGCTCGGCGTCACGGTTTTTTCCCGGATATGACGGACAAAACCGTACGGGTCTGGCGGACAATCACCCGGCGCACCGATGGCTGGATAGTAGGCGATGGCTTCCCTGATGCCATTGTCCTGGACCGTCAACGTCAGGTTGCCGTGAATGTCGTATTCGGTGATTTTTTTGTTCTGCCGCCAATAACGCGGATCGTCGCTCAGTTGCCAGAGTTCAGTGGCTTGCCGGGGCAGTTGGCAGCGGCGATCCTGTTTTTCGAACGTCTCGGTATCGTTCGCGTAGTAAACGGTTTTCAGGGTTTTTTGTGCGTTTCCCTGAGTCGTTTGTTCCTGGGTCATCAAGTGAAAGCGGTTGAAGGTGCGGGTCACGATTCGCACGGCAGTCTTGGCCACCATCAGGCTCTCGGTGGTCTCGTACTGGTATGGGCCGATGACTTTGTACAGGTTGTCCTCGCCTTCATCGCTCCAGTCGACAGTGGAGTTGTAGCCGAGGAAATTGTTGCCGTTGTCGCTGTAGGTGTATTTCAGTTCGATCGGCGGCTGGCCTGCGCCTGGCTCGGTGACGTGACTGGTTACCCGTGGCAGATTGGGGTAGCCGGGATTGCCCGGATACCCGTGGCCGGCGTCGTTGTATTGAATCGTTTCGTGACCGCCCAGCGGCGTCCAGACTTCCTTGATGCACAGTTGCTCGCGCTCCAGTCCGTACAAAAAGCGCCAGCCGGCGTTGTTTGCGGTTGGCAAGGTAACCCGCGTCATCAGATCGCCTTCCAGTTGCAGGATGAACATGGCCGCCGGCACTCCGGCCACCGGTTTCACCTGGATATCAACCGTCTTGGCGATCAGGTTGCGGAGCACTTCCAGCAATACCCCCTGACTGTCCCTGATCGTGCTCAACATGCGACCCTGGCCCGCAGCCTGATAGGCGAGAGTCACTTCGTGGCCCTGAGGGGAGTACATTTTTACCGGCATGGCGACTTGCGGCGTGGTGCCGGTGAGCTTGAGGATCTCCACCAGCCCCGAGTTATGCACGACCTTGTACTGGCCGAGCGGATTGCCGCTCAGCTCATACAGTTTGAAGGTTTCAATTTTCTGCTCCTTCATGGTCAGTCGACCGGCAATCGCCGGATCACTGCCCGTAACTTTGAAACTTTCTCCCGAATGCACCGAGATAATCTGTGTACTGGGCGTGTATTGCGTCAATCCCAGACGCCATCCCTTGCCATAGCCGTTATCGACCGTGTTGATGGGGCTATAGCCAAGTGTAAGTGGCACCGCCGGACCGCTGAGATCACAGGATTTCACCTCCGGAAAAGACAGCGATACGGTGTACAAACCGGTGCGCTGGTCGACACCGGGTTGAACGAAACTTTGAAAGTTGAATGCATTGGAATGCACGGAGGTGGGCTGGGCGGTGGAGGTGGTCATGCGTCAAACCTCAATACGTAAATGAGCAACCGGTGGCAGGCGTCTCGTGAATAACGCGTCATTAAGAGACATTGTTCTGCCACGGTGATTTTTGTTTGCTTAATATCTTGTACACAGCAATGGCTGCTTTTAATCAAAGCTAATGACTTCATCAGTTAATGTGCTGTTTTGGTTGTCTTTTCTTGCTTGAGCAATTGCGCAATTGACTGAAGTAAAACACTAGCAGCATTTACAGCGATGCGAACCTAGCAGTTCTGATAGTACCCAAGCCCTCTATTCAGGCGTAAAAACTGTTTTCAATGACTGCGGCTCAAGTCAACTTGCCGATAACAACTGCCTTAATGAAGGAAGTTTAACCATGATTGATAACCCTGCGCCGACCGTTCCATCACTAGGCCCCGACAATGCCGTCGATGTGGTCAAGTTGGGCAGTTCGAAGCTTTTGACTTATATCAAGTATCCCGGGATTGAAACCGGCGACGACCATTTGCTCTACCTGAATTTTCGCGGCTGCGCCGCCGATGGCACGGTAGTGGACGAGCTGATTGACCAAGTGGCGGTGGACACGAGCAAGTTGACGCCCTACGGCATGCCGGCCGAAATCGAAAACCATACGATTGTCGCCCTGGACATGGGCTGGGCTTTCTACTCGTATCGGGTGTCAATCGCCGGTGGTGCGCCTGGCGACGAATCCCGGCGAATTTTCTTCTATGTCGGCAAGCGCCCGCGGGCGAGGCCGGCGCTCCCCGTGTTGCAGATTCAGGAATCCCATGATCTGCATCTGGATCTGGGCAGTGCGCCGGCGGCGCTGGCTGTGCGCCTGGTGCCGTATGAGGCAATGTCGGTCGCCGACATCGTCACACTGCATTGCCGACGCTTCTATGCCGACGGCCAGGAATACTTGCCGCCGCTTGCCTATCCCACGACCGTCACCAGCGCCAATCTCGATAAGCCCCTGGCATTGTTTCTCAGCAAGAGTGATCTGCGGCGCGTCGATGGCGGCTGGATCGAGTTGAACTACGGCATTCAGTACGCCGGGACGACCACGGAAAAAACTTTGTCGGCCACGCAAACCATTGAACTCAATCCACCGACGACAGCCCTGCTTCCGGCCTTGACCATTGTGGGTCATAGCGGAGGGCCGATTAACCCGGTGCAATATCCCGCAGGATTGCCGCTACGAGTCGATGCCTGGCCTGATATCAGTGTCGGGGATGAGTTGCTGTGCTACGTCCGTTCGAACCTGGACGAAGTTGTCCCGCTTGTTCTGCAGGCACGGGTCGATGTATCGACTATCGACAAGGGGTACATCGAACTGGTGGTACCGCCGGAGTGGGTGACGGCGAACAATGGCTCGCCCATCGAGTTGCAACACCAGTTTGGCTGGATAGGCAGCGCGTTGTCGGCGATACCTTACCCGGCCACCATCCGCGCGCCGTTGAATCTGCCGATGGCCATTGTGGTGGGCGCACGGCCTGGTGACGAGCCGGTGGAAGGTGAGGGCGAGATCGATGCCGATGTCGTTGCCGTTTCGGGTATCAATATCCAGCTAGACGACGAGGCCAGCTATGGGCCCAACGATAAGGTTGAAGTGTTCTTCGAGGGATTCGGGACGACCGGTGTCCATTCCGTCACTGTGCCCATCACCCCGGGCGGCCGCATCTTCAATATCCCGTCCCAATACATTCCGGCCAACATGGGCAAGTCGGTCAATGTTTATTACAAGGTTACACCGCAGGGTGAAACCTTTGCGTACCCATCGCAAGCGTATGTTTTGCGCGTACTACCGGTACCCCTTAACCGTTATCTGGCGATTCAGTCATTACAGGCCCAGGGGACAGGCGGTCGTATTTCCATTGCAGCCGTTCCTGCGCAGGGTGAGAAGTTTTCTTTCTCTCGTGGTTGGACCTATATCCGTGCGGGCCAGACATTACATGCTGTTTTGGTTGGGAAAGATACGGCAGGCGCTGCACTGACTTATCCGATATTCAACAATCATGTTGTAACCCCGGCGCAAGCCGATGCGAAGTTGGTTGAGTCGTTTGTCAGTAAAACCGAGTTGCAGAAATTTCAGACGGGCCCCGTCACTGTTGAAGTAACGATTATCTATGAACCCGGCGCTGAAACGAAATTGGTCGATGCACGGTTTACCTTGGTCGCTTGATCAAACACAGATTGCACGCTTGAAATTTTCGAAACACTAAACGTTTAATAAATAAGGATGAATATCATGGCAGCCAGAAGAGTCACTTACCAAGAGTATATGGAGTGGGCAGCATTGCGGCCGCGTACCAATGACTGGAGTGCGCTCGTTGCTTACGATAAAGACAAGTGCAATCATCTGTTGCATCAGGAATATATTCAGAAGTTTGATAGCAATTCCTACATGCCTCCGATCGATGACACCTATGCCACCGGTGAAACCACCTGGTATTGGTTGAATGACTACCAGACTGATGTTCCGCGGCTGAGCTTTGAAAACAACCCGGATGGCAATGGCGGCAATGTGGCCGAGGCCAATATGAGCATGTCCATTGTCGGGGGGACCGAAATCGAGCTGTACAGCGGTCCCGGTGGCGGCGTCGAGGTCACCAAAATCAGCTCGTTCGATCCACTTGATCATCCGGAACTCAAGGCCAATCGGGTATCGCTCAAGGACATCGTCGGTCAGGTTGATCAAGGCGGGAGTGTGGTGCTGGACCTGGGTGATCCGGCTGCACAGCGTTACGTCTGGGAATTGACCGGCTCGCGTATCGAGCATGTGCGCCGGGTCGGTGGTGCCTACATGAAGCGCAAGTTCCGCGAGGCCGAACTGGCACACCGGACTTACAAACTGGGGCAGCTGGCCTACACCGAGCAGGAGTTTCTCAAACCGGCGAAGTTCAAGATGCGCACGGTGATGGAGGCGGGGGCGAATGTCAGGAATGCGGCCAATTTCGGCAATGGTGCGCTGGAACTGCGGATTGCAATGAAGGGGGAGTTGGAGGGTGGCTTTCCCAGGGAAGATTGGTTGTATCCGATTCCAAGTGATTTACCGGGGATTGATTCAAGTTTGATCATCAGCAACCAATTGCTTATGCATGAGATCGTTGCCGAGGCTTTGCGGGTTGCTTACAAGGCCCCGGATGCCAGGTTTGATGAAATCAAGGACGCCAATGGTGTTATCCAGAAACTGAAGGTGCAAGCCCATGCCGGTAGCATGACCATTGCTGCTTTTTCATTTCCAGATGTCGGGTTGAATATTCGGGAGTTTGAACTTCCCATCCATATAGATACTGAAAATTTGTTGGAAGTCACAAAAACTGCTCCGCCGTTCGTGGAAACGCTGTCTATGTACGCTGGCGCGGGGGCACGAGGCGTCGATTGTGTAGCTTTTATCGGTAATGATCCTGTTGGAAAAAAATTTGAGCTCTTTTAACGCTTGGAGCGGATGTATTGTTCTCGATCGACAAAGAAGCGCGCAGGGTTGTCATTAAGTTCGACTTGCAACTCGCAAATGTCTACGTTACGGATCCGGGTCAACTTCCAGCGTGGGCAATCGACTACTTAGGCAACAACTCTCCGTATTTCTATCAAGTGAAGGAAGTCTTTCGGCGACAACTGGAGGAAAAACTTAACGAGGCAGCTCATGCCGTTGACGCTTTTGTGCTGCATAGCCTGTTGTTCAACAACACCGACGCCGTGCAAATGAAAACCATAGATGTACAGGCGGATATGATCAGCTTCGGCTCCATCAGCCCACGCCTGACCACCTTCGCCATTGACCCGTCAGAAAAGCTCCTGGGTTACGGTGCCACCCACACCTTCACCACAAACCCTGTAGTGGCCGGTTTGAAATGGAGCGTCAGCAACCTCGATGGCAGTTCCACCGGCGCCGGCCAGATCGATGCCGACACCGGGCGCTACACCGCACCGGGCGTGGACCAGATCGGCGGCACCTACAAAAGGGTCAAAGTCACCGCCACCGGCACAGGCAGCAACCCCCATGTCAGCAAGGCTCTGGTCACCATTGCTGCGCGAGCAGTGACGCTTAATCCACTGGTACAAACCTGCCAGGCCTCCGATAGCCAAACTGAGACGCGTCAATTTACCGCCAACTCCCTCAGTGGCGCATTGAAGTGGACGGTGATCGGTGATGGACGCATTCCGGAAAACGCCAACCCGGATCGCACCAATGTTTACACCGCGCCAACGAAGCAGGATGTGGGCGTTAGCAAGCGTTCGTTCACCGTTGACGAAGTGAAAGTGACGAATACGGCGACGCAACAGACGCAGTCTTCTTTTGTTGTGGTCACCCATGACAAACAGAACCTGGTGCTCAACATGGAGGTGCAGGGGACTAATCAGGCCAAGTTCTCTGCAAAGTTCAACGGACAATCGTTGGATCCCACCTGGGGGCTTTTTCCGGTAACAGGTGCAGGCTCAATTGATTCGACCGGACTCTATACGGCAGACTCAAAAAGCGTACACCAGTTTGTGATTATTACTGCCAGAGCTTCTATGGGGGATTTCTTCCTGGGAGATGCTTTCTCCATTCAAGCCTTGCCACTTGGTGCATTGCCTGAAAAACCAAATCCAGAGGTAGCTCAGGGTTCGCTCGACGGACTTCCGCAGATTTAATACGGCTGTTTTGTAGATACACAAAAGGCGTTGTCGAGCCTTCTGAAAAGTTCAGAGGGCTCTCCAAATGCACAAAAATTATTGTTGTAGAGGGTAACTATCATGACCAGCAATTCACTCGCCAGTATTCTTGAGAAGATGAAAGACCGTTCCATTACAGAAAGATGGGGCGCTGTATGTGCGTTCGATCGTGAACGTCTTAATCGGGTATTGCTTCAACAATGGTTGGAAAAGTATGACGGTACCAATTATGTGCCGGTGTTCTCCGGTGAAGTGCATTTAAACGAGTCCAGGACGGAAAAAGGCGTCCTGAGCGATGTGATGATCGGTAAACCGTTATTGTCTTTTGAGCCGGCGGCGCTCGACAACTCGAGAGCCATTTTGACTTTCAGTATCTTGGGCGGCTCATTTACTGCCCACGAGATCAACTCCGGCGTGATGTACAGCTACCAGATCACTGAGGCTCAGGGGTACACGCTGAAAATCAAACTGGACCTGTCCCTGGTCGTAGGTGCGATCGATCGGCTCGGGCGCGTTACGCTCGATCTGTCCAAGGGCACTGAATTTGTCTGCAACCTGGCGGGACCAGTGGCCAGCCAACAAAAAATCGGCGAGTTCTTTCAGGCAAAATTCAACAATCTGCCTCCTGAGCGCCAGGTCTACGAACTGGGCATTCTCGACCTCAAGGGCGGCAGTGACCTGAGCCCCACCAATTTCATCATCCTGACCCAGCGGGCCCCCGGCGCGGAATTGCCCGGTGCGATGAATGTCGGTGATGGCGCCGTGGTCGTCATGATCAAGCTGCGCGGTAACGCCATGGGCGGTGATATCCCCTCCAGGGACCGTTTCCCTTACCTGATTCCCGACGATATGGAAAACGGCGTTCGCAAATACTCGGCGACCATGGTCCTGACCAGGGAGTTCATCGAGCGTTCCGACGAAGAGAAACTCGACCTGATCCGCAGCGTCCTGTTCCCGGGTGAGAAGAATGTGTTTATCGAACATTCTCGCCACACACCGCATGACATGGTGATCTTCGGCAGCCTTGACCCCTCCCGGACTTCGCTGACGATCGAACCTGGGATGCACAGCCTCAAGGCCGGCGGGAGCCCGGTGTCGTACAAGGCCTTTTTCAACGGTGCGCCGGCCAATGGCGTGACGTGGAGCGTGAGAAGCCTCAATACCATTGAGTCGGCGGGCAGCATCAACCCGACTACCGGGGTGTATCAGCCGGTATCGGCGGCGAACCTCGGCAAGGAGTCGGTGCGCAACATCGTCACCGCGACGTGGACCGAGCCTGCCAACGGCGACATTCCAGCCCGGCTCCATCGCGTGTCGGCCTTGTTGTTGGTCACTGCCGAGGCCATGACCCTTTCACCGGGTTGTGTACCTCGTCAGGTAGCTGGCCCTCAAGTGACTTTCGTGGCGACAGCGCTCAGCGGCAGCACACTGACCTGGAGCCAACCGGCGTACGGCACCTTGGTTGCCACCGGTAATACCGCGACCTACACACCACCGACCAACGCCGACGACTTGCCGGAACACCTGATGGTGCAGCCGATTGAAGTGCGCGATAGCTCCGGTGAAACCGTACGTGCCTGTGTGGTGTTGTCGAAATTCCCGGCCACCATGACGATTGAACCGGCGTTCGTGAGTTCGATCGCGCGTTCGGCAACGGTAAAGCTGGAAACGATTACCGATGCCCCGCCCGAGTTTGAACGGCGCTGGGAAGTGCTGGGCGATGGCACAGTACAAGATGGTGTGTTCACTGCGCCAACCAATAGCTCGTTGCCATTTAGCGTGGTCAAATGCGATATCTCCTACGCCGGGATGATCGTCAGAACCGGCTACAGCATCATCAAACTGAAAAACATCAATGAGGAACGAAGCTGGACGAATCTCACCAAGTTCGAACTGGCAGCACTGCGCTCGGATAAGGTCTACGCCAACGGTTATCAACAGCTCGAACTTGAAGTCCACATCCAAACCGATGGCCTTCCTCTGACAGCCGAGGAAGAGGACACGATGATGATTTATCACCGTCGTTCTGCACAACAGGTCGCTGAGGTTCCGCCCGGTCAAGAAGGTATCCCGTACGATCCGGAGGCTCCGTTACTGTGGGCCCAAACGCGGATTCCCAATCGATTCAAACCCTATCCTGGCAACCTGCAAGACGACACAACCCGCGCTACTGCTACCCCGAACCTGATTACGGTCTATTTGCTGACACGTGATACGCAAGTCACTGACTTCTACGCAACTATCGATGCCCCAGGAGGGCCACTTCGTTCGGACCAGCACCCCGGTAATGAAAAAGGCACCATCAAGCTGACACCGGTGCCATCACCTGACGTGCATGCGGACTCCTTCAAGTTGACACGGCGTCGTGTTGAGGGGGGCGGCCTCGACGATCCGGAAAACGGCGAGGACGAAGATGCATTCGACAAGTTTCTGGAAACCACGGACTACTTCACGCTGACCTACAAAAAAGACGGGCAAGTGGCATTGGATTTCGCGGCGGTCGAATTTCAGACTATTGGTCCGCTCGAGTCTGCAAAAACTTCGATCGTCAAATGGGAAAGCCCGTTCGATAACGAAAAAATGTTCACCTACACCGGTTACGCCTTCAACGACCCAAGGGTTCCACGTGACGAGAAAGTCATGGCGTTTGACTCGATCATCAAAGCCAACCCCCGTCTCAAGTTGGTACTGAACCACACCCTTGACCGTTCGCTGGTCACAGGTGGCTTCCTGATTGGCGTATTCCGCCGCATCGATATTCGCCAGGCGGTTTCGAACGGACAGCCTGGCAACCCGGACCTGTATCCACTCAAGGAAGGCTTGAAGGTGATCCTTACCGATACCGAAGGCCATCGTCATCCGGTTCGGATCAGTTTCCCGGCGAATAACCGCAACCGGCCTTTCGTCGAACCGCTTTTCGAAAATTGAAGACATGCGCGGTGCTATTGCACCGCGCTCGCACCTTCCATTCGTTTTCAACTGTCGAGATTAGAACATGAGCATTTCAAACGAAGAAAAAACCGCCGTTCATTCCAATGCATTCAACTTTCAAAGCTTCGTTCAGTCGGGCGTCGATCCGCGCACCGGCTTGTACACCGTAGGGCTCTCGCTGCATGACGTGGAAGTCAATGACCTGCGCGGACCGGTCGTGCCTTTGAGCCTGAATTACAGCCCGGTCAGCACAATCAACAATGGCTATGGGTCAGGCTGGCGTGTGGCCTTGACTCAATACACGCCCAGTACGCAAATCATCGCGGTGCATTCGGGGGAAAGCTTCAAGGTCACCGGCAACTTCGCAGGCGAGGGGGAGCCCACGCGCCTGAAGATGAAAGAACAGAAAATCCAGAGCTTCAAGCTGTATCAGCTAACCGGTGATCCACTGGGTGATTTCAAGGTAGTACACACGTCCGGCCTGGTGGAAATCCTCAAACTCACCGGCACCACGCCGCAAGTCGCGATGCCGGTGAAGATGTATTCACCGATGGGTCATGAAGTGACCCTGGCTTATCAGGCCGCCGGTGAAGGCCGCATGTTGAGCACGATCAGAGACAGCCAGGGTCTGTTGCTGGAAGTACTCCGTAATCTGACTGCCGGCACCGTCGAGATCCGTCTCAAACCGGTGCTGGGCGTGCCATTGGCTGTTTTCAGCCTGCATCTGGAAAGCGACCGGATGACGCGCATCACCCTGCCGACCGCGAACGGCGCCGGTTGGCGTTTTCTCTATGGGCTGGAACGCGAACAACTGTGCATCAAGGAAGTCTGGACGCCGCTGGGTGCCCACGAAACGATTCAGTACAACGACGCCGGTCATGGCTTTCCGGGTAACCCCGGTTACCCCAATCTGCCGAGGGTGACCGATCATGTCACCGAACCCGGCGGTGGTCAGCCGGCGGTTGCAGTGAAATACAGCTACAGCGACAGCGGCAACAACTTCCTCGGCTACAACTCAACGGTCGATTGGAGCGATGACGGTGAAGACAACCTCTACAAAATCATCGGTAACTACACCTATGGTTCTACTGAAAGTCTGATGGTCGGTTCCAGTGCGGTACGAACCGTGGCGCGCACGTTCAACCGCTTCCATTTGTTGACATCGGAGGTGACGAAGCAGGGGACTCACCAACAGACTGTCACGACCACTTACTACGCCAACGACACTGATTCGTTCGAGAACCAGGTCCGGCAATGTCAATTGCCCAAGCAAGTGGTGACGCGTTGGGAATTGACCAATGATGCTCGGGAGTGGCGTGAAGACAAGGAGTTGAGCGAGTACGACATCCACGGCAACCAGACCTTGAGCGTACAGGCCAATGGCGTCAGCGAAAGCACGTCCTACTATCCGGCCGAAGGGGTCGCGGGCGATTGTCCGGCAGACCCTTACGGTTTTGTCCGCCACGTGCGCGAGAGCACTGTGACTCCTGCGGCTGACTCCACGCGTGTGCCTGATCTGCAAGCGGGTGCCCCCGTTCTGCGCACTCGCTATCGGTATGTGTCCCAACTCGCAATCGGCAGTGGTACGACGCCTTGGGTCGCGCTGGCGGAAGAGCGTCGGCTGGTGGTGGACGGGCAATCCGAAAACCTGTTGGAGCGTACGGTCAATACCTATATCAATGAGCGGGGCAACGCCTTCCTGCACGGGCAACTGCAACGCAAGGCAGTGACCCTGGGGAGCGCTTCGGGTTATACAACTTTTACCGATTATGCCTACAGCAAGCAAAGCGCGACTTATGCCACGTTCGCCGGTGAAACCGTGCTGCGCACGGAACAGACCCTGAGCACCGATTTCGACAATGTCAGCAAAGTCATTACCGAAGAACGCTCACTCACCAGCGGCCTGCCGGTATTGACCAGCGACAAGGATGTAAAAATCCGTTCGACCCATGACGTGTTGGGCCGCGTATTGACCGAAACCGTGGCACCGGACAGCACCGACAACGCCGCGACACGAACCTACAGCTATCACTTGATCCGTCCGGCGGGGCAGGGTGAAGCTCCAGTCACTCAATTGGCCAACCAGGAAGTCGAGAACGTCAAAGGTGTAAAAACCCGCACCCTCTTCGATGGCCTGAGGCGCGCCGTCAAGGAAGAACAACATGACGTCGACAACGCGGGTAGCCGGCCGCCGGTCTATCGCTCTATCTACGAGGCTGCCTACAACGCCTTGGATGAGTTGACCGCTGAAACCGAAATCGACTGGCTGGAGCTCGAGGACTTGCGGCTGACCAGCCGCTACACCTACGACCTGTGGGGTCAGCAAGACAGCGTCACCGCCCCTGACGGCGTGAAAACCCATACCCGCAACAACCCGCTCACCTTCACCCAGGAAGAGTGGATCGAGGGTATGGGAAAGACCGTCACAGTCTCCAACCGCTTCGAAAAACCGGTCAGCGTCGAACGTCTGGATCTGGACAACAAGCGCATCAGCCTGCACAGCTACAAGTATGACGGACTGGGGCGAACCGACTCCGAAAAGAATGCCTCGGGTTTCGAAACCCTGTACAGCTACGACCACTTCGATCGCATGATCGAAACCACGTTGCCGGACCGTGCCAAGGTGGTGCGCCAATATGCCGGCCACAGCCGTGAAGACCTGCCGACCCTGATCAGCGTCAACGGCACGGTGCTCGGTACACAGGCATTTGATGGGCTGGGGCGGATGATCGAGTCGGTCACGGGGGGGCGTGTGACCACCTATGAGTTCGACTCCAGCAACAGCCAGCCTGACCGCGTCATTCGCCCCAGCGGTGATGTGATCGCCTATGAGTACATGCCGGAGCTGACGGAGGAACCGGTCAAACGTACGGCGATTCCAAAATCCGGAGCGTTGGCCCCCATCGAAGCCACTTACGAATACGATCGCAAAAACGCTCGGTTGCTCGAATCGTCGGAACAAGGCCTGGCACTCATCCGCACTTACAACAGCCAGGGTGAAGTGGCCACCGAGACACGCGACCAGGACGACCAAAGCTACAAGATGGAGTATGTGCACAGCCGGACCGGACGACTGCTGCGTTACACCGACGTGCTGGGTCAGGTCCAGCATTACGAGCATGACGCCTCCGGGCGCATGATCTGGACCGAGCTTGGAGAGGAAGGAACGCCGGGCCATGTGAAATCGGTGTTTACGTACAATGACCAGGGACTGACGGCGAGTATCCATACCGAGGATTCGACGGCTGGACAGAGCCTGACCATCACTCTTGAATACGACTCACAAGGCCGCGAGACACTGCGGGTATTTGACTTTGGTGGCTCAGCCCAACGTTTGAGCCAGACCTGGAATGGTCTGGATCAGGTGGAGCGCCGTTTGCTCAGCGAAGGCGCCGCGCCGGACGGTGCGACGCTGCGGGACGAACGTTACGAGTATGAGCTTCGAGGACGTCTTGAGTACTACACCTGCGCAGGGCCGCAATCGCCTGTCGATCCTTATGGCAAAACGATCCAGGAGCAGGAGTTTTACTTTGACGCGATAGATAACCTTGAAGAGGTGAGGACCCACTTCCAGGGCGGCAGCAATCGAGCGAAGTACGTCTACAACAAGGAAGACCCCGCGCAGTTGGGCGCCATCACCAATACTCATGCCGATTACCCGAATGCGGAACAGATCTACGACGACAACGGCAATCTGCTGCAAGACCGGGAGTTCATTTTGAGCTACGACTACCATGGCCGCCTGGAAAGTGTCAGCACTCTCGGTGGTGGCTCGGCGAAAACCTACGGTTACGACGGTGAAGACACCTTGTCCAACGTACGCGGCGACGCGGGTAACGAGCAGCTTTTCTATCGTGGCGATGAACCGGCCAATCGCCTTGATGGCGACCAGCACAGCACGTTCGTGTTTGGTGGTGGAGTTGCGCTCGCCGAGCGCCAGGCAGGTGCTGGCCCAAAGTCCTGATGCTTGCCCCCGACGACAAGAACAGCGTGTTGTCGGAGGTGAGCGGGGCGGGGCGCAAGTCGCGGGCCTATTCGGCGTATGGCTACAGTGCCGATGACGCGACGACCGATAGCGGGCTTGGCTATAACGGCGAATTGCGTGATTTGACCACCGGCCATTACATTCTGGGCAAGGGCTATCGGGTGTTCAGTCCGCAAATGATGCGGTTTTACAGCCCGGACAGTTGGAGCCCGTTTGGGGAGGGGGGGGTGAATGCGTATGGGTATGTTGCGGGGAATCCGGTGATGCATTCGGATCCGACGGGGCATTTCAAGCAGCTGGCGATTTTGCTCTTGGGTACATTGATGCAAGCCCCCGATCCATCAACGGTGGGTCGAGCAGCGCGCAACCTATCTCAGATAGATGACCCGCTGGCAGGTTGGACCATGCATACGACTACCGGATCTACGCGGCTGTCAGCTGGTACACCAAGCCCGCGTGCCACAACTAGCGTAAACGTTTCACAGAATATTGCTTCTCGTTCTGTGGACGTTGGGAACGTACCGAAAGCTGGAAAAAAAGTGGGATTCGACCCTCAAACTGAGATTTTCGAGTACAAACAAAGAATGGGACCAGAGCACTGGACAACCAAGGCTGATGAAAGGCGAGCAGTGGCTGAAGTCATGAGTGAGGAACAAGCAACGACGAGAGCGGCGGGGCCCTCAAACTCCAATCGCCCATCGACAAATCCTGAACGAACGGTACGAGTACAAGAGCGTATCAGGCAAGACAACCCTAAAAAATTAACTGTCAGGCAGCAAGCTATGCTCAGGCGCGCCCAATAATAGTCGGAGATGAAAACGCTTTTTCTCTCACACTCGTTAACGTACGAGCGTTTTCTACGAAGAGCGCCGTGACGCAATACTTACATTCTCAACCCACTAACCCGCGCAAACTCCATCAACCCACCGTCATGGCCAAGTCCCAACTTGTCCATGGCGGTTCTTTTTTGTCGGCTGATGGTTTTTTCACTCCTGTTCAGCTGCGCGGCGATCTGCCGGCCGGACAAGCCCTGCACAAACAATCGCACCACCTCCAGTTCCCGCTCGGAAAGACCCGCCACGGGAATGTCCCGGCCAGAGGCGGACAAAGTCTGCGCCTGCACAATCGCGGCAAAGCTCGGGCAAAGGTATTGATGACCCCTGGCGACGCCATGCACCGCCTGTTTCAGTTCGCTCAAGGCGCTGCGCTTGTCGAACAAACCACACACCCCCGCATTGAGCAGTGCCTGCAGCAGCGACGGATTGCGCAACATGGTCATCACGATCAGCGGAATATGGCTGAAGTGACGTCTCAGGTAGCCCATCAACGCCAGCCCGTCGGGAACGTCCCCATGAGGCATCGAATAGTCGCTGATCAGCACGTCGCACGGCGTGCATTGCAGAAACCCGATCAGCTCATCGGCGTTATGGGCCTTGGCCACAATCGAGAAGGCCGGAGCGGACAGCGCCATTTCAGCACCTGTCAGTACCACTGGATGATCGTCGGCGAGGATGATGCGCAGCGCGCTGTTCGGGCGGTGCCCGCGCGACACGGGCGTATCGTCACAGGCACTGTCACGGGTGGAGTTAAGCGAAGTGGTTCGGGACGTGTAGGGCAGGCTCATGAAATGTCTCACAGGGGTCGATGACACGCCGACCACTGCGCAGACACTGGCTCAGGGCATTTGAATCAACCCTTGTTCCAGCGCCATGACCATAGCGATCCAGCGCGACCTCACGCCGAATTTTCGGCGAATGTTGCAAAAGTGATAATTCACCCCGGCCTCGGTACAGCTGACGATCTGGCCAATCTCCCAGGACGACTTGCCAGCGGCGCTCCACTGCAAGACTTCTTTTTCCCGGGTGGTGAGTCTGACGGGTTTGGTTTGCTGTCTCTCCTGGGGCAGGAAGTTGACCTGGGCGGGTGATGATCGAACTGAAGCCGTATTGGCGCGGTACATAATTGAATCTCCCATTCATCATCATTGACGGCGAGGGCGCGGCAGAATCTTCCTACTACGTAATGGCGGGTTCGCGCGGCCGTCCTTCAGACACCTGTGCAGGGCTGGAGGCACGGTTGTTTTATAGCGCGATTCAATCGCCATGGAACCTGTCACAAATTACAGGTGGCGGACTTTAATCAGACATCATGGAAATGGCTGTCAGCGGAAGCGCCTAGGTTTGTAGGACATATCTCAGAGTTTTTCCTTTTGCAGATCGAGCGCTAAATTTTTGATTGACCGGGATTTTTGTTTTTGCGGAAGACGATTCCGATGGTAAAAAGTCTGGCCAGAAAAACGCAGACGACAGGCCTGGCCATCGCCAGGCAGCGAGGGGTCCGTCTGTCGCCGTGAATGCCGTGCTGGCGCGTTGCGCGATTTGAGATAGGGTTGTGATTGGGAACCCGCGCGACTGGAGAAAGACATGCGCTATTCAGCCTTGACCCAACGAATTGCCGGCGACGGGGCGGCGGCCTGGGAAATTCATGATCGAGCGCTGGAATTGCGCGAACAGGGCGTCGACGTGCTGCTGCTGTCGATCGGCGATCCGGATTTCGATACCCCGCAACCCATCGTTCAAGCCGCGATCGACAGCTTGTTGGCAGGGGATACGCACTACCCTGAAGTGCGCGGCAGTCGAGGCTTGCGCCACAGCATCGCCCGCCGGCATCGGCAACGCAGCGGTCAAGCCGTGGATGCCGGGCATGTGATCGTTTTTCCGGGGGCGCAGTGCGCGGTGTATTCAGTCGTCCAATGCCTGCTCGATCCGGGCGACGAGGTGATCGTTGCCGAACCGATGTACGTCACTTATGAAGGCGTGTTCGGGGCTTGCGGTGCCAAAGTGATTGCGGTGCCGGTCAGGCCGGGCAATGGTTTTCGCGTCGACCCGGCCGATGTCGCCGCACGGATTACCGCGAAGACCCGCGCCATTTTACTCAACAGCCCGAACAACCCTTCCGGCGCCAGTCTGTCGCTGCAGACGTGGCAGCAATTGGCTTCGCTGTGCATTCGTCACGACTTGTGGCTGATCAGCGACGAGGTCTACAGCGAGTTGTTGTATGAGGGCGAGCACATCAGCCCGGCCAGCCTTCCGGGCATGGCCGAGCGCACCGTAACGATCAACAGCCTGTCCAAATCCCATGCCATGAGCGGTTGGCGGGTAGGCTGGATGATCGGCCCCCAAACCCTGGCCGAACATCTGGTGAACCTGTCGTTGTGCATGCTGTTCGGCATTCCGGATTTTGTGCAGAACGCCGCGCAACTGGCGCTGGACCAGGACCTGCCGGAGGTCACGCAGATGCGCGAAGAGTATCGCCAGCGCCGTGATCTGGTGTGCGCGAGCCTGGCGCATTGTCCGGGCATCCGCCCGGTGCGCCCCGATGGCGGGATGTTCGTGATGGTCGACATACGCCAGACCGGGCTCTGCGCTCAGGGTTTCGCCGAACGACTTTTGGAAGGCTACGGGGTGTCGGTGCTGGCGGGCGAAGCCTTCGGACCGAGTGCGGCGGGGCATATTCGGATCGGTTTGGTGGTCGATCGAAAGCAGTTGGCCGATGCGTGCCGGCGGATTGCGCTGTGCGCGATGGACTTGCTGGAGCCGCGTCGCGCTTGAGGTGATTTGCGTTTGATGGGTGGGCCCCATCGCGGGCAAGCCCGCTCCCACAGGTTAAGTGGTGTACACAAACATTGTGTTCGACACCGATCACTGTGGGAGCGGGCTTGCCCGCGATGGCTGCCTGACAGACGCAGAAAATTTCAGGCCTTCCACGCCCGACCATTCACCAGATTCGCCGGTCGCTCACCCGTCAGTGCCGCCAGCAGATTGTCCACCGCACACCTGGCCATGGCTTCCCGTGTTTCATGGGTCGCCGAGCCGATGTGCGGCGTCGCTACCACGTTGTCCAACTGCAACAGCGGCGAATCAAGATTCAAAGGTTCGCGCTCGAACACATCCAGCCCTGCGGCGCGAATTTGTCCCACACGCAAGGCCTCGATCAGCGCCGCTTCATCCACCACCTTGCCTCGGGAAATGTTGATGAAGATGCTTTCCGGGCGCATCAATGCAAATTCCTCAGCGCCGATCAGCCCTTCGGTTTCGGTGGTCAGCGGTAGCGTCAGGCAAATGAAATCCGCCTGCTGCAACAGCTCGGTGAGGCTGCGGTATTGCGCGTTGAATCGTTGCTCGACTGCCGGTTTTGGCGAGTGGCTGTGATAGATCACCGGCATGCCGAAACCGAAATGCCCGCGCTGGGCCAGGGCTTCGCCGATGCGGCCCATGCCGATGATGCCCAAGGTTTTACCGTGTACGTCGCTGCCGAAATGTGCGGGGCCGATGTTGCGGGTCCACTTGCCTTCACGAATCATGTTCGCCAGTTCCACGACACGTCGGGCCGTGGCCAGGATCAATGCAAAACCGGTGTCGGCGGTGGTTTCGGTGAGCACGTCCGGCGTGTTGCTCAGCAGGATGCGCCGCTCGGTCAGGTAGTCGATGTCGTAGTTGTCGACGCCGACCGAGACGCTGGCGATGGCTTCAAGGTTGGGCGCCAGATCGAGCAGTTCGGCATCGAGTTTCAGGCTGGCGCCGAGCAAGCCGTGAGCACAGGGCAGGGCGTCGCGGAGTTTGCCGAGGCCTTTGGCATCGAGGCTGTCGATCAGTGTCACGTCGGTGTGCTCATGCAGGCGAGCCATGAGCAACGGCGAGAGTTTCTTGTACAGGACGACCTGTTTTTTCATCTTCATGATCTCAACTTCAACTCAGGAATGGGCTGTGAGGGGACGCGCTAGCGTGGGACGCTCCCGGTCGCTGGCGCCGGGCTTGAGGAACACCGTCAGCACCACCGACAGCATCAGCGCGCCGCTCATCAACAGGTACGATGCACCCGGCGAACCGGTGGAACTGTTGAGGTAACCGACCAGATAGGAGCCGCCAAACGAACCGAGCGCGCCCATGCTGTTGATCAACGCCATCGCGCCGCCCGCGACGTTGGCCGGCAGGATTTCCGGGATGATCGCGAAGAACGGACCGTACGGCGCGTACATGCAGGCGCCGGCAATCACCAGCAGGGTGTAGGACCACCAGAAATGTTCGGCACCCAACGCGTAGGAACCGTAGAAGGCGAACGAAGCGATAAGCAGCGGCGGCCAGACGAAACGCTTACGTTTTTGCAGTTTGTCCGAGCCCCAGGACACCAGCAGCATGCCGATCACCGCCGCCAGGTAAGGCAGCGCCGACAGCCAACCGGCCTCGACCATGTCCATTTGCGCACCGGCCTTGAGGATCGACGGCAGCCACAGCACGAAGCCATAGACACCGATGCTCCAGCAGAAAAACTGCAAGGCGAGGATGATCACTTTTGGTGAACGGAACGCTTCGGCGTAGTTTTTCACCGCTTTGATGCCGACCTGTTCTGCGGCCAAGGCGCTTTCCAGATCCTGCTTTTCCTGGTCGCTGAGCCACTTGGCCTGGGACGGACGATCATCGGCCAGACGCCACCAGATGAATGCCCAGAGCACCGCCGGCAAACCTTCGATGATGAACATCCAGCGCCAGCTGTAGTGCTGCACCAGATAACCCGAGACCACCGACATCCACAGCATGGTCACCGGGTTGCCGAGGATCAGGAAGGTGTTGGCCCGCGAGCGTTCGGCACGGGTGAACCAGTGGCACAGGTAGATCAGCATCGCAGGCATCACCGCGGCTTCGACCACGCCGAGCATGAAGCGGATGACGATCAGCCAGTAAGCGTTGGAGACGATCCCGGTCAATGTTGCAAGGCTGCCCCACAGGATCAGGCTGACGAAAATCAGCTTCTTGACGCTGTGTTTCTGCGCGTAAATCGCCCCCGGCACCTGGAAGAAAAAGTAGCCGAGGAAAAACAGCGCGCCGAGCATCGACGACAGGCCCGGGGTGATCATCAGGTCGGCGGCCATCCCAGAGGCGGCGGCAAAACCGTAGTTGGCGCGATCCAGATACGCCAGGCTGTAGGTGATGAACACGATGGGCATGATGTACCACCAGCGGCGGGTGGCGAGCGTTGCGGTTTTCATGGGTGGTGCTCCTGAGCTTGTTGTTTTTGTTGCAGCAGGTGTTTGGATCTTCGGTGACTGTTCCGGCCTCATCGCGGGCAAGCCATGCTCCTACAAGAGCATCGCGTTTCCTTGTAGGAGCAAAGCTTGCTCGCGATTGGCGGCCTCAAACTCAACGGACATTTCTGATCGGGTAGGCAAACCCTCCATATCCCCCCGACTTTGCACCGCTCGGCTACCAATCCAGTTGGCCCGTTGCACGGCGTCGGCAAAACTGTGGTTTTCCAGCAGGGCGCTGATCATGCCCACGGCAAACCCATCGCCGGCACCGACCGTATCCACCACCGTTTCAACCGGCACGCCAGCGACAAAACCGGCATCCAGTTGAGTGCGGTAATAGGCACCGTGCGGTCCAAGCTTGATCGCCACGGCTTCAGCGCCCTGATCGAGGTAGAACGCGGCGATGTCGGCCGGGTCTTCGAAACCGGTTAGCAAGCGACCTTCACTCAACCCCGGCAGCACCCAATGGGCGAGGGCGGCGAGGCGATTGATCTCGGTGATCATCTGCTGCTCGCTGGCCCACAGGCTCGGGCGCAGATTGGGATCGAAGGACACGCTGCGCCCGGCTTCGCGCATGCGCGTCATCAGTTCGAATGACATCTGCCGTGCCGTTTCCGACAACGCCGGCGGAATGCCGGTAGCGTGCAGATGCCGAGCCTTGAGCAAGTCGGGAACGATCGAGTGCGGCGACAAGTGACTGGCCGCTGAGCCGCGACGGAAGTATTCGACGACAGGATCGCTGCCATCGTCAGTGCGCGACTTGAGCTGAAAACCAGTGGGGTGCGCGGGGTCGATGTCGACGTGGCGGCAATCCAGACCTTCCTTTTCCAGGGTGTCGATCACGAAACGACCCAGAGAGTCGGCACCGACGCGACTGAGCCACGCCACGTTGAACCCCAACCGCGACAAACCAATAGCGACATTGCTGTCGGCCCCGGCGATATGTTTGTGGAAAGCATTGACGCTGGCCAGATCACCGGCCTGCTCGGCAACCAACATCGCCATGGTTTCGCCGAACGACAGGATATCGATCTCAGACATGAGCGCTCTCCAATTGCGATTGGCCGAGGTGGGCGAGGGCGGCGACGTGTTCGGTGGTCAGTTGCACCAGGTCATCACCTTGCAGCGGATATTCCGCCGCCCGCATAACGCCTTGGGCCATGTGCCGCAGCAGGTGTTCCCACTCCTGCAAGTCACTGGCGGCGGGCGGGATGGCGACGAGTTTGCCGTCGGTGCGGCGCGTCACGGCTTTGCAATGCACATAACCGACATGACGACCCAGCAACCGCGCGGCGATGGCGGCGGACTGATCCTGCCAATGCCAGTTGCCGATATCGAAGGTCATTTCGATCGGTAGGTTGTGTTGCTCGACTTCAGCGAAGAAACGCTGGAAGGGTTCGATGCGGCCACCGTGCAGGGTCTGGTCGTTTTCCACCAGCAATTGCACCGCGCTATCGCCAAGCATACGGGCGAGGGTTTGCAGGTCGCGGTTGTCGGTGAAATACCCCAATGAGACTTTCAGCCACTTGGCGCCGAACGCCTGGGCACGTTGCAGCGCCGTGAGCAGTTCCGGATTGGGCTTGGATTGGCCGGCCAGCCATAACTCCATCGGCGAGGAATACACACTTTCCAGGCCCTCGGCCTGAGTCGCGTCGGCCAGGTGGGCGGGGTTTTCAAAGGTCAGCAGCTCTTCACGCCATTCGATGCGCGTCGCGCCGGCGGCAGCCAGTACCGCGATGAAACTGCCCTGGCCGCGCTGGCGCACCAGATCGGCGCCGTAGCTGGACAGGCTGATGGAGACGGCGGGTTTGTTCATTGTTTTCTACCTCTGAAACCGGTTTCATCTTTGTTCAAAAAAATTTTGCTTTGCTAATCAGGACGCCATCGCGAGCAGGCTCACTCCTACAATGGGACTGTATTCACAAGTCCACTGTAGGAGTGAGCCTGCTCGCGATGGGGCCAGAACTTTCACCGGGAATTTCCAAGGGTCGACCCTCTCACGATCAAACGCGCCGAAAAATCCAGCGTCCGCATCGGACTGTCATCCCCCCGCAACCGCTTCAGCAAACACTCAAACGCACTCGCGCCAATCTCGGTCGTCGGCTGAGCGAGGGCAGTAATGCCACTGCCCACCAACGGATACCAATCCAGATCATCGAGGGCGATCAAGCCCACATCTTCAAACAGATTGCACTCAAGCTCACGCAACGCATGGGTGCCGGCCAGCGCCGCAATCCCGTTCGCGCAGAACAGCGCTTTCGGGCCAGGGCCGGGTGCTTCGAGAAAGGTCTTCAACTTCGCGGTGAGTGCGCTACCGGTTTCGATGATCGTCCCGTGGAGCGCCGGACGCTGTTCGATGTGTGCCTTGAAACTGGCAACCCGTTCGATCCGCGAACTGGTGCCGTCAAACGGCTCGGTCACCAACAGCACATCGCGATAGCCGCGCTCTTCAAGGTGCGCCAAGGCCATTTCCACGGCCGCCGGATTGTCCAGCCCAACCATGTCACTTTCGAGATGTTCGACCTTGCGATCCACCAATACGAGCGGCATCTCGCGGTGCAGTTCATGCAACTCGTCACGGTGATGGCCGAGGGTATTCACGATCAGGCCTTCGATGTTGTACGAGCGCAGCAGGGCCAAGTGTTGGCGTTCCTGCTCGTCATCGCGGTCGGTGTTGCACACCACCAGGCTGTAGCCGTGCTGACGGCAGGCGGTTTCCACCCCGTGCATCACGGCGATTGAATAAGGGTTGCGGATATCGGCCACCAGCATGCCGATCAGGCGGGTGCGCCCGCGTTTCAGGCCGCGAGCCATCTGATTTGGGCGATAGCCCAACTCGGCAATCGATTGCTCGATGCGCTGGGCGATGGCATCGGAAAGCAGGGCGCGGTCTTCGCCAATGAACCGCGAAACGCTGGCCTTGGACACCTTGGCGTGTTCGGCCACGTCGAGCATGGTCACGCGACTGCGTTGGGCGGCGGAGAAATCGTTCACGGTCTGAAACCTTCTTGTTGGATTTATAAGGCTGAAGCGCATGGCGCTGAAACCGGTTTCAGAAGACACCAGAAATGAATCTGCCGTCAAGGGTTCGATGAAACAACGTTCGAGAAAAACCGACAGATGGATGTCAGGCCAGCACACTCAACCACGCCGAACCCAACAGCAGCAGGCCCATACAGCGGTTGAAGCGTTGCATCGCGCGCGGTGAGCGCAACCAGCGGCTGGAGCCGGCGCCGAGCAACGCCCACACCCCGAGGCACGGCAGCGAAATCAGGAAAAACGCTAGCGACAAATACATCACATGCACAAACCGGTCTTCGCCCACCCCGGCAAACACACTGACCACCGCCAGCGCCATCATCCAGGTTTTCGGGTTGATCCATTGCAGGGTGGCGGCGCCGAGTAAACCGAGGCGCTGCTCGGTCTGCTCAGTGGCAATGGCTTCGGCGGGGGCACGAAAAATTTGCCAGGCCAGATAACTCAGCCATGCCACGCCGACCCACTGCATGAATGTTTGCAGCAGGGGCCATTCAGTCAGTGAAGACCCGGCACTTGTACCCACCAACAACACAAGAATTGCAGCACTGGCACAGGCACCAAGGATGATCGGAACGGCAGCGGTCAAACCGAATCGGGCACTGTTGCTCAGCACCAGAATGTTGGTCGGGCCGGGCGTAATCGAGGCCACAAAGGCAAACAGCAGGAAGGGCAGCAACGTCGGAAATGAAGACAGCATCGCAGGCAAACTCCGGTGAAGATCATTGAAGTCGATCTTCACAAGCCGGGCGTTTATCTGTCTGGAAGATTTGAGCAGCGCTTGCGGTACAGCGCCGGTGTCATGCCGTAGGCCCGCACGAACCAACGGCCCAGATGGCTCTGGTCGGCAAAACCCAACGTCATCGCCACGGTCGCCGGTTGTTCCCCACGGGCCAGCAGTCGACGCGCCGTGGCCAGGCGCAGTTGCACCAGGTACGCGTGGGGCGCCATGCCGTAAGCGGCCTTGAACGCACGGGTCAGGCGGAAGCGATCGACACCGGTGACGGCGGCCAATTGATCGAGACCGATGTCGTACTGCGCGTTGGCGTGCAGGTATTCCCGGGCCTTTTGCGCCACCAATGGCAGACGTGGATCTTCGTCGTAGCGCGAGCGCCAGTGCAGGTGACTGGTGAGGCGTTCGAGCAGGCCGTCGAGGGCCGTCTGGCGGACGATCTTCAGTTCACCACCGTGCAGGGTCTCGAACGCGAGGCTGGTGGCGTGGGCCAGACGCGAATCACTGGCCAGAGTATTGGCGAAACTCAACTCGCTGTTGTCCGGCGCGTTGTCGAACACCGCGCCCAGTTCACGCTGCAACCACTGCGGGTCGAGGTACAACATGCGATAGGTGAAGCCGTCGGCGGTCGGCGCCTCACCGTCGTGAATGTCACCCGGCTCCAGCAAAAACACCTTGCCCGGCGTGCTTTGATGTTTTGTCCGTCGGCAGTTGAATTGCTGAACACCTTGCTCAGTGACACCCACCAGATAGCTGTCATGCCAGTGCGGGTCGTAAGCATGGCCTTCGAAATGCGCGCGCAGGGTCTCGATGCCGGTGTCGGCGTCCTGGGCCAGATCAAGCCAGTTGTGAGAAGACATACGGCACCTGTGCGACGGATTTGCCGGCTCATTTAACGCCCGCGCGATGTGCATTGGCTAGAACGTTTGTGCAGGCCTCGAGGGTTTTGAGGTTTATACAACTGTCATTTCTGTCAGGTGTGGGTTGGCGCAAACCGGCGTAAAACAAAGGTCACTGACAAACTGAGAGTTTTCAGAAATGACTGACAATCCCGGTAAATTCGTCCAAAGCCCAATTGCTCGGATCTGCAGCCCTGGCAATGTCCGGGGACAGAGAACATCCCGTACTTCAGCGACCCTGACCTGGGACGAACCTTACGCTACGTGTCATTTGTGCCCCGATGCTGTGGGGTATGAAGTAAGCGGCGAAGGTTTTTCGACATTGAACCTCAGCCACCCTCCCTGCGAGATCACCGGACTGAATCCGGCCGTTGATCTGCATGTCGAAGTTCGGGCCAGGGCCGCTGGCGACAATGTGTCGGACGCCAGCTTTTACGTTATTCCAATGGATCAAACACCACCCTCGCGCCCCGAAAATCTGACCGTGCGGGACATTGGTTATTTTGACGCGACACTGACGTGGGACGCTTCAACCGACAATGTCGGCGTAGCGGGATACCGGGTGTTTTCACAGTCCGGCCTGATAGCCACGGTTGAGGAGACGCGTTATCACGTCAGCCTTCTGAACATCGACACCCCCTACACGTTCAAAATCCGCGCGGTGGATGCAGTGGGCAATTTGTCACCCGAAGCGCAAGTCGAATTCCGGACGCTCAGGGATGTCATCCCTCCTGAAAAACCGACGGGACTTGCAGCTATAAACGTCTCTTCTCAGGCCGCCATGCTGGTTTGGGCGTCGCCTGCAGATGACCTTCGGGTAACGCATAACGTCATCGTGCAGGATGGCCGGGATATCGCGACGATAGACAGGCCGGTCGAATCCAGCGTCGATGGTTATATGGCCAAAGGACTGACGCCGGGCAGGACTTATCGTTTTGCTGTGGTCGCACTGGATGCCGCAGGCAACCGATCCGCTGCGAGCAATCCTGTCATTGTGCAGACACCGGTGCTGGACCCACCGCAGGCGATTGAAGTCGTCAATATCAACAAACAGGGGTTCGAACTGAGATGGAGCCAGCCGCAGGACTCAATCGGTGTCAGCGGATATCGAACGCAAATCGACAACCACGCGGGCTCCACGCGGGAAGTCCACAGCCCGCTACGCAGAGTGCAGTTTATCGGCCTGCGAAGCGCGAGTACCTATTCAGTGGAAATTTGCGCCCATGACGTCTCTGACCGCTACTCGGCACCGGCGACGCTTGAGGTGACGACCTTGAGTTGAACATTCAATCAAGGGTGACGTTCAGTTGAACAGCCCTGCCGCGATATTGATGGAGAAACCCAATATCGCGGTGTTGAACAGGAACCCGATCAGCGACTGCGCCAACACAATCTTGCGCAGCTCCCGCGTGGCCACGCCGACATCCGAGGTTTGCACCGCCACGCCAATGGTGAAAGAAAAGTACAGGAAGTCCCAGTAATTGGGCGTCGTCATACCTTCGGCAAAGCGTAACGCCGGTTCCTTGCCTTCCCAGGTGTAGAACAGCCGTGCGTAGTGCACGCTGAAAATCACCCCGATCAACAGCCACGAACCGATCACTGTCAGTGCGGTAAAACCGTAATGCAGCAGTTTGCGAGTGGTTTCCAGGTCTTTGCTGCCGGCCAGTTCAACGGTGATGGTCGCCAGGCTCGCCAATGCCGCTATGCAAACCAGCATCAACACCAGCCCGGCGTTTTCGTCTTCAATCTCGGCGATGCGTTTCACGTCCGTAGCTTTGGCGCGCGCGGTGAGCCAGAGCATCAGCACCAGATAAGTCCAGACCCCGGCGTTCCAGCCGATGAGGATTTTATTGATGATCGAATCGGCCGGCGCCAGCACACCTGCCGCGATGCCGAGCAGGATGGCGGTGGACAGGCGTGGGTGAGTGTGGGTGAGAAAGGACATGGAGGCTCGATGCGCTGGGGCTTTGCTGACACCTTAGCCCAGCTGAGCACAATCCTGAAATCCGCGCGATCCCTGTAGGAGCGAGCCTGCTCGCGATAGCGGTGTATCAGCCGACATCTTTTTTGAATGTCAGCCCGTCATCGCTAGCAGGCTAGCTCCCACAGTGTTTGGTGTTTGGTCAGGTGTTTTTGTGAGGCTTGCTGACAAGCTTCATCACCACCACAAAAAACACCGGCACAAACACCACCGCCAACGTCGCCGTAGTCATCCCGCCAATCACCCCCGTGCCGATGGCTTGCTGGCTCGCCGAGCTGGCGCCCGTGGCGATCGCCAAGGGCACTACACCGAGGATGAACGCCAGCGAGGTCATGACAATCGGCCGCAAGCGCAGGCGTGCGGCTTGCAGGGTGGCGTCGATCAGGTCGTGGCCTTCGTCGTACAGGCTCTTGGCGAATTCGATGATCAGGATCGCGTTCTTCGCCGACAGGCCGATGATGGTGATCAGCCCGACCTTGAAGAACACATCGTTGGGCATGCCGCGCAACGTGACTGCCAGCACCGCACCGAGTACACCCAACGGCACCACCAGCAGCACCGAGGTCGGGATCGACCAACTCTCGTACAACGCCGCCAGACACAGGAACACGATCAGCAACGACAAGCCGAGCAGGATCGGCGCCTGACTGCCGGACAAACGTTCCTGCAAAGACAGGCCAGTCCATTCCTGGCCTAATCCCGCCGGCCCCAACGCCACCAATCGTTCGATTTCTGCCATGGCTTCGCCGGTGCTATGGCCGGGTGTCGGTTCGCCGGAAATACTGATCGCCGGGTAGCCGTTGTAGCGGGTCAGTTGCGCCGGGCCTTGAATCCATTTGGCCTGGACGAACGCCGACAGCGGCACCATTTTTCCGTTGTTGTTGCGTACGTGCATTTTCAGCAGGTCTTCAACCTGACTGCGCTGATCGCCCTCAGCCTGCACCACGACCCGTTGCATCCGCCCCTGATTGGGGAAGTCGTTGATGTAGGCCGAACCTACGGCGGTGGACAGCACGCTGCCGATGTCGGCAAAGGACACGCCCAAGGCATTGGCCTGTTTGCGATCCACGATCAACTGCACCTGCGGCGCTTCGGCCAGCGCGCTTTCACGCACGTTCATCAGGATCGGACTCTTCTCGGCGGCCGCCAGCAACTCGGTGCGCGCCTGCATCAACGTGGCATGGCCGAGGCCGCCACGGTCCTGCAAGCGGAATTCGAAACCGCTGGACGTACCGAGGCCATCCACCGGTGGTGGCAGCACGGCGAAGGCCATGGCGTCCTTGATCTGGCTCAGGGCGATGTTGGCGCGGTCGGCAATCGAACTCGCCGAATCTTCGCTGCCACGCTGTGACCAGTCGGTTAGCGTGGAGAACGCCAGCGCCGCATTCTGCCCGCTGCCGGAGAAGCTGAAGCCGAGAATCACCACGCTGTCACCGACACCCGGTTCGCCGGCGTTGTGCGCCTCGAGCAACTCGGCCACTTGCACGGTACGGTTCTTGGTTGCGCCCGGCGGCAACTGAATGTCGGTGATGGTGTAGCCCTGATCTTCCGTCGGCAAAAACGAGGAGGGCAGGCGTGCGAAGCACAGCCCCAAGCCAACCAGCAGCACGCCGTAGATCAGCAGATAACGGCCAGTGCGCTTGAGCGCGTAGGCGACCCAGCCTTGATAACGGTCGGTCAATTGCTCGAAGCGACGGTTGAACCAGCCAAAGAAGCCGGTTTTTTCTTGATGCTGGCCCTTGGCAATCGGCTTGAGCAAGGTCGCGCACAGCGCCGGGGTCAAGGTCAGGGCGAGGAATGCAGAGAACAGGATCGAGGTGGCCATCGACAGCGAAAACTGTCGGTAAATCACTCCGACCGAACCCTGCATGAACGCCATCGGAATGAACACCGCCACCAACACCAGAGTGATGCCGATGATCGCCCCGGTGATCTGCTTCATCGCCTTGCGCGTGGCTTCTTTGGGCGACAGGCCTTCGGTGGCCATGATCCGCTCGACGTTCTCCACCACCACGATCGCGTCATCCACCAGGATACCGATGGCCAGCACCATGCCGAACATGGTCAGCACGTTGATCGAGAAACCCAGGGCCAACATGGTCGCGAAAGTGCCCATCAGCGCCACCGGCACCACCAGCGTCGGGATCAGCGTGTAGCGGATGTTTTGCAGGAACAAAAACATCACCGCAAACACCAGCAACATTGCCTCGCCGAGGGTGTAGACCACTTTGGTGATCGAGACTTTGACGAAGGGCGAGGTGTCGTACGGAATCTTGTATTCGACGTTCGCCGGGAAGTAGCGCGACAGTTCATCCATCTTCGCCCGCACCAGTGTCGCAGTGTTCAGCGCGTTGGCCCCCGGCGACAGTTGCACGCCGACGGCGGTCGACGGCTTGCCGTTCAGGCGCGTGGAAAACTGGTATTCCTGGCTGCCGATTTCGACCCTTGCGACATCGCCGATGCGCACGGTGGAACCGTCGGGGTTGGCCTTGAGCACGATGTCGGCGAACTCTTCAGGCGTCGACAACTGACCTTTCACCAGAATGGTCGCGGTGATTTCCTGGGTGGTGCGGCTCGGCAAGTCGCCGATGCTGCCGGCGGAAACCTGGGCGTTCTGCGCGACGATGGCGGCGTTGACATCGGCGGGCGTCAGGTTGAAACCGATCAGCTTCTGCGGGTCGATCCAGATGCGCATCGCCCGTTCAGCACCGTAAAGCTGCGCCTTGCCGACACCGTCCAGACGCTTGATTTCGTTCATCACGTTGCGCGCCAGATAATCGCTGAGCGCCACGTCGTCGAGCTTGCCGTCGCTGGAGGTGAGGGTGATCAAAAGCAGGAAACCGGCGGAGACTTTCTCCACCTGCAAGCCTTGTTGGTTCACCGCTTGCGGCAGGCGCGACTCGACGACTTTCAGGCGGTTTTGCACATCGACCTGAGCCATTTCCGGATCGGTGCCCGGCTGGAAAGTCGCCTTGATCGTGGCGCTGCCGAGGCTGCTTTGCGATTCGAAATACAGCAGGTGATCAGCGCCATTGAGTTCTTCCTCGATCAGGCTGACCACGCTCTCGTCCACGGTCTGCGCCGAAGCGCCGGGGTACACGGCGTAGATTTCGATTTGCGGCGGCGCGACGTCGGGGTACTGCGCCACCGGTAACTGCGGAATGGCCAGGGCACCGGCCAGCAGGATGAACAGCGCGACTACCCAGGCAAACACCGGGCGGTCGATAAAGAACTGCGGCATAAACAAGCGTCCTGCTTACTGGCCAGAAACCTGGGCAAGTGGAAGAGGGGAGTCGTCGATCTGCACTTTCTCGCCGGGCCGGGCGTGTTGCAGGCCTTCGGTGACGATGCGGTCGCCGGGCTTGAGGCCGTTGGTCACGACCCAGCGGTCGTTCTGTACCGGGCCCAGTTCGACCGGCTGCTGACTGATGCGCTGCTCGGCGTCGAGCAGCAGCACTTGCGCGATGCCAGCGCTGTCACGCTGGATCGCTCGCTGCGGCACGCTGATCCCTTGCTGATTGACCGCTTGCTCCAGGCGCACGCGCACGAAACTGCCGGGCAGCAAGTCGAGGTCCGGGTTGGGGAATTCGCTGCGCAGAATGATCTGGCCAGTGCCCGGATCGACGGTGATGTCGGTGAACAGCAGTTTGCCGGGCAACGGATAGAGGCTGCCGTCGTCCTGAATCAGCGTGGCTTTGGCCTGGCCTTGACCGACTTCTTTCAGCTGGCCGGAACGGAATGCCCGGCGCAGGTCGTTGAGTTCGCGGGTCGATTGGGTCAGGTCGGCGTGGATCGGGTTCAGTTGCTGGATCAGCGCCAGTGGCGTGGTCTCGTTCTGCCCGACCAATGCGCCTTCGGTGACCAGCGCACGACCGATGCGCCCGGAAATCGGCGCAGTGACGGTGGCGTAGCCGAGGTTGAGTTTCGCTCGTTCCACCGCAGCTTTGTTGGCGGCAACGTCGGCGGCAGTCTGGCGCACCATGGCCCGGGCGTTGTCGTAGTCCTGAGCACTGATTGCTTTGTCATCGATCAGTTGGGCGTAGCGCTGCTCTTGCAGTTTCGCCTGGAACGCATTGGCCTCGGCTTTGCGCAGCGCCGCTTCGGCGCTATCGAGGTCAGCCTTGAGCGGCGCCGGGTCGATGCGGAACAACACTTCGCCCTTCTTCACGTCAGTGCCTTCGCGGAAGGTGCGTTGCAGGACCACGCCAGCGACTCGGGCGCGCACCTCGGCGATGCGCGGCGCGGCAATGCGCCCGCTCAACTCGCTGCTGATCGACAGCGGTCGGGCTAGGATGGTTTCGACGCGAACGCTGGCTAGCGGCGGCTGTTCTTCGGCGATCGAGGACTTGTCGCACGCGCTGAGCGTCAACGCCAGTGCCAAAAGGCTGAGCCTGGCAAGCAGATTCTTTGACATGAATTACCCCAATAATGACCCCCAGCATCCTACTGGGCGTCGGCGAGGGTAGCGGTGAAGCTTTGTAGGTGCTGTGTGAAATTGTGTAAGGGTTTTGCTCAGGAGTACGCGTGGGCGTATATCCTTCTGTCCTTGAATCTTTTTGCGACTGTCAGGCCGCTATCGCTGGCAAGCCAGCTCCCACAGTGATTGAGGCTGCACACACAATTTGTGTTCACATCAGACCCTGTGGGAGCTGGCTTGCCAGCGATGAGGCCCTGACTGGCGCCACTGCACCTTCTGGAAACATGCATGCCCAACATCCTCCTGGTCGAAGACGACACCGCCCTCGCCGAACTGATCGCCAGCTATCTTGAGCGCAACGGCTATTCCGTCAGCGTCATAGGTCGCGGTGACCATGTGCGGGAGCGGGCACGGCTCAATCCGCCGGACCTGGTGATCCTCGACCTGATGCTGCCCGGCCTTGATGGCCTGCAAGTCTGCCGCTTGCTGCGCGCCGATTCGGCGACGCTGCCGATCCTGATGCTCACTGCCCGCGACGACAGCCATGATCAAGTGCTCGGCCTGGAGATGGGCGCCGACGATTACGTCACCAAACCATGCGAGCCGCGCGTCTTGCTGGCGCGGGTACGCACCTTGCTGCGGCGCAGCAGCCTCAGCGAGCCGCAAACCGCCAACGACCGGATTCTGATGGGCAACCTCTGTATAGATCTGTCGGAGCGCACCGTGACCTGGCGCAGCCAACTGGTCGAGCTATCCAGTGGCGAATACAACCTGCTGGTGGTGCTCGCCCGGCATGCCGGTGAAGTGCTGAGCCGCGACCAGATCCTGCAACGCCTGCGCGGCATCGAGTTCAACGGCACCGACCGCTCGGTGGACGTGGCGATTTCCAAGCTGCGGCGCAAATTCGATGATCACGCGGGCGAGGCGCGCAAGATCAAGACCGTGTGGGGCAAGGGTTACCTGTTCAGCCGTTCCGAGTGGGAATGCTGAGCCGATGTTCAGAATTCTCTTTCGCCTGTACCTGGTGACCATCTTCTCGTTCAGCGCAGCGATTTACTTAGTGCCGGACCTGGTGATCAAGGTCTTCCACGAGCGCTTTATCACCTACAACCTCGATTATTCCCGGGGCCTGCAAACGCTCATCGTCAAGCAGTTCAAAGCCGTGCCCACCGAACAATGGCCGGCACTGGCGGCGGAGATGGACAAGGAATTTCATCCGCTGCACATCGTACTCAGCGGTAATGACGATGCCGATTTTTCCTTGGATGAACAGCAGCGTTTGCAGCGCGGCGAGAACGTGGTGCGCATCGGCGACTGGGGCTGGCGCACGTTGGCGGTGGCGCCGTTGAACGAGCAGACAGTGGTGCAAATGGTGGTGCCGCCGGACCCGATGGACGTCAGCCTGTTGTACTGGAGCATCAACGTGCTGATCGGCGCGACCATGCTCGCGTGCCTGTTGCTGTGGCTGCGTCCGCACTGGCGTGATCTGGAGCGCCTGAAAAGCGCGGCCGAACGCTTCGGCAAGGGCCACTTGAGCGAACGCACGCAGATCGCGCCGAGTTCCAACATCGGCAGCCTGGCCAACGTTTTCGACACCATGGCCGGCGATATCGAGAATCTGCTGAATCAGCAGCGGGATTTGCTGAACGCCGTCTCCCATGAACTGCGCACGCCGTTGACCCGCCTGGACTTCGGCCTGGCGTTGGCCCTGTCCGACGACTTGCCGGCCACCAGCCGCGAGCGTCTGCAAGGTTTGGTCGATCACATTCGCGAACTCGATGAACTGGTGCTGGAATTACTGTCCTACAGCCGCCTGCAAAACCCGGCGCGGGTGCCGGAACAGATCGAGGTGTCGCTGGACGAATTCATCGACAGCATTCTGGGCAGCGTCGATGACGAGCAATCGCCGGACATCGTCATCGACGTGCTGCTCCACGGCCAGCTCGAACGCTTCACCCTCGACCCACGGTTGACCGCTCGCGCCCTGCAAAACCTGCTGCGCAACGCCATGCGCTACTGCGAAAAACGCATTCAGATCGGTGTGCAGGTATGCCCCAAAGGCTGCGAAATCTGGGTCGACGATGACGGCATCGGCATTCCGGACGACGAGCGCGAGCGGATTTTCGAACCGTTCTATCGGCTGGATCGCAGTCGTGATCGGGCAACGGGCGGGTTTGGTCTGGGGCTGGCGATCAGTCGCCGCGCGCTGGAGGCGCAGGGTGGGACGTTGACGGTGCAAGCGTCGCCGTTGGGTGGCGCGCGCTTCCGACTGTGGCTGCCAACACCGGTCCAACACCTGTAGCAGAAGCCGAGCCAGCGAGGCTGCGTCCGGCTGCGCAGCAGTCGCTAGCCGCGTACGCAGGATTCGCGAGGACTGCGTCCTCGAACGCAGCCTCGCAGGCTCGGCAGCTGCTACGCGGTCAGGTGCTCAAGCGACTTCGTAATGCCTTGGCCATCCCTTCCAGATCCGTCATGGAGTTATGCCCGATCAACATCCACGCATGCTCCATGTCTGCCCAATAGACAATGTTCATTCCGCGCCGCCGTTCCTGGGCGAAATGCCGGGTGCCGCTGTCGGAACGGGTGATGCACAGGGCCATGGGGCCATGGACTGGGTCGAGGTAGCTGATCTGGGCGATGGGGACGCCGTCGTATTCAAGGATTTGCGCGCGCCGGAGTTCGGCACGTGGCAGGGTCAGTTGTGCGGGGGTAAGGTTCACGCCCAGCAGTGAATCGATCGTGCGCAGTTGGCTGCGCTGGGCTGCTTCGTCGCCGGGCAGGTGATCGAGGGTTTGCGGCACATAAAGCACCATATAGTCGGCCACCAATTGCCGCCAGTTTTCTTTCTCCTGGCTCGCTTGCCAACCGAGGAACAGACGATCCGACAGCACGCCGCCCATGACCAGTCCGGCAGCCGCCGCAAGGAACCAGCGACGACTGAGCGGCGGGCGGGCCGGCGAGGGCAGGGCGTCGAGCATGCCTTGCAGGCGATCCATCGGTGCTTGCCGACTCACTTCGTCGTAGGCGGCCTTGAACGGCAGGCTGCTGCGGTTCAGCCATTGCAGGCGCAGGCCGAGCATCGGGTCTTCGGCAATGGCGGCTTCGATGCGCTGGCGCTGTTCGGTGTCGAGCTGGTCATCGAGGTACGCCACCAGTTGCTCGTCCGAGAGTTTCGCGTTCATCGATGTTCTCCGCTGGAAGGATTCGGCACGGACTGCAACGGCGGGTGCTCGGCCAGTTTGCTCCGGGCGGCGGCCAGGCGACTCATCACGGTGCCGATGGGCACCTGCAGCACTTCGGCGACTTCGCGATAACTCATGCCTTCGACATAGGCCAGAAACACCGTTTCCCTTTGGGTTTCAGGCAGCGCATCGACGCGGCGGATGACTTGCGCCGCCATGACATGGGTTTGCGCTACGTACTCACCGTCGAACGACAACACTTCTTCACCCTCTATCGTGCCCTGCCCGTGACGCACCCGACGCGCTCGCACTTCGTTGAGCCAGATCGAATGCAGAATGCTCATCAGCCAATGGTCCATTCGCGTACCGGGCGCAAATTGCGCGGCCCGTTCCAGCGCCCGCACGCAGGTGGCCTGCACCAGGTCTTCCGCGACATGCCGTTGCCGGGACAGCAGCAGGCCGTAGCGCCACAAACGCGCCAAGTGCTGGCCCAGTTCTGTTCGTATAGCCTGATCGCTGGCGATAACGACCTCCGTCTGTTCGCGGTGTCAGGTTTTCGATGAATCGTTGATGGCTTCGGCCAGGTCCTGATACTCCTCGCAGGTAGTGTTGCCGCAAATCGATTTGATCTTTTGCAACTGTTCGTGGGCGAGATCCAGTTGACCCTTTATCACATAAGCCTCGCCAAGGTACTCGCGAACCTGCGCGTACTGCGGATCCAGTTTGACCGATTGCAGGTAATAACCGATGCCTTCGTCGGTGCGCCCCAGTTTACGCGTAGCGTAGCCGCGATAGTTCAAGGCTTTGGCGGTGTTGGGCTCGTTGAGCGTATCGAGCAGCGCCAGGGCTTCTTCGTAGCGACCGTCCTTGGCCAGTTGATAGGCGTAATCGGTGCGATCGGCGTCCGAGACCTGTTTGTTCGTCTGTTTGACGCATTTCTGCGCCTTGGTGTCGAACACCTGATCCCTGGGACACTGCGGCTTGGCGGGTGTGTCTTCCTCGCCGTTGGCCCATGCCTGCGAGCCGGACAGCACGACAGCAAGCATCAAGGGTGCCGTGAAAATCAAGAAGCGGTTGTTCATGGGTAAAGCTCCACGGATGTCAGGGTTGGGGCGTCGAACAGGCCGTAAAAGTTGAGTGCTGGTGACTGTCGAAACATGAACACCACAGCGTGAACAATTATTCATTTTTTTGTGACGTTCTCTGCAAGGAAAGCTCAATTTGACGGGTTATGCTCGTTGATACCCTTCATTGATCTGGAGTTCTGCCATGAAAGATCAGGTTCACCACACGGCGGCCGCCGGTTACAAGGTTGGCGCTGATACTTATGTGCGCGGGCGCCCGGATTATCCGCCGCAAATAACCGACTGGCTGACGGACACTCTCGGGCTGAACGCGGATAAAACGGTGATCGATCTTGGCGCCGGCACCGGCAAGTTCACTGGCCGACTGGTGGCGACCGGGGCGCAGGTGATCGCCGTGGAGCCGGTAGCCCAGATGCTGGAGAAACTGTCCGATGCCTATCCCGTCGTGTTGGCCGTGAAGGGTACGGCTGCGGACTTGCCGTTGCCGGATGCGTCGGTGGATGTGGTGGTCTGCGCCCAGGCGTTCCACTGGTTTGCCAGTAAGGAGGCGCTCGACGAAATTGCCCGCGTACTCAAACCCGGCGGCAGATTGGGGCTGGTGTGGAACCTGCGTGACACCCGCGTCGGTTGGGTGCCGAAACTGGACGCGATCGTCAATGCGCTCGAGGGCGATACGCCGCGCTACTACATCGGAGCCTGGCGTCGGGTGTTTCCGCATCCGGCATTCGGGTCGTTGCAGGCGCAGCATTTCAGCCATGGGCATACCGGGTCGCCGGAGGACGTGATTTTCAATCGGGTGCGTTCAACCAGTTTCATTTCTGCGCTGCCGGAGGCCGAGCGTGCGAAGGTGGATGAGCAGATCAGGGCGATGATCGCAGGCGAGCCTGCGTTGCGCGGGCGCGATGTGGTGACGGTGCCTTATGAGACGGCGGTGTTTGTGGCGGTGAAGGGAAGGTAGATCTGCGATGAGGCCCGTCCGGACACCGACAATCAAAAGCAGTCCCGCATTTGGCCGAACCACTGCCTTACTGCCCGCCACCTTGCCTTGTTATAGTTCGGGCCTCTTTTTTGCCCGGTAAAGGATCACTAGCATGTCTCAATACACCGCGTTCAGCGTCGAACTGGTCGATAAAATCGCTCATGTGCAGATCAATCGCCCGGAAAAGATCAACTCGATGAACGCCGCGTTCTGGAGCGAGATCGTCGAGATTTTCCAATGGATCGACGACACCGACGAAGTGCGCGTGGTGGTGCTCAGCGGTGCCGGCAAGCATTTCTCCTCGGGCATCGACCTGATGATGCTGGCTGGCGTGGCCAACGAGATGGGCAAGGACGTCGGGCGCAACGCGCGCCTGCTGCGTCGCAAGATCCTGACCCTGCAAGCGTCGTTCAACGCCGTCGACAACTGCCGCAAACCGGTGCTCGCGGCCATTCAGGGTTATTGCCTGGGCGGTGCCATCGATCTGATCGCTGCTTGTGATATGCGTTACGCCGCCGAAGACGCGCAATTCTCGATCAAGGAAATCGACATCGGCATGGCCGCCGACGTCGGCACGCTGCAACGCTTGCCGCGGATCATCGGTGACGGCATGCTGCGTGAACTGGCTTACACTGGTCGCACCTTCGGCGCCGACGAAGCGCGTGGCATGGGCCTGGTCAATCGCGTCTACAGCGACACCGCCAGCCTGCTCGACGGCGTCATGGACATTGCCCGCGAGATTGCGGGCAAGTCGCCGATTGCCGTCACCGGCACCAAGGAGATGATCAGCTACATGCGTGATCACCGCATTGATGACGGCCTCGAATACGTCGCCACCTGGAACGCCGCCATGTTGCAATCCACTGACTTGCGCGTGGCCATGGCCGCCCATATGAGCAAACAGAAACCCGAATTTCTGGATTGATTGAAAAATGACTTCACGCTGGACCACTGCAGTACTGGACACTGACCAACCCGGCGGCTGGGCCGTGGCGCGTAGCCCGGAAGGCTTTTTGTTCGATGACAATGGCGCGCTGTTTCCGCGTGAGTGGCTCAAGCGCCAGGACCTGTCGATTCTCGCCGAACATGGCATCGGCCACCTCGACGGTGAGCCCGTGTACCTGCTGGAACTGCGCAGTCAAAGCGACGTGCCGGGCTGCAACTGGAAAGGCTTGCGGGCGTTCATGCTCGAAGGCGATCACACGCTGTACAAGGTCCTCGGTTACGCCGCGCAAATCGGCACCTGGGCCCGTGAACACCGTTTTTGCGGTAACTGCGGTCAGGCCATGACTCAGGTGCCGCGCGAACGGGCGATGTATTGCCAGCCGTGCGATATGCGAAGCTATCCGCGGATTTCACCGAGCATGATCGTGCTGGTGACCCGTGGCGATGAAGTGCTGCTGGCGCGCTCGCCGCGCTTCGTCACCGGGGTCTACAGCACCTTGGCGGGGTTCGCCGAACCGGGCGAGTCGGCCGAGGATTGTTTGATTCGTGAGGTGCGCGAAGAAGTACGGATCGAGGTCAAGAACATCCAGTACCTGGGCAGCCAATGCTGGCCGTTCCCGCATTCGATGATGCTTGGCTTCCATGCCGAATACGCGGGTGGCGAGATTGTCTGCCAGGAAGACGAGATCGAGGACGCCCAGTGGTTCAACGTACACGAGCTACCGCCGTTGCCAGCGTCTCGCTCGATTGCCCGTTACCTGATCGACGTCTACGTGGCCCGGCGTTTAGGCCACGCTGAACCAGTGTTGCCAGGCTAGCCGCACGGTCAGCCCCAGCACGACGGTGATGAACACCGGACGAATGAATTTCGCGCCGCCGCTGATGGCGGTGCGAGCACCGAAGAAAGCGCCGACCATCACCGACAGGCCCATGCACAGGCCGATGATCCAGTCCACTTGCCCGGAAAACACGAATACCGACAGCGCAGCGATGTTGCTGACGAAGTTCATGCTGCGTGCCACACCGCTGGCCTTGACCAAGTCGATGGGGTAGAGCAACAAGCTGCTGACGGTCCAGAACGCGCCAGTGCCGGGCCCGGCCACGCCATCGTAGAAACCCAGGCTGAAACCTTGGGTCGATTGCCACTTTTTCTTGATCGGTGCATCGCTGTCCAGCGGCGCTTTCGGCGTACCGCCAAACAGCAGGTAGAGACCACAACCAAACACGATCACCGGCAGCATCTTGTTCAGCCATTCCGCAGGCAGGTAGTGCGCAACCACCGCACCGGTGAGTGCGCCGATCAGCGTGCCGACAATGGCATGCGTCCATTGCTTGGGATGGAACAGCTTGCGTCGGTAGAAGGTGAAACTGGCCGTGGCCGAGCCGAAGGTCGAACTGAGCTTGTTGGTGCCCAGCACCAGATGCGGCGGCAGGCCGGCGGTGAGCAGGGCCGGGGTGGTCAACAGACCGCCACCGCCGGCAATGGCATCGATGAAACCGGCAATGAAAGCGACAATGGCCAGGATGGCCAGGGTAGTGAGGTCAACACTGAGTTCGAGAGGCATGGAATCGGCTTAATCGGCGGGTGCAGCAAAGGGCTGCGGGGAAGGGGCGCTATCTTACCCATATCCGACCTTTGCGGCGACCGATCCGACATGATCCTACGGGATCGGGTGAACTCTTAAATTTTGGACTGCGGCCCATTGCCGATCTGCCACACAAACGGCGGCTCCGTGCCGTTGATCGCCCAATCCCCAACAATCCGCGCCTTGTAGATCACCGGGTTGTGCGAGGACACGGTGCGCGCATTGCGCCAATGCCGGTCCAGCGCCTTGCCCTGGCGAATGTCCGAAGCGCCCAGCGCATTGAACAACTGCGTGGTCGCGCGCTGGATCAGCTCTGTGACCACTACTTGCGCTTTCGCCGATTCGATTTCAGCCGCCACGTTCGCCGCACGTTCCCCTGCTTCGTCGTCCGAGAAGCGCGCCACGTAAGCCTGCTGCGCCGGATGCGCAGCCCTCAAGGCACTGGCCTCGGCGGCATACACCCATGCGGCAATATCACCGACCACTTGTTGAACTTGAGCGTCGTCGCTGACTCGCTGGGCATTGCCATGGCTGTAGATGCGTTGGCGATCGCGCACGTGACGGGCGACATCGCGCAACGCTGCGCGGCCAATCCCGGCCAGGGTCGCCAGCAGCACCAATTGATAGAAGGCGGTCTGGTATTTGAAGCGCGTGGCGAAGTCGATGACGTTCTCGGCTTCAACTTCTGCGTCGACAAAGCGAGACGTGCCGCTGCCGGTGGTGCGTTGGCCGAACCCATCCCAATCATCGCTCTGCACGATCCCGGGCTGACGGGTACGCACCGCAGCAATTACGTCGCCGCCAGTGTCGCTGCGCTGGGCGTAGACATCGATCCAGTCGGAAAACAGGCTGCCGGTGCTGTAGAACTTCTCGCCGTTGAGCCGCCACTTATCACCATCAGGCGAGACTTTGGTGACCACCTCGCCGATGGCTACGTTGCCGATTTCGGTCCAGGCGCAGCCGACGATGTCACCGTCGACGAAGCGCTTGAACCAGACATCCCGTGCCGGGCCCGCTGGCGAATTCAGGCGATCCTCGGCAAAGGCAAAGTGGCCGCGCAACGCCTGGGGCACGTTAGAGTCGGCCTCGGCCAGTTCGATCAGCAGTTCAAACAGCTGCGGCACCGAAGCGCCGCCACCGCCATATTCAACCGGCACCCGCACGGCGCCAAACCCGGCTTCTTTCAGCCATTGGATCGGCTCATGCGGCAGCGTGCGCGACTGTTCACGCTCCACGGCTCCGGCGGCGATGCGCTGGAAAATCGGCCGGAATTGGCTCGCCAGTGTTTCGTAGTCAGTACCCACGGACAGCGGATTGATTACCTGGTGTTCGGTCATGGAACAGTTCCTTGAGTTGGCAGTGGATGCCAGGGGTGTTGCACGGTCCATGCCGAATGAATGGCGCCGGGATTTGCGGGGGGATTCGGGTTTCGAGGCGGTCCTAACTGTTGCTACATCAACAGCGCAACAGCAATTTGCCCCTGACACACCCGAATCATTGTGGGAGTGAGCCTGCTCGCGATAGCGGCAATCCAGTCGACAAATATGCTGAATGTTCCGCCGCTATCGCGAGCAGGCTCACTCCTACAGGGTTTCTTGCATGGCTAGAGTCAGTGGGGTCGCAAGCCCCGTTTCCGCACTGGCACGCTTGCTGCTCTAGCCCCGGGAACTCCCTAAAGTCCCGAGGACATGCCAATGAGTCAGCAAGCCGTCAAATTTGCCTACTGGGTGCCGAACGTCAGCGGTGGGCTGGTGGTCAGCAAGATCGAACAGCGAACCGATTGGGGCATCGACTACAACCGCAAACTGGCGCAACTGGCGGAAGCGGCCGGGTTCGAATACGCCCTGACGCAGATTCGTTTTACGGCGGGTTACGGCGCGGAATTCCAGCACGAGTCGGTGGCGTTCAGTCATGCGCTGCTGGCGGCGACGACGAACCTGAAAGTCATTGCCGCGATCCTGCCGGGCCCGTGGCAACCGGCGCTGGCAGCCAAGCAACTGGCGACCATCGATCAACTCACCAACGGCCGCATCGCCGTGAACATTGTCAGTGGATGGTTCAAGGGAGAATTCCAGGCCATCGGCGAACACTGGCTGGAGCACGACGAGCGCTATCGCCGTTCCGAGGAGTTCATCCGTTCGCTCAAAGGCATCTGGACCCAGGACAACTTCACCTTCCGCGGCGACTTCTACCGTTTCGACAATTACAGCCTCAAACCGAAACCATTGGGTCAGCCGGAAATCTTCCAGGGCGGCAGTTCCCGTGCGGCGCGGGACATGGCGGCGCGGGTGTCGGATTGGTATTTCACCAACGGCAATACCCCGGAAGGCATCAAGGCCCAGGTCGATGACATTCGCACCAAGGCTGCAGCGAACGGTCATTCAGTGAAGGTCGGCGTGAATGCGTTTGTGATCGCCCGTGATACCGAAGAGGAAGCACGTGCCGTGCTGGCGCAAATCATCGATCAGGCCGACCCGGAAGCGGTGAATGCCTTTGGCGATGCGGCAAAGCAGGCGGGCAGAGTGTCACCGGAAGGTGAGGGCAACTGGGCGAAATCGACCTTCGAGGATCTGGTGCAATACAACGACGGCTTCAAGACCAACCTGATCGGCACGCCGCAGCAAATCGCCGAGCGCATCGTGGCACTCAAAGCGGTGGGTGTGGACCTGGTGCTGGCGGGGTTCCTGCACTTTCAGGAGGAAGTGGAATATTTCGGCAAGCGGGTGTTGCCGTTGGTGCGCGAGTTAGAAGCTGAGACGCAGCTCAAACAAACCGCCGCAGTCGCCTGACCAAACCCGTACCCTGTAGATACCGTCTTGAACCTCACCGGGCAAGCGCAAGTTTCGGGTCGTAGGGCTGGCCCGACTTGAGTACGCCGTAAACGAAGTGCAGCAGCTTTCGCATCGCCGCACAAATGATCTGCTTGGGGG